>NZ_QWFA01000230.1 GCF_003501885.1 Streptomyces globisporus
CTCCTGTCCGGAGGCGTGGAGTTCGCGGGTGGGCTGGGTGGGGTGAGTTGTAGATTTCATGCCGCCAACGGTGGCGTTGCGTGAGTAGCGTTGACCAGGAGTGACGCGCGGACGGGTGCGGGCTGTATGCGTGGGTGCGGAGGGTGTCGGCGATGCGGGGCGTGACCGGCGGGACAGCCGGGGCGTTGGGCGTGGGAGGCGCGGATCATGGACGATCGGGAAGTGGAAGCCGGATATGAAGCCGAGCAGGGGGCGACGGGCATCCTTCAGGTGTTCGGGCGGCAGCTGAAGCGGTTCCGGGAGTGGGCGGGGCTGGACCGGACGGAGTTCGGGGCGAGGACGGGATACTCGGCGGCCACCATCGCGGCGTACGAGCAGGGGCGGCGGATCCCGCCGCCGAAGTTCATCGACCAGGCGGACGAGCTCCTTGGGGCGCGCGGGATCTTGGAGGAGATGAAGGAGGAGGTCGCGCGGGCGCAGTACCCGGCGTTCTTCCGGGGTGCGGCGAAGTTGGAGAAGGAGGCCGTGGAGCTGCACGTGTATGCGACGAAGGCCGTTCCGGGGCTGTTGCAGACCGAGGAGTACGCACGGGCGGTCTGTGCCATGTGGCGGCCGTTGCTGTCTGAGGAGACTGCCGAGCAGCGGGTCTCGGCGCGTCTGGCCCGACAAGCGATCTTCGCGCGAACGCCGCTGCCCACCATCAGCTTCGTCATTGAGGAGTCGCTCCTCCGCCGTCCGTTCGGAGGGCGGGCCGTTATGCGCGGTCAGCTGGAGCAGCTCCTCCTTTGCGGGCAGCGGCGCAATGTCGAAATCCAGGTGATGCCGACCGAGGTGGAGGAGCACGCTGGACTTGAAGGCCCCTTCACCTTGATCGAAACGCGAGAGGGGCGGAGGATCGCCTACGTGGAGGGGTACAAGGACAGCCGTCTGTACACAGAGCGAAAGCCGGTCCGAGAACTTGAGGAGCAGTACGGCATCCTCAGGGCTCAGGCGCTCACTCCGCGCGAGACGCTGGCCCTCATTGAGAAGCTGCTGGGAGATGTATGAACACCGAAGAGCCTGCCGGAACCGTGCCTGAGTCGGCCTGGTTCAAGAGCAGTTACAGCACCGGATCGGGCGGAGAGTGCGTAGAGGTGGCGAACGCCGCCCGATCGACGCACGTCCGTGACTCGAAGAACAAGGCCGGGGCTATGCTGCGCTTCGACGCGGAGCAGTGGGCGACCTTCGTCGCTTTCGCGTCGCACTGACCTGTACGACAACGCGGGCCGCGCCAACTTCGGTTGGCGCGGCCCGTTCGTCTTCCTACTCGTCTGCCTTCACCGGAGGTGTCCACCGGCCGGCGGCGATCTCCGCGTCGAGCCGAGCGGAGAAGTGCGCGTGCGCGGCCCGCATCTCGGTCTCACGGTCGGCCTTGTAGAAGGGCGCGGTGTAGCCCTCGGGGGGCGGGGTGGTGGCTGGGTTGGCCAGGTGATCGAGGAGCGCCGGGTAGATCTCCTTGGTTTGGCCGTGCCCGTAGCTGTTGTGGTTCCGGGCGATCCTTCGGCCGTTGGCGTCGAAGTACATCTGCGCCTCGTAGTCGGAGAGGATGGGGTATCGGGACTTGCAGATCGCGACGAGCTGGTCGGCGGTGATGCCTAGCCAGACGGATACGAGCGCGTCGAGCTCGACGAGCGCTGCGCGGCGTTCGTGCTCGGTTCGGAGGGGGGTGTCGTACTCCCAAGTGTTTGTCAGATGCCCTGCAAGAGGGTCGAGTCCCAGCCAGCCGTCGTACGCCCAGCTTTCGTAGCCTGGCCAAGTGAGGTGGAACAGGTCCTTCCAGAGCGGCGCATAGGCGTCGGTTAGGCAGTTCAGCCGGAGGGTGCGTAGAAGGAGCGGTGCGGCGAGGGGGTGCGCGGCAACGGGGGCGGGAAATTGGCGCACTCCTGCCGGAGTCAGGTCTGACCGACCGGTGATACGCAGGAGATAGTCCAGTGGAATTGAAGCCCAGAAGCCGGCGTTGAGTGCGGTAGTTTGATTGTCTGTCATTGACAGGGAATTAACGGTGAAGACGTATGTCGGGCCAGGTGGGATCAAAGCTGCGAAGAGGCTGCGCTCGGTGTCGAAGGGGATCATTCTGCGCCAGGCCAGGCGAAAAAACTCCGTGTACGGGCGACCGTTCCAGAGGTCATGGGATGCCTGGTAATGGTTTTGGTCGGTGCCACGAACGTAATTTGTCCGAGGAACGGAATTTACCGGGAGGGTGGTTAGGTCGTAAGTCGACCAATCTCGATTCGTTTTGCAAGGAATGTTAGGCTGTTTGTTGAAGGGTGTAGAAGTGGCGAAATGAGGGCCTTGGAGAACGACTTCCGTGAGGTCGAGGGGGGTGCTAGTTGACCAGCGGATGAGTCCACTTTTCTTGGCGTGAGTCTCGTTGTGGCCTTGACTGATTCTGGGGGCGAACTCGGCTAGGCGGACGGGGAATGCTGCGAGAGCTTCGATTGCCCCCTGTTCATCGGTGGTCACAGGGTAGAGAAGTGGCGCCTTCTCGGTGGACGTGTTCGTCTCGCCAGCTAGGCGGCCCCATTGTGTGAGGCGGTTGTCATCTACCTGGATGAGGCGTGCGGCGTGCGAGCGTAGTTCCCAGCGGCCTTCGTGCTTGATTCCGGGGAGGGGGCCATTTCCATCGTGCTTGAGAGAGGCCGTCAATGTCACCGGATCGAAAAGCCAACTTACGTGCGTGAAGGACACCTCGGCTGCCGAGCCGTAGATATTGATGCTGAATTCGGTGTTTGCGTGAATTTCGGGGAAAATGTTGGCACGGTTGTAGAAATGTGCATGGATTCGTAGATGCTTGTAAGTTGCACCTCGAAGGCGCCCCTCCTTCACTCCGCCGAAGTGAGTGTCAGGGTGAATCAATCCTGCGAGCCCTGCGGGTGAGAGGTTGAGCCAAGACCTGCACATGAATGCTCGATACATGTCAGGACGTGTGCCCGCTAGTTCTGGATAGATGGCGTCGGAGGTAAGTGCCGCTACTGTGCCTGAAATGGTGGCGAGTTCGGTGAGTAGGAACGTTGGATTCGGCTTGAGTGTCTCTGCCTTGCGCAAGCGCCACTCTTCGGCGCTCGGCTTTTCGGACAGCTTGAACCACGGCTCCAGCTCTGCGAGGACAAAGTCCTCTTGCCAGTCCGGTCGCACCCACGGCGGGTTCCCCACCTGCAAGTCATACCCGCCCCGCTCGAAAACCTGCGCGTACTCCAACTCCCAATGAAAGAACCCCTGCTGGGTGGCAATGTCCTTCGACCGTGCCGCCCAAGGAAACCGAGACTCCAGCCAATAAGACCGGTCCATCCCCATCAGATCCGGCAGCGCATCCTCATACGGCGTCAGCTCCGTGAGCGACTCGAACTCCGCGATCAGCGACTCCGCCGGCACATCCTGCGTCCCCAGCAGCGACTCCGCGAAGTCCAGCCAGTCGTCCAGGTTTGCCAGCGGGATCACCTCGCGGCGCCGGTCGGCGATGGACTCCTTGCGGCGGCCCATCCGGCGCTTGGCCACGGCCTCCTGGGTCAAGGACAGCTGCTTGGCCTCCGTGCCGAAACCTGGGAGGGCCTCCTCCTCCCAGGACATCAGGACACCGGCGCTCTCGTCCTCGTTCTGCTCTTCGTCTTCCGCCCCCGAGACCGCCACCTCATACACGGCCGACTGCTCCGCCAGCTCCGCCGCCTGCCGGTATCGAGGGTTCGTACCATTCAGCAGCGACGCTTCCTGGACCGGCCAGAACCACAGCGCGCACCACGCGTCCATCAGCGTCTTCAGCCGCCAGTACGGGGTGTCCACCGCCTCAAGGTCCGCCAGGACCTCTTCTCGCTGGACCGCCTCCACCGGCTGCCGCAGCCACTCCGGCTCCGCGCCCCAGACGTCGATCCTGCGGCTGATGTCCCGCTCGGAGATCTCCAGGCGGCGCACCACCAGCTGCCACAGGTACTCCGCCCGACGCGCGAGCCCCTGAAGCCGGGCCGTCTGCTTCGCGCTCGGCGACTTCGTGATCGCCTTGCGCCAGGCACCCAGCGCCTTCGCTTCCTCCGGGGCCAGGGCCTTCGCCTCCTTCTCGGCGGCGACCGCGCCCCACTCCTTCGCAGGGAGCAGGAAGTGGTGGACCGAGCCGGACGGAAGCCCGGACGAAGCCTCCGTAAGAGGGAAGCGTTCCGGCGTGGCGCCCAGCCAGCCGCCCTTCTTCAGGCGGTCCGGACCGTAGATCTCCCTCCGGCCGCCGATCAGGGAGTTGCCGCGCCGCAGGTGGAGGCCGAACCACGGCGCCTCCATGCCGGGGTGCATCGTGTTCAACCACAACGAGACCTCGGCCAGTTCGACGGCCGTCGAGTTGAGGTCCACGCCGTACGAGTTGTGCAGCGCGATGTATGCCTTGGCCTTCTGGAGCTCCATCGGGTATTGCTCGGTGTCGATGGCGTGGCCGGTCTCGTCCTGGCGGCGGCGCAGGTATTCCGACGCGACCTGGTTGATGGCCTCGTTGAGGAACGCGCCCGAGCCGAGGGCCGGCTCGCAGATCTTCCAGTCCAGCAGCTCCCGGGCCTCGGTGACCGTGTCGTCCTGGTCGAGGCGGTGCTGCAAGGCCAGCTGGACGGTGACCTTCGTCAGCGATTCCGGCGTGTAGTACGAGGCTGAGGTCTGGCGGTCGCGGCCGGAGAGGCGGTAGACGAACTTACCCGGGAGGTGCCGGACACGGACGTCCTCGCCCGTCTCCTCGTCTCGGTGGTAGACGAAGACGGCATCCTCGTACTCGACCGTCTTCGACTTCGGGATCAGCCAGGAACCGTCCTTTGGGTCGCCGTTCTTCGCGACCTCGTACAGCTCCTCGTCCGCGATGCGGCCCGCGTACGACATCAGCCCCTCGTACACCGCGCCCAGCTGGTTGATGCCGAGCTGCGCGTACGAGATGAAGCCGCCGCGCTCACCCTTCCTGCCCCGGGTGAGCATCAGTTTCCGCAGGACCTTGTACAGGGTCGCGTTGCGGAGTCGGGTGTCCAGGTAGCGCGGGCCCTCGTCGGAGTCGTCGTCGTGGCGGGGGTCCTTGACCGACTCGGCGCCGATCAGGCGGATCGACTCCGGTTCGAAGAGCTTCGAGTGGAGGGGTTCGAAGCGGAGGCCGACGTCTTCGGAGTCCTTTGCGCCCACCCCGTGCGTGCGGCGCGGCCGGTAGCCCTCCTGAACCTTGCTGAAGAGCAGGTCCAGGGACTCGTACAGGTAGACACCCTCGCGGGCCTTCTCGCCCACCAGGTCCCGCTCCGCGACGAGCTCGCCGAGGCGGCCGAGGCCGTACCCCTGGTGGTACTCCGGGTAGTCGGACGGCAGGATGCCCAGCTCCGGGCGGGCCTCCGCGTACAGGAGGAACAGGATGCGATACAGGTAGCGGAGCGACTCGCGGGTGAGCTGCCGGGAGAGTTCCGGGAGTTCCTTCACGTCCTCCAGGCGGACGCCGTCATGGCCGGCGATCCGTGCCAGGACCTCGTTCGCGATGAGTTCCACCGATTCGCGCAGGCCGTCACGGAGTTCGGACGAGACGCCCACGGCATGCTTCGTGGACTTGTCGACGAGCCCGGCGAGCGGGTTCTCGCCTCCTTCCTCCGGAGTGCGCAGCGAGTCCGCACCGAACAGGGCCGCCAGGGTGTCGAGTTCCTGGCCGTCCTTGGTGTTGTTGCGGTCCAGGGCCGTGTCCAGGGAGGCCGCGAGATAGCGGCCCTCGCCCCACGCCGCCCGGTCCGCCAGGACGATCACGCCGCCGGCGAGCAGCAGCACGTACCGCGGCGCGTCCTCGCTCGCGAAGAGGAACGAGGCGAGCTTCGAGCCCGTACGCAGGAGGGTGGAGGCGTCCAGCTGTACGGGGGTGAGGAGGCGGCCGGAGCCGTCCGGGTCCAGGGCCGCGTCCGGCTCGGCCGCCCAGCCGCAGTCGACTGCCACCAGGCCCGGTTCGGCGTGCGCGACGGGGATCTCGTACGTGTGGTCCGCCCGGGACACCGTCAGGATCTGGGGCTTGGAGTCGTAGCCGAGGGCGCGGAGGGTCGAGGAGTTGAGGGAGGCGGCGCGCTCGCGCCACTCGGGTGCGTCGTACGTCGTCGCGTCGTCGTGGGTGACCGCCGCCTCCGCGAAGAAGGCGCGGGTACGGAAGTACGGGCGGCGCAGGGCGCGCAGCCCCAGACGGGGGGTGACCGGGAGGGCGTCCGGGGCCGGTTCCTGATCCACGGACTCAGAGGACTTCGCCTCCTCCTCGCGGGTCTTCCAGGCTGCGAGGAGACCGGTCTTGAGGTCCTTCGGGAAGACCTCGGCCAGGTAGTGCGCGGAGAAGTAGTCACCGCGGTTGACCAGGGAGTCGTACGTCATGGGGATTCTCCTAGGCGTGCGCGGCGGAGCCGTGGGCGGAATCGAGGACGGCCAGGACGCGCAGCATGGGCCGGCCCGTCGTCAGCAGGGAGTCGGCGAGGCGGGACAGGTCGTCCTTGGTCTCCTCGCCGGCGAGGGTGGGCTGTTCCCACTGGCCCAGACGATGCCGGTACTCCTCGATCGGGGTGAGGAGCGCCTTGTCCCACTCCGCGCTGTGGCGCGAGAGGAAGGCCTCGGCTGCCTCCAGGGCGGCCGGGATACCGGCCCGCAGGCCGTCGGCGTCGTGGGGCCGCAAGGGGTTGGCCATCGTCGGGCCGATGCCTGCCTCGCGCAGTGTCCCCACCATGTCGTCCGTGACGTGCTCGCCGGTGACAGCCATCCATTTCACGACCGTGGGGCGGCCGAGGGCGTTGGAGTAGATGCCCTGCACGAGGTACACGGGGGCGTCGACGTCGGCCGTGATGACCGGGGCCTCCTGGCGGCCCAGTTTCACCAGGACCTTGTCGGTCAGCCACTCCACGACCGGGTGGAGGTCGGTGAGCAGGGAGATCTCCGGCCAGCTGGAGGCGCCCGACTCACGGGCCCGTACGAGGGCTCGGTCGGCCAGCTTGCGGTTGAGAGTGACGAGGAGGCGCTCGCTCAGGCGCTGTTCGCGGCGGTAGTCGGGAGGCAGCGCCTTCAGCCGGTGCACCAGGTCGGCCGGAGGCTTGAAGGAGATGAGGCCGTTCTCGGGGTCGCGGTCCATCCCGAGGGACTGCTGGGCGTCGGGGAAGACCTCCCGTACCGCCTCGTCGACGAACTCGCGGGTGGTCGTGAAGAGACGGGGCACGTGGGCCTTCGGCGGGGCGACCGAGGAACCGTCCGATGCGGGGGCCGCGACGGCGGGCTCGGCGGACACGTCGTCGACCTGGGCGAAGAAGTCGGCCAGGAAATCGTCCGCGCCGCCTGCCTCTTCGGCGGTGTGCTGGAGCGACTCGTCGACCGTCCGGCCCTTGAGCAGGTCCTGGATCAGCGACTTCTCCTCGGCCTCCGGGCGGTACAGCCCGGAGACCGCCTCCGCCGTGCCGAGCGAGCGGTGCGCCTCGTCCTCCCGCTCAAGGAGACGCTCGGCGACCGTGCGGTCGTCCTTCGCGCCGTCCACCTCGCTGGTCAGGATCAGGGCGCGGAACTGAGGCTTGTGGATCTGCCCGTAACGGTCGATACGGCCGTTGCGCTGCTCGATGCGGATCAGCGACCACGGAACGTCGTAGTGGATGAGCTGATGGCACTGCCGGTGGAGGTTGACACCCTCCGACGCCACATCACCGGTGAAGAGGATGCGTACGGGTGCGTCGGCGAGGCCGAAGTCCTCGATGCACTGCATCTGCTGCTCGTCGGAGAGGCCGCCGTGCATCACGCGGGCCGCTTCCTCCAGAGCCTTGCCCTTGAAGCCGAGCGCGGCCGGTACGGCGGACCGCAGCCACTCCAGGGTCTGGACGCGCTCGGAGAAGACCACGACACGTGTCTCGCTGCGCGGTCCGACGCCGATCGCCTTCAACTGCTCGACGAGAGCGGTGAACTTGCCGGAATCCTGCGCGGTCAGATCGGCCGTCAGCTCCCGCAGACGCTGGAGGGCGGCCAGTTCTGCGCCCGTCGCGTCGGGGGCGTTCTTCTTCTCCAGCGTCTTGATCCGGGCCTCGACCGTGGAGCTCAGGGCGGCGTGCGAGGAGAGGAAGGACTTGAGCAGGGTGTACGGGAAGAGCGGGACGTCGCTCACCGAGCGCCCCTCGGCGGGCAGCCATACCTGCGCCAGCTCGTCGAAGATCTTCTCCTCGGCCGGGGTCGCCGGGCAGTGCACCGACTCGGAGGGGCCTCGGTCGGCCCACTGGCCGGACATCTTCTCCCGTACCTCGGCACTGACCTTGGTGCGGCGGATGAACAGGTGCTTGATGTCCTCGGCCGAGTAGCGCTCCGGGTCACGGATCGCCGCCGGGTCGAGCAGCGCGATCAGTTCGGCGAACGAGCGGGCGTTGCCGTTGTGCGGGGTGGCGCTGGCGAGGATGAGGGCGTCCGTCTGCGGCGCGAGGAGTTGGGCGAGCTGGTTGCGCAGCGAACCGCGGTTGATCAGGTTGTGCGACTCGTCGATGACGACGGCGTCCCACCGGATGTGCTCCAGGTGGTGCTTGTACTGATCGGTGTTCTTGAGGGTGTCGATCGAGACGATCACGCGCTTGAAGAACGTGAAGGGGTTGCGGCCGGCCGGGATCTCCCGCTGGATCCGCTCGATGCCCGCCGAGTCGAGGCGGATCAGCGGGATGGCGAACCGTGTCCACAGCTCGTGCTGGAACTGCTCCAGAACGTGCTGCGGGGTCACGACGAGGATCCGCTCGCCGCGGCCGCGGCGGATCAGCTCCGCGAGGGTGAGTCCGATCTCCAGGGTCTTGCCGAGGCCGACGACGTCCGCGATCAGCATGCGGGGGCGAAGGTTCCGGCCCGAGAGGGCGAGCTGCGCGGGCCGCTGCTGGTAGGGGAGCGGGTCGAGGAGGAAGCTGTCGGCGAGGGCCAGGCCGCGCTCGGACTGGGGCAGCGGGGTCTTGCGCAGGATCGCTTCGAGGAAGAGCCGGCTGCGGCGGAAGTTCGGTGAGTCGTCGCTGATCAGGGTGGTCTTGGCGGGGTCCATCAACTCGATGCCGGGTTCGCCGTCGCGGGTCCGCTCCAGGCCCGTGAAGAAGACGGCCTCCTGATCGCGGACGAACTCGGAGATCCCGACGGCCTCGATGCGGTCGCCGTCGTGATCGGTCCGGGTGACGTTCTTGACCAGCCATTCCTCGTCGCGCACGACGATCTGGGCGCCGGGCGGGAGACTCGTACCGGTGCTCGGTGCGGGCTGCCCGCTGGACTGCCTACTGGACTGCTGGGCGGTCACCCGCGGTACCTCCTGATAGCTGCTGAACTGTGTAGATCTTCGTGCGGGCCACGGCCCCGGACAAGGGGCGAGGGGCGCGTCGGTCCGGCGCACCCTGGAGCGTCTCGGCCTGCTGTCCCGCTCAGAACGGCGCCGTCGACGCATACGTCTCCCGCAACTGTGCCGCGATCCGGAGCGCGGCGGCGGAACGGCGGGGGCCGGGACGCGGCGCGGGCGTGGGCTGCGGTGCGGCTTCGGACGCGGGCTCGGTGTCCGGGGTGGCCACCGCTACCGTCGGGGTGTAGCCCGGCGGGTGGGCGGGGGT
>NZ_QWFA01000231.1 GCF_003501885.1 Streptomyces globisporus
TGGGTTCGGCGGTGTCGGGGAGTTCGGCGGGTATCGCGTTCCTGGTGGCGATCGTGACGAACTACGTCACCGCGCAGCCGCCGAAGTGGGCGGAGAACACCGTCCTGGTGTGGTCGGTGTTCGCAGGGCTGGCCGTGGTGTCGCTCGGGCTGTTCTTCTGGGAGCGGCGCCTGGCCGCCGAAGCGCCCGACGGTGGTGTGCGGCCTGTGCCGCTCGGGCGGATCGCCGCCGGGGGGCACTCGATGAACCCGCCGACGGTCCCGGCACCGGTGCGGGGACGCGACGCGGAACTGGAGCGGATCAGCGCCCTGGTGCGGGGGCCTGGCGGAGGCATGGTCGTGGTGTGCGGGGCCGGAGGCCTCGGCAAGACCACGCTCGCCGCCGAAGCCGCCGCGCAGGCCCGGGACCAGGGGCGGGGGGTGGTGTGGATCCGGTGGCGCGACGACCCTGACCAACTCGGCCAAGACCTCGCCCAAGCCGCGCACATCCTCGGCCTCCCCGAATCCCGGCTGGAGGAGGCCCGCACGGGCAGGGTCTCGCTCGTCGACGCCGTCTGGGACCACTTGGCCACCGTCAAGGGGTGGCTGATCGTGGTCGACAACGTCGACGCGCCGTCCCGCGTCGGGCCCGGGGCAGGGCCGCCGGCCGCCTACCGGGGATGGCTTCGCCCGCACGGGAGTGGACTCCTGCTGGTCACGAGCCGGGACACGAGTCGGCAGACCTGGGGCCCGGATGCCGACCTGCTGCACCTCCAGCCCCTCTCCGAGAACGCGGGGGCGGCTGTTCTCCTGGACGCCGCACCGCACGCCGGCACCGAGGCCGAGGCCGAGTCCCTGGCCGCCCGACTCGGCGGACTCCCCCTCGGATTGAACGCCGCGAGTACGTACCTGTCGGTGCCTACGAGCCGGCACCGGACCTTCGCCGCCTACCTGCACGCCCTCGAAGCCGAGTTCACCGACCTGCTGGGCGCCGAGCACCCGGCCGCAGCCACCGATCCCGCGGTCGCCCGCCGCGTAGTGCGGCACACCTGGGACCTCTCCCTCGACCAACTCGACCAGGACGGCTACACGCTCGCCCGCCCCGTCCTCCAGCTCCTCGCCCTCCTCGAACCCGCACCGATCCCCCGCACCCTGATGACCCCGGAGCTCGTCACGGACGCCACCGGGCTGCCCGCGACCGCGGCCACGGTGGATGCCGCGCTCGCCGGGCTCCACCAGTACGGGCTCCTCCACACACCCGAAGGCGACAGCCCCACGCCCGGCTCCCCGGCCGTAGGCCGACTGCAGCTTCACCCTCTGGTCCGCGAGGTCACCGCTCACAGCCTCGCCCGCCCCGAGCCGACAACCGCCTGGCTCGCGGCGATCGATGAACACCTCGCCCGAGCAGTGGAAGCGACGACGAACATGCCTGGCCGAACGGGGTGGCCCACCGCGCGTCTCCTCGCGGCCCATCTCCCAGCCCATCTCGACCGCAACGCACCCCACAACTTCCACAGCGCCTGCGACACTCTGACCCGTCTCGCCGACACCCTCACCCTCGCAGGAGCGTCATTCGAGGAGTTCCTTCTCCGTCGACGCATACTGGACGCCGAGGCCGACCATCTTGGCCATGACCACATCGACGCCCTTGCCAACCGCAACAACCTCGCCAACACGCTGAACGAGCTCGGGGAGCACCGTCAGGCCGCCGACCTCCACCGCCAGATCCTCGCCGACCGCGAGCGCGTCCTCGGCCCCGACCACAGCGAAGCCCTCGGCAGCCGTCATAACCTCGCCAACGCCCTGCACGCGCTGGGGGAAAACCGTCAGGCCGCCGACCTCCACCGCCAGACCCTCGCCGACCGCGAGCGCCTCCTCGGCCCCGACCACCCCGACACCCTCGCCAGCCGCAACAGTCTCGCCGTCGTACTGAACAGTCTCGGGGAACACCGGCAAGGCGCCGACCTCCAACACGAAACCCTTGCCGCCTACGAGCGCGTCCTCGGCCCCGACCACCCAAGCACCCTCGCCAGCCGCAACAACCTCGCCACCGCGTTGCAGGGGCTTGGAGAGCACCGTCAAGCAGCGGACCTCTACAGCGAAGCGCTCTTGGACGCTGAGCGCGTTCTGGGCCCCGACCACCGCGACACCCTCATCAGTCGCAACAACCTCGCCAACGCCCTGCACGCGCTGGGGGAAAACCGTCAGGCCGCCGACCTCCACCGCCAGACCCTCGCCGACCGCGAGCGCGTTCTGGGCCCCGACCACCCCGACACCCTCGCCAGCCGCGGCAACCTCGCCGTCGCGCTGGAACTGCTCGGGGAGGACCAGCAAGCCGTCGACCTGTACCGCCAGACCCTCGCCGACCGCGAGCGCGTTCTGGGCCCCGACCACCCCGACACCCTCGCCAGCCGCGGCAACCTCGCCCTCACCCTGAGCGACCTCGGAGCACACCACCAAGCCGTCGGACTCCACCGCGAGAACCTCGCCGCCCGGGAACGCCTTCTCGGTCCTGACCACCCTCACACCCTTGTCAGCCGCAACAACCTCGCCACCGCACAGGCCCGGCTGGCCGAGGTCGGACGCCGACGATGGTGGCAACTGTCCCGCCGAAGGTGAGCGCATGGTTTCGCTTCTCTGCTGGTTCAGCGCGAGCGCGTCCTGGAACCCGACCACCCCGACACCCTCAACAGCCGCAACTACCTCGCCACCGCAGAGGCTCGGCCGGACGCCGACGGTGGTGGCAGCTATCCCGCCTTGGGTGAGGAGCAGCTTCAGCGTGAGCGCCCCGTGCCCGGGCTGGGGGCGGTGCGGAACGGGTCCGGAGCGGTGCACTGGTGTCAGGCGGAGCTGCGGCGGGGTCGCGCGTCGGGGCGGGTGTCTCCGTACGGTTCGGGAGGACGGCGGGGCGCCGGTGAGGGTGGCGGCCCGGGCTTGGGCGCGATGGTGCTGTGCGCGGTGCCACGCGGTGGCCGCCTCGACGGCTTCAACGAGGGCGATCCGGAGAGTCAGGACCGCGGGTGCGCCGGGTCTCCTTGTGCTGAGGCTCGGTCCACGCGGGCTGAGTGTGCGTTGGGCAGACCACCCAGCGGCGCTCCTCCTCCACTGCCGCACGGTCCATCCCTGGAGGCTGATGAGGCGCCATGGCGGGGCCGGCTGCGGAGCCAGAGGCCAGCATCGCAGCGGCGGCGGTCTTGAGACGGTCGGAGGTCACCGCGCGAGCCCCCTGGCACTTCGGATGCCCTGTTTGAGGTACCCGCGGACGATGGCATCCTGGCCGCTGCGGGGCCGGAGGTAGACGCGCTGCTCTGCTGCCTCGATCTGCAGCCGGTTGAGAAAGCCAACCGTGTTCTCGGTGGTGATGCTCAGCCCGTTGCGGGGGGTCCGCCCGACCAAGAGGTGCCTGGGGCCGAAAGGCAACACGATGGCGGTGGAGTCGCCAATCGCTACGTTGAAGGCGGTTCTGGTTTCCCTCTGCTGGATGGCCAGGGCCGGGGTGTCGCCCAGGAGGAACTCCCCGGCTGCGGGCACCAAAATCTCCAGCCCGGCATCGCTGATCATCTCTTTCGCCTTGGCGAAGGTGTCCTCGATCCGAGCCCGGAAGTCCGCTCCGTTCTCGAAGTTAGCCACGTGCGGGCTCAAGATCTCGTCCGCTGCGGCGGCCAGGCCCTGCGGTCCAGCGAGGTGAAGTCCGCTGCGTTGCAGTACCGCGCGGCGCAGCAGTTCGGACTTGTCGGTGAGCAGGGCGGTGCGAGTCTCGGTGTAGACCTTGGCGAAGATGCGCTCGTGGACCTTGCGGTAGTTCAGCGACCGAACCAGGTGCAGGGCGATGAGGTCCTTCAGGGTCTGCACATGGTGTTCATGCTGGAAGACGTCACCTCGGTCCACCGCGCGCGCAGCGTCGGGTATCCGTGTCTCGAGCCTGCCCCATAGCTGTTCCAAGGAGGCAGAGGCGAAGCGCGCGAAGTGCGGGACCTTGCCGCACTGGCGAGGACTCGCCATCTTGTGCAGACGGTCGGGGTGGTCAAGGTTGAAAGGGACGAGCTTGAGCCCGTTACTGCCAAACGGAGCGGCGAAGCGCTTCAGCAGTACTTGAGAGATCACGTGCTGCCCGACCACGTGGCGATCGGCCTCGGGCCGGAGTTCCTCGATGCGAGCATCGACCTTCTGCGCCGATGCCAGCCACTGGGCGCGTGATCCCTCGTTCATCCGCCCAGTCTGACAACCGGGTCCGACAAACGAGACGGAATTTTCGCCTGCGCGGGCGCAGTACGGGTCGCCGAGCATGGGGGCGCGGCCGAAGAGGTTGGTGTGGCCAGGGCAGGTGCCGTCGTCACGGGCAGCTTGCCGTCGTGCCTGGCGTAGCGGGCCTCGTCTTGGCAGGTGGCGCACCCGGCCGCCGGCGCGGGTACGGGCAGTGCAGGTGTGCCCGTCGTGGCCGGGGCAGAGCAGCCACCCGAGATGCTCGGGGCACTGGGTCTCGCCGACGACGGCGAGGGTTGCGGGCAGCGGCCGTCGTCGGCCTCGCAGACAGGGTGCCGGTCGACGCCGCGCCGGAGCTGCTCCTGCTGGTGCTCCCGGTCGGCCCACGCTGGCGGGGTAGGCGTCGGGCCGTGCTCCCATCGGCGTCCGTCGAAGCTTCGGCGGTTTATCACGCCCCCGGTCAAGCGGCACCAGCAGTGCAGCAGCCCCCGGCCGGTGAGCCGCCCTTGCAGGAACGGGCGCAAGTTGCCCCTCCAGGCGCCTGGCTGCCGTCCGCGGTTCACCTGGCGCGGTCTGCTGCGATGAAGGTTCCAGAGGCTTCAACAGCTCTGACGATGCCAGCACCTACTGAGTCTGGGTGCATTGGTTGACGCGTGGTGAGTGCGTTTTGGGCCGATGCTCCCGGACCGGTCGCAGAAGCGGTGGACGTATTCTTCCGGGCCGTCAGTGAACCCAGCGGGGCCATTGCTTGAGGCTGGCGGAGGCCAGCTGGCACACGGTGGCGGCCACGCACGCGAACGGTCACGATCAGCCAGCTCACAGCGTAGAGGGCCAGGAGGAACGCCGGGAGCGCCTCCGGTCCCGGCCACTCGGGCATCGACGGTAGTGCCGGGCCACTGTGCCGGTCGTCCGTGGGCATCGTGTGCTGGAGCGCGCCGCCGACCGCGAAACCGATGGAGGTCAGGACGCCCACGATTGCGGCAGCGAGAGCAGCACGCAGCAGGACCAGGGCACGCGTGCAGTGCCGGGCAACCGTGCCGGGATGCTTGTTCATGAAGCTGGCCGTTTCGGCTCGGGTGTGGCCGAGTCCATGGGTTGCCCACACTGCGGTGCGCTGCGGGATCGACAGGCCCTGAGCCGCGCGGTGCACCGCGTCCCTGTTGTCTACCAGCGCGCTGAAGTCGGCGACATGCGGGGCCAGGCGGCACAGCGGGTCAGCGGCACGCTTCTCGTCCAGGCGGCGGTGCTCCCCGAGGCGCGTAGCCAGGTGCCTGACCTCAGTACGGATCAGCTTGTGCAGGTAGGCGCGCGGTTGCCGCACAGCCCCGGGGTTCCGCAGGGCCGTGGCGAAGGCGCTGCTGACGATGTCGTCGGCGTCGGCCACCGACTCCGGCACATCAGCGTCAGCAAGAAGCCTGCCAGCCGTACCCGTCAGCTCGCCTTGATACTGCGCAAACACCTGTGCCAGCGAATCGGCGGTCACTGCCTTCGGCTGAGTCACCGCACCCTGCCCTTCTCGTGCTTAGCTTGCTTCTGCCCACCGGATGGCGCCCGCCCCGGGTGCTCGCCCCCACGCTCGGCGCGGATGATCTCAGCCTTGCCTCGTGCTCGGATCCTGTACGCCACGCTGTTCAAGAGCTTCTTCAAACTCGGGACCAACAGCAGGAGCACCAATGCCACGATGCCAGCGACCTCCACGGCCCAACCTCCTCTTCAGTGTGCGGCCGATAAAGGGCTCAGGTGCATGAGCGGCGGCCGTTCTTACCGAAGGGCCGCGAGGGCGCCGTTCTGATGACACCGGCCTCAAGATTCTTTTCGGGGCGGGCGCGTACGTCGAACCATGCGCGACAGGGCAAGAAGAACCGACTCGGTCTGGGTGCAGAACGTCGGTTCAGGCGCGTCGACCTCTTCGTCTGTGAGGGGTGGGGCGGGACTCGCCTCCCCCAGTGCTGCATGGCGTGACTGTCAGTGCCGAGAGCTAACCTCAGCCCGGTGACGAGCACATGGTTCGAGGATGCCGGTGATCCAGGCGACTGCCGGATATGCGACGCGTTCATCTACCAGGGCGAGCGGTACAGCAAGACTTTGTGCCTGGAGTGCGGCCCAGCCGTGGCCCAGGCGCGGCGGTTCCACCTCTCGTTGGCGCGCGTCAATGCGATCCTGCGCATCCAGGACGACTACTGCGCGATATGCGGAGACAGCCCGGGAGACAGCGCGGCCAGCGGCCCGATCTGGTGGCAGATCGATCACGACCACACGTGCTGCACCGGCTGTCCGGACTGTGTTCGCGGACTGCTATGCCTGCCCTGCAACGTGAGACTTGGCCACTACGAGGACCAGTTGCGGCGCGGTCGCCTGGATGGGTGGCGTGTACAGAACGTCGACGAATACCTCGCGAACTCGCCGGCACAAAGCACCGAGGCCCGCAAGCTCCATCCTGACGACGACGGATGGGCGCGCGTCAGGTACACGGCCTTCACGTGGCGAACCCTCACCTGGAAGAGGCAGGGATAGCGCCGTGAATCGAAAGTGGATCATGAGGCATGAATGATCACGGCTCATAGGGCGGGGAGACCCCGTTCGCGGACCGGCGAAACCCGAGCAGCCTGCCCGCCCCAAGCGGCCGGGGGGTGACCCGGGGTGTGACGGTCGCGATGGGCACGGTGACGGAGACGGCGATCTCCCAGTCGTGAGTGCGCAGGGTCAGGCCAGTGGCGTCGCCTCGATGAGTACGCCGTTCTGGGGCGGGGCCGGCGCAGACGGTGCCGAACGCGGCGATCTTGAGCGCGTCGGCGAGCGGGCCGTAAGGCGCGGTGACCTGGGCGGACGCGACGGGGGTGGGCTGCTCGGACATGGGTCTCCGTAAGTTGTTAGGCGGCCCGGGAGGGCCGGGTGTGGCTTATGGGTCTCTGCCATCAGTGGCTTCGAAGGAGTGGCCGCCCGGCTCTCCGGGGCGCCCTGGCTGCTGATTGAGATGTGCGCGCTTCGTGCGGTCGCTGATTACGGAGATGACAGCGGGGTGTTCCTCGGGCCGACGGCATGCCGAACGGTGCGAGGAGGGGCGAGTGAGCGAGCGACGGGCCCGGGTATGGGCCGGAATCGATGCGGGCAAGGGGCATCACTGGGCTGCGGCGGTCGACGAGACCGGTGCGACGCTGTGGTCGAAGAAGGTCGACAACGACGAGTCGGCGATCCTGACCGCCATGGGCGAGATCCTGGACCTCGCCGACACGGTCCACTGGGCGGTGGACATCTCCGGCACGTCCTCCGCACTGATGCTGGCCCTGCTCGCGGCCCACGGCCAGCAGGCCGTCTACGTGCCCGGCCGCACGGTCAACCGCATGTCGGGGGCCTACCGGGGTGAGGCGAAGACCGACGCCCGCGACGCCTACGTCATCGCCGAAACCGCGCGCACCCGCCGGGACTTCGCGGCAATCGACGTGCCCGCCCAACTCGCCGCTGACCTCGCACTGCTGACCGCCCACCGCTCCGACCTGGTGGCCGACCGGGTCCGGATGATCAACCGGCTCCGCGACACGCTGACCGGCGTCTTCCCCGCACTGGAACGGGCCTTCGACTACAGCTCGCAGAAGGGCGCACTGGTCCTGCTGACCGGCTACCAGACGCCCGCCGCGATCCGCCGCCGCGGCCGGGCCCGGCTCACGGCCTGGCTCGCCAACCGCAGCGTCCGCGGGGCCGACGCGGTCGCCGCGACAGCCTTGGAGGCGGCCCAGGCCCAGCAGACCGCATGCCCGGCGAGGACGTCGCCGCCCAGATCGTCGCCGACCTGGCCGCGCAGATCCTCGCCCTGGACGACCGCCTCAAGCACATCGACAAGCAAATCCGCGAGACATTCCGCACCCACCCACAGGCGGAGATCATCGAGTCCCTGCCTGGCATGGGCCCGATACTCGGCACCGAGTTCGTCGTCGCCGCCGGCGACCTGGCGGCCTACGCCGACGCCGGTCACCTGGCCTCGGCGGCCGGGCTGGTGCCCGTCCCGCGCGACTCCGGCCGCCGCACCGGCAACCTGCACCGCCCCAAGCGCTACAGCCGCCGCCTGCGCAGGGTGTTCTACATGTCCGCGCAGACCAGCATCATCCGGGAGGGCCCGAACCGGGACTTCTACCTCAAGAAGCGCGGCGAAGGCTGCAAACACGTCCAGGCCGTCATCGCCCTGGCCCGCCGACGGGCCAGCGTCCTGTGGGCTCTCCTGCGCGACAACCGAGTCTTCACCCCCGAGCTGCCGGTCGCGCAAGCGGCTTGACTTCATCATTGAGACTCCCTTGAGCGTGGGTAGGGATGCATTCCGTGGCCGAATGCCACCGCCGCCCAGCAAGACAAGTGCATCTAATTCCCCTGTCATGCCAAGGGGTTTCCCGCGCGTTTTCGCAGGTCAATGCATACGGGTGGGGGCGGGGGGTTGGCGGGGTGCCGCGCCCGTGCCGCGTAGCGGCATGGGTTTCGTCCGGCAGCGCGGAGCGCTCGGGGTGGCGCGGAGCGCGGCCCCGCCTGGCCGGGCGGGTTCCGCCGTGGGGAGCGGAGCGGACCCGGCGGGGGGGGGGGGGGGGG
>NZ_QWFA01000232.1 GCF_003501885.1 Streptomyces globisporus
GCCCCCACCCCCGTACCCGGCAAGGAGTAGCCGCCCATGTCAGCCCTGCCCGTCCCGCCCACCGCCGCAGCCGTCCGCCGCCCCGACGCGGCCCGGCCCGCCGGAGGAGCACCGCCCGCCACCGCCGGAGCCCGGGTGGAGTTCCGCTCGCTGCGCCGGGCGTTCGGCGCGACCGTCGCCCTCGACGGGCTCGACCTCACCGCCGAACCCGGTGAACTGCTCGCCCTCCTCGGCCCCTCCGGCTGCGGCAAGACCACCGCGCTCCGGGTGCTCGCCGGGTTCGAGCAGCCGGACTCCGGCGAGGTCCTGGTCGACGGCGAGGACATCACCCGCGTCCCCGCCAACCGGCGCGATGCCGGAATGGTCTTCCAGTCCTACAGCCTCTTCCCGCACCTGAACGCCCGCGACAACGTGGCCTTCGGGCTCCGCGTACGGAAGGTGTCCGCCGCCGAGCGGCACGCCACCGCCGCCGAACTCCTCGACCTGGTCGGACTGCCCGACCACGGCGGCCGCTTCCCGCACCAGATGTCCGGCGGCCAGCAGCAGCGCGTCGCCCTGGCCCGCGCGCTCGCCCTCCGCCCCCGGGTGCTGCTCCTGGACGAGCCGCTCTCGGCACTCGATGCCAAGGTCCGGCTCACCCTGCGCGAGGAGATCCGCCGCCTTCAGCTCGCGCTCGGGATCACCACGATCTTCGTCACCCACGACCAGGAGGAGGCCCTCTCCATGGCCGACCGGGTCGCCGTCCTCAACGCGGGCCGCCTGGAGCAGTGCGCGCCCCCGGCCGAACTGTACGAACGTCCCGCCACCGCGTTCGTCGCCGAGTTCGTCGGCACCATGAACCGGCTGCCGGGCCGGCTGACCGGCACCGGTTCGGTCGAGGTCGCCGACTGCACCCTGCCCGTGCTGCCGGCCGACGGCGAGGTCCCGGCGGGCAGCGGGCCCGTCGACGTGCTGATCCGGCCCGAGGGCGTCCGCGTCGAGGCCGACGCCGAGGGCACCGCCGCCGTCGTCTCCGCGTCGTTCCTCGGCTCGGTCACCCGGGTCCTGCTCGACCTCCCGGACGGCGTCGCGGTCAAGGCCGACCTGTCGTCCCGGGACGCCGTCGACCTGCTGCCCGGCGTACGGGCCCGGGTCACGCCCGTACCGCGTCCGGTGCTCGTCGTCCCGGCAGGCCCCGCCGCCCCCGGCGTCCCCGTGACGGACGAGCGGGCCGGGAAGGCGGCGACGGCATGAGCGCGCCCGCCGCTGTGCTGTTCGACATGGACGGCACCCTCGTCGACACCGAGATGCTCTGGTGGGAGACGGCCCACGAGGTCGCCGCCGGACTCGGCCACCGGCTCACCGACGCGGACGCGCCGGAAGTCGTCGGCCGGGCCGTCGCGGACACCGCCGCTCATCTGATCGCGGTGACGGGCGGGGCGGCGGCCGAACTGCCCGAGGTCGCCGCCGAGCTGACCGGTTCCTTCCATCGCAAGGTCGATGCGGGCGCCCCGCTGCGCCCCGGGGCCGCCGCCCTGCTGGCCGCACTTGAGCGGCACCGGGTGCCGTTCGCCCTCGTCAGCGCCTCGCCCCGCAGCGTGGTGGACGCGGTCGTGGCCGGGTCGCTGGCCGAGGCGCCCTTCGCCTTCACTCTCTCGGCCGACGACACCGTACGGACCAAGCCGCACCCCGATCCGTACATGGCGGCGGCAACCCGGTTCGGGGTCCCGGCCTCGGCCTGCGTGGCCGTCGAGGACTCCCCGGACGGCACGGCGTCCGCGCATGCCGCGGGGTGTGCCGTGCTGGTGGTGCCCTCGCTGCTGCCGGTCGATCCCGCGCGGGGGAGGACCTTCGCCCGTAGCCTGGAAGAGGTGGATCTCGGGATGCTCAGCGACTGCCTGAGGCGTCCCGAGGCGTCCGGATCCTGAAATCCGGGGTCCGAATCGGGCGTGATTCACGCCACCCTTGATCGGGGTTGCGCTCAGATGAGCGAAAAGCGACTGGCTGCACTTCTGGAAGACGTGGCACTCAGTGCCACCCTCTTGCCTTCGAGAAGTGGACTCACCTGCTCCGTGCCCCGCTCAGGTGAGCGGCTATGGTCAAGTTTCGGCCATGCTGCCTTCGGGAGGTGAAGGCAAGGATTCCTGCGCTCCGGCCGGGCGACCCTTTCGATCTGCTGGCGGACGGGTGGTTGCGGCCGCATGACGACCAAGTGGACGTACCCATACACCTTCGATCTGGGTATGTTCCTCGCCGTCAGGGCAGCCACCGCGTCCTCGAGGAGTCGAGACCCGTGTCGGAAAACAAAGATCCCCAGAAGTTCGTCTACGACTTCACCGAGGGCAACAAGGATCTGAAGGATCTTCTGGGCGGCAAGGGCGCCAACCTCGCCGAGATGACCAACCTCGGGTTGCCCGTCCCTCCGGGCTTCACGATCACCACCGAGGCCTGCAAGGTCTACCTGGAGAGCGGCGACGCGCCGACCGCGCTGCGCGACGAGGTGAGTGCGCACCTCAAGGCGCTGGAAGAGCGCATGGGCAAGCAGCTCGGCCAGGCCGACGACCCGCTGCTCGTCTCCGTCCGCTCCGGCGCCAAGTTCTCCATGCCGGGCATGATGGACACGGTCCTGAACATCGGTCTCTCCGACGCCTCGGTGGCCGGTCTCGCCACCCAGTCCGGTGACGAGCGCTTCGCCTGGGACTCCTACCGCCGCCTCATCCAGATGTTCGGCAAGACCGTCCTCGGGGTCGACGGCGAGCTCTTCGAGGAGGCCCTGGAGGCCGCCAAGCACGCGAAGAAGGTCACGGTCGACACCGACCTCGCCGCGGCCGACCTGAAGAAGCTGGTCAAGCAGTTCAAGAAGATCGTCGAGTCCGAGGCCGGACGCGAGTTCCCGCAGGACGCGCGCGAGCAGATGGACCTCGCCATAAACGCGGTCTTCGACTCGTGGAACACCGACCGGGCCAAGCTCTACCGCCGCCAGGAGCGCATCCCCGGCGACCTCGGCACGGCCGTCAACGTCTGCTCGATGGTCTTCGGCAACCTGGGCCCCGACTCCGGTACGGGCGTCGCCTTCACCCGCGACCCGGCCAGCGGCCACCAGGGCGTCTACGGCGATTACCTCCAGAACGCGCAGGGCGAGGACGTCGTCGCCGGTATCCGCAACACGGTGCCGCTCGCCGATCTGGAGTCGATCGACAAGAAGTCGTACGACCAGCTCATGCAGATCATGGAGACCCTGGAGAACCACTACAAGGATCTCTGCGACATCGAGTTCACCATCGAGCGCGGCCAGCTCTGGATGCTCCAGACCCGGGTCGGCAAGCGCACCGCGGGCGCCGCCTTCCGCATCGCCACCCAGCTGGTGGACCAGGGTCTGATCGACGAGGCCGAGGCCCTCCAGCGGGTCAACGGCGCCCAGCTCGCCCAGCTGATGTTCCCGCGCTTCGACATCGAGGCGAAGACCGAGCTGCTCGGCCGGGGCATCGCCGCATCGCCGGGCGCCGCCGTCGGCAAGGCGGTCTTCGACTCGTACACCGCGATCAAGTGGTCCCGCTCCGGCGAGAAGGTCATCCTGATCCGCCGCGAGACCAACCCCGACGACCTCGAAGGCATGATCGCCGCCGAGGGCATCCTCACCTCGCGCGGCGGCAAGACCTCGCACGCGGCGGTCGTGGCGCGCGGCATGGGCAAGACCTGTGTCTGCGGCGCCGAGGACCTGGAGGTCGACACCAAGCGCCGCCGGATGACGGTCGGCGGCACCGTGATCGAGGAGGGCGACCTCGTCTCGATCGACGGCTCCACCGGCAAGGTCTACCGGGGCGAGGTCCCCGTCGTGCCCTCCCCGGTCGTCGAGTACTTCGAGGGCCGCATGCACGCGGGCGCCGACGACGCCGACGAGCTGGTCGCCGCCGTGCACCGGATCATGGCGTACGCGGACCGGGTACGCCGGCTGCGCGTACGGGCCAACGCCGACAACGCCGAGGACGCCCTGCGGGCCCGCCGCTTCGGCGCCCAGGGCATCGGCCTGTGCCGCACCGAGCACATGTTCCTCGGCGAGCGCCGCGAGATGGTCGAGAAGCTGATCCTCGCGGACACCGACGAGGAGCGCGAGACCGCTCTGGCCGCGCTGCTGCCGCTCCAGAAGGCCGACTTCATCGAGCTGTTCGAGTCGATGGACGGGCTGCCCGTCACGGTCCGCCTCCTGGACCCGCCGCTGCACGAGTTCCTGCCCGACATCACCGAGCTGTCGGTGCGCGTCGCGCTCGCCGAGTCCCGCAAGGACGCCAACGAGAACGACCTGCGGCTCCTCCAGGCCGTGCACAAGCTGCACGAGCAGAACCCGATGCTGGGCCTGCGCGGCGTGCGCCTCGGTCTGGTCATCCCCGGTCTGTTCGCCATGCAGGTCCGGGCGATCGCCGAGGCCGCCGCCCACCGCAAGAACGCCAAGGGCGACCCACGCGCCGAGATCATGATCCCGCTCGTCGGCACGGTCCAGGAGCTGGAGATCGTCCGCGAGGAGGCCGACCGGGTCATCGAGGAGGTCCAGGCCGCCACCGGCACCGACCTCAAGCTGACCATCGGCACCATGATCGAGCTGCCGCGCGCCGCGCTGACGGCGGGCCAGATCGCCGAGGCCGCGCAGTTCTTCTCCTTCGGCACGAACGACCTGACCCAGACGGTGTGGGGCTTCTCCCGCGACGACGTGGAGGCCTCGTTCTTCACCGCGTACCTGGAGAAGGGCATCTTCGGGGTCTCCCCGTTCGAGACGATCGACAAGGACGGCGTCGGCTCGCTGGTCCGCAGCGCCGTCGAGGCCGGCCGGGCCACCCGCCCGGACCTCAAGCTCGGCGTCTGCGGTGAGCACGGCGGAGACCCGGAGTCGGTGCACTTCTTCCACGAGGTGGGCCTGGACTACGTCTCCTGCTCGCCGTTCCGCATCCCCGTAGCCCGCCTGGAGGCGGGCCGGGCCGCAGCCGAGTCCCGGGGCAGCGACAGCCGCTGACCCGGACTCACGGTCCGGGGTGCACGAACACCCCGGACCTCAGGGGCAGGGCTGCACGAACAGCCCTGCCCACCGACCAAGGCCGCCGAGCGGCCTGCCCCTCCGGGACCGCCCCGGAAGCCGAGCCCGGCCCTCACCGGGCGCACCGGCCCGGCGGCGGTCCCGGAGCACCCGGAAGCGGCGGCACCCTGTGCGGGGGTGCCGCCGCTTCGCTTTGCGCCGCCCGGAAGTGACCGGCGGTAAGGGGGCCGCCGGGGCCGGATGTGACCGGCGGTACGGGAGGGGCGTGCGCGGAAATGACCGGCGATACGGAGAAGCCGTCAGGAGTGCGCACCGAATGGAGCGCGAAGAATGTGGCGCAGAGCACATTGCTTCGTTTAATGCGCAAAGAAATTCGGGTGACGGCCGGGAGCCGGACCGGGGTGCGGTCCATGGATCCCCACCCATGGACCGCACCCGGCTTACCCCCGTCGGGTACGGAGCCGCACCGTCGCCCACCGCCGCCGAACACACAAAGCCCCCCACGGCCTTCACGTGCTCATCCGGTGGGCACCGGATGCGTACCCGACGTCGTACAGCCTCATCGGTGAAGCGGAACGGGGCGAGGCCTTTCACTTCTGGCCGAAACCCCGTGGTGACCTCCTGTGACGGTCCGCATACCCTTCGGTGGGGGCAATTGCGGATGCAACAGGTGGGGGAGTAGTGCTGCGGATCCATGTGTCCAGGCTGGACCTTTCGCGGGTGCGGATGGCCACGAGACCGGACGCCTTGTGGGAAACCGTTCTGAGTTTTCACCGGCTCAGGGACCGGCGTGCTTCGACGGTGTTCGGGAAATGGCGTACGGAATCCCGGGCGCGGTTGAATGGTGAAGCACAGCTGCTGGCGGCGGTCGTTCCGCCCCGCGGCTATTTCCCGGATTTCCTGACGCCCTCCCAAGAGGGCGCCGAACCCTTCGGACTCGACACCGGCACCGAGGCCCTGCGCGACACCCCCGCCGACCGCGTCCACGAGGAGCTGGAGCTGCTGGCCGCCGGCCGGACGCGGCAGTGGACAGACCGGCCGGTCGGTCAGCGGGCCGCCGGGGCGGGGCGGGCCGGCGCGGCGCTGCCCGCCGCGCTCATGGAGGGCCGCGCCGAACCGCTCACCCGGCTCATCGGCGCGCTCCGCAGCTACCACCAGGCGGCCGTCGAGCCCTACTGGCCGCACATCCGGGCCAGTGTCGAGGCGGACCGGGCCGTGCGCGGCCGGGCCCTGCTGGACGGCGGCACGGACGAGTTGCTGGCCACCCTGCCGCCGATGATCCGGTGGCGCTCACCCGTGCTGGAGGCCGACTACCCCTTCGACCGCGATCTGTATCTCGACGGGCGCGGGCTGCTGCTCCAGCCATCCTTCTTCTGCCGGGGCACGCCGGTCGTCTACCGGGACCCCTCGCTCCCGCCGGTCCTCGTCTATCCGGTGGCCAACCCCGGCGCCCCGGTCTTCGCCGAGCCGGGCCCCTGGCTCGGCCGGCTCGTCGGGCACACCCGCTCGGCCGTCCTCTCCTCGATAGGGACGGGCTGCACCACCAGCGAACTCGCCCGCAGGGCCGGGGTGTCGCTGGCCTCCGCGAGCCAGCACGCCTCCGTGCTGCGCGAGGCGGGCCTCGTCCTGACGCTGCGCCACGGCAGCTCGGTCCTCCACACGCTGACGCCGCTCGGCGGCTCCCTGCTGCGCGGCGGAGCCCCGCTCACCCTCCACTAGGGTGCCGCCAGGCGCCCCGGAAAATTTCCCTGCCGACGACGATGAGTTCTGCGCGGCCCCGCCGTCTAACCATCGAAAGCGCCGGACGGAACACCGCGGGCGCCACGGGACAGAGGAAGAGGAAGCGACCATGGCTCAGATGATCTTCGTGAACCTGCCGGTGAAGAACCTGGAGACGACGGTGGGCTTCTTCGGGAAGCTCGGATTCACGACCAACCCGGCGTTCAGCGACGACAGGACCGCGTGTCTGGTGATCAGCGACACGATCTTCGCGATGCTGATGACGGAGGAGCGCTTCAAGGAGTTCACCAAGAAGGACGTCGTCGACGCCTCGACGGCGACCGAGGTCATCCTCGCCCTCAGCGCCGACAGCCGCGAGAAGGTCGACGAGATCGCCGACGCGGCGCTGGCCTCCGGCGGGTTCCCGGCGGGCGAGACGCAGGACATGGGCTTCATGTACGGCCGCTCGTTCCAGGACCCCGACCACCACATCTGGGAGGTCATGTGGATGGACGAGGCCGCCGCCCAGGGCTGAGCGGGCCCGGCCCGCAAGGGCGTGCGCCGGGGGCACGGGGGAGCCCCGGCGCACGCGGGCGTCCGCGTCAGCCGCGGAACGGCCCCTTCACCTCGTACGTGATGCCGCCGGACGAGCTGCCGCTCGTCCCGCGCTGCGACGAGAAGTAGAGGCGGCTGCCGTCCGGCGAGAACGCGGGTCCGGTGATCTCCGAACCGGACTGGCCGGTGATCCGAAGGAACGGGGCCACCGTGTCGTCCGGCGTGATCAGGCAGATCTCCATGTTCCCGCCGTCCTCCGCGATGTAGAGGTCGCCGGACCCGGACCGGGTGACGTTGTCCACCCCGGTCAGCGGGGCGGAGCCGCCCGTCACCAGGGAGTCGTCGTAGGCGAGCGAGATCGACGAGGTGGTGGCGTCGTACGCCCACACCCGGTTGTCGCCCTTGGTGGTGAACCAGCAGGTGCCCGCCGCGTAGAAGCAGCCCTCGCCGCCGTTGAACACCTTCGAGCCGGACACCTGGTGCCGCGTCTGCGTGGAGGAGGCGGCCGGATCCGGTACGTTCGCCCAGCTCACCGGGCCGGACGTGCCCGTGCCCGCGACCAGCACCTGAAGCGTGCCGCTCGACAGATTCCCCCAGGTCGTGGGCCGGAAGCGGTAGAAGCGGCCGTCGCTCTCGTCCTCGGTGAGATAGATGTAGCCGTGGTCCGGGTCGGCCGCCGCCGCCTCGTGCTTGAAGCGGCCCATCGCCGGGCGCCGCACCGCCGCGTTCACGCCCCACGGGTCGGTCTCGTAGACGTACCCCCGGGTGACCTCCTCGCAGGAGAGCCAGGTCTTCCACGGGGTGGCTCCGCCCGCGCAGTTGTTGTTCGTGTTGCCCAGGATCCGGTACGCGGAGGTCACCGTCCCCGAGGAGTTGAACCGCACAGCGCTCGCCCCGCCCCCGCTGCTCGGGGACACCTCGGCGTTGGAGACGTAGATCCAGCCCGAGCCGTCGGCGTACGTCGCGCCGCCGTCGGGCGCGCTGTGCCAGCGGTAGGAGGTGCCGGGCACGGTCTGCCCGGAGCGGGCGATCACGCGGCTGGTGAAGCCGCTCGGCAGTTGGATCCCGTCCCCGTTGGCCGCCTGGAGCGCGCCGTACGGGCCGGTGGCCGGCTGGGCCGGGTCGGCGAAGGCGGCGCCCCGCCACAGGGTGCCGCCGAAGGCCGCCGCCGAGCTGCCGATCACCGCGGTGCGCAAGAAGTTCCGACGTTCCACGATCACTCCACGCATGAGTGTGGCCCGCCGCTCCGGACGGACCGGCGGGTCGCGCGTCAGGACTGTAGGAGTGCGGAGTTGACGGAACGTCAAGTGGAGATGAACGGGCGGCGGAGGAGTTGCGCAGGCCACCCCTCCGACTCCCGGGCCGGGGCCGGGCCGCGCCCCCCGCCCCCGGGCCCCGGGCCGGGAGTCGGA
>NZ_QWFA01000233.1 GCF_003501885.1 Streptomyces globisporus
TCTTCCGCCCCCGCCCACGTCTGGGGCGCCCACACCCCCGACCGCTTCAGCGACGCCGGGCAGTGGCGGAAGATCTCGTCGATCTCGACGACCAGGGCGAGCTTCGGGCGCTGGCCCTTCAGCGTCATCGCGTCGAAGAACGGGGCGTCCGTGAGGATGCGGGCGCGGCCGTTCACGCGCAGGACGTCCATCGCGCCCGGTATCAGGTAGAGCAGGCCCACCCGCGGGTTCGCCAGGATGTTGTGGAAGCTGTCCGCGCGGCGGTTGCCCGGGCGGTCGGGGAGGGCGATCGTGCCCCGGTCCAGGACATGGGTGAAGCCGGGGGTGCCGCCGCGTGGGGTGGAGTCGCAGTTGCCGTCCGCGTCGGACGTGGCCAGGGTGCAGAACGGCGAGCGGGCCAGCAGGTCCAGGTCGTCGTCGGTGAGCCGGTCGTGGACCTTGTCGATGACGATCGGGTGCGGGGTGCCCAGAAGCTCGCGCAGCTCGTCCGCCGAGCCCAGGAGTACGGCCCCGGCCAGCGGACCGGTGGCGGGAACGGTGGGGTCTGCGGCGTACGACAAGGCGGTGCTCCGGAGCTCGTGGGGTGCGGCAGCGCGCCGCGCCGGCAGCGCTGTTAGGGTGACCTTACTTTGGGCCTTCTTGTGTTTCCCGTCCGGGGTGGACCGCCCGATGAGGGCGTCTCCCGCGCGCCGGGGGCGCTCCCCGGCGCCGACGAACCAGCGTGAGGAACGAACAACAGTGCACCACCGCATTCCGGCTGCCCCGGCGGCCGGGTCGTGAGCGGCTCGACCTTCCTGGAGAAGGGGAGGGAGACGTCGGCCGGCGGCGGCAAGGAGGCGCGGCGCAAGCGCAGCCGGCCCGTGCTCGCCCTCGGGCTGCTCGCCGCCCTGGCCGTGCTGTTCCTCACCGCCGTCGCCAGTCTCGCCATCGGCTCCGGGGACGTGCCCTTCCGCGATGTCGTCGACGGGGTGCTCGATCCGGACACGGCCGTCAAGGGGCAGCTCATCGTCCAGGAGGTCCGCATCCCGCGCACCGTCGCCGGGCTGCTGGCCGGTGCGGCGCTGGGCCTCGCCGGCACGGTGATGCAGGGCGTCGCCCGTAACCCCCTCGCCGACCCCCAGCTCCTCGGCATCAACGCCGGCGCGTCCGTGGCCGTCGTGTGCTCGATCACCCTGCTCGGGTTCACCGTCGCCACCCAGTTCATCTGGTTCGGTTTCCTCGGCGCGCTGCTCGCCGCGCTCCTCGTGTACGGGGTCGGCTCGCTCGGGCGGGAAGGCGCGACACCGGTGAAGCTGGCCCTGGCCGGGGCCGCGACCGCCGCCGTCCTCACCTCGGTGACCAGCGCGATCCTGCTTCAGGACCGGGGCAGCTACGACCAGTTCCGGTTCTGGCAGCTCGGTGCGCTGACCGCCCGCAGCTCCGAGGTGCTGTGGCAGGTCTCGCCGTTCATCCTGGTCGGCACCGTCCTCGCCCTGGCCCTCGGGCCGCAGCTCAATGCGCTCTCCCTCGGCGACGACCTCGCCCGCGGCCTCGGCCAGCGCGTCGGGGCCATCCGGATGGTCTCCGCCCTGGCCGTCGTGATCCTCTGCGGCGCGGCCACCGTCGTCGCCGGGCCCATCGGCTTCGTCGGGCTCGCCGTACCGCACGCCGCCCGCCTCATCACCGGGCCCGACTACCGCTGGGTGCTCCCGTACAGCATGGTGCTCGCCCCGGTCATGCTGCTCGTCGCCGACATCGTCGGCCGGGTCATCGCCCGACCCGGCGAGGTCCAGGTCGGCGTGATCACGGCCGCGATCGGCTGCATCCCCTTCATCTGGCTGGTCCGCCGCAGGAAGCTGGTGGAACTGTGAACCGGACACCCGTCGTGGCGAAGGGCGCCCCGGGCGCGGACCAGGAGCGCCTCGCCGACGCCGTACGCCAGGTCTCCGACGTACGCGGCCGGGGCCTGCGCCGCTCCGTCCTCGTCGGCTCGGGCCTGTTCGCCGCCGTGGTCGTCGTGTTCGGGCTCTCGCTCAGCTTCGGCGACATGGTGATGCCCATCGGGAAGGTCGTCGCCACCCTGTTCGGCGGTGGCGACGGCGGATCGCGGTTCGTCGTGCTGGAACTGCGGCTGCCCCGCGCCCTCCTCGCGATCCTCGTCGGCGTCGCGTTCGGACTCTCCGGAGCCGTCTTCCAGACCGTGCTGCGCAACCCCCTCGCCAGCCCCGACCTCATCGGCATCAGCGCCGGGGCCAGCGCGGTCGCCGTCACCGCCGCCCTGCTCTTCCAGGTCAGTGGCCTCGCCCTGTCCGCGAGCGCCCTCACCGGCTCCCTGGTCGCCGGAGCCGCCATCTACCTGCTCGCCTGGCGGCAGGGCATCGCCGGACAGCGCCTGGTCCTCGTCGGCATCGGCGTCGGCATGGGGCTCTCCAGCATCGTCTGGTACGTGATGGCCCGCTCCGAGGTCACCGACGCGCAGGAGGCGTTCCGCTGGCTCGCGGGCAGCCTCAACGGCCGCTCCTGGAACCAGATGTGGCCGCTCCTCATCGCCCTCGGCCTCCTCGTACCGCTGACCGTCCTCGCCGCCCACGCGCTGCACCCCCTCCAGCTCGGGGACGACGCGGCGGCCGGGCTCGGAGCGAAGGTCGAGGGCGTCCGGCTCGCGCTGCTGGGCTGCGCGACCGCGCTCGCCGGGGTCGCGACCGCCGCCGCCGGGCCCGTCGGGTTCGTGGCGTTCGTCGCCGCTCCGATCGCCCGCCGACTGGTCCCGGGCCGGGGCGCGGCCCTGCCGCAGGCCGCCCTGACCGGGGCGCTGATCGTCCTGGTCGCGGACTTCGCGGCGCAGCACCTGTTCCCGGTGCAGCTGCCGGTCGGCGTGGTCACCAGCATCATCGGGGCCCCGTATCTGCTGCTGCTCCTGGCCCGCGCCAACCGCGTCGGCAGCGGGGGCTGAGATGGAGAAGTCCCCGGACATGGCGACGTATCGAGAAGACGACGACGAAAGGCGTGGCCCTGTCGTGGCCGAACACACTCTGGAAGCCCGGGACGTCCGGCTCGGCTACGGCGAACGCGAGATCGTCCCCGGTCTGAGCGTGGCCGTGCCGCCCGGCAGGATCACGGTCATCGTCGGCCCCAACGCCTGCGGCAAGTCGACCCTGTTGCGGGCGATGGCCCGGCTGCTGGCCCCCTCCGCGGGTGCGGTCCTCCTGGACGGCCGGTCCATCCAGGAGATGCCGACCAAGGAGGTCGCCTCCGTGCTCGGCATCCTCCCGCAGAGTCCCACCGCCCCGGAGGGCATCACCGTCTCCGACCTCGTCGGCCGCGGCCGCTACCCCCACCAGGGGTGGTTCCGCCGCTGGAGCGCCGAGGACGACCGGGCGGTCGCGCAGGCGCTGCTGTCGACCGACGTCCTCGAACTCGCCGACCGGTCGGTGGACGAGCTGTCCGGCGGCCAGCGCCAGCGGGTGTGGATCGCGATGGCGCTCGCCCAGCGCACCGACATCCTGCTGCTCGACGAACCGACGACCTTCCTCGACGCCAGCCACCAGCTCGACGTCCTCGACCTGCTCACCGACCTCAACCGCGAGCAGGGCGTCACGATGGTGGCCGTGCTCCACGACCTGAACCTGGCCTGCCGGTACGCCGACCACATGATCGCGATGAAGGCGGGGCGGATCGTCGCGGAGGGCCGGCCGGTCGACATCGTGACGGCGGAGCTGGTCGGCGAGGTCTTCGGGATGCGCTGCTCGGTGATCGAGGACCCGGCGTCGGCCACCCCGATGGTCGTGCCGCTGGGCCGCCACCACATCAAGGACCAGGCCGCCTGAGCCTTGTCCGTACGGCGGCGGACACCCGGGGTGCAGGGAAGCGGGGCATGCGGGTCAACCCGATGGCACCGTTGTCATTAGGTGAGGCTAACCTAAAGGGCATGAACGCTTCCGCTTCCCGCGCCCGGCGCGCCCGCCGCACCCCCGTCCTGGTGGCCGGCGCCGTCGCCGCCCTGCTCGTCGGCCTCTCGGCCTGTGGCTCGTCGGACGACTCCGACAGCTCCGCGTCCTCCTCCGCCTCCGGCGGTGCGTCCGAAGGCGACTTCCCCGCCAAGGTGGAGACCAAGTTCGGCGAGGTCACCGTCGACAAGCAGCCCCAGCGCATCGTCGCGCTCGGCTGGGGCGACGCCGAGACCGTGCTCGCGCTCGGCGGCCAGCCGGTCGGGGCCAGCGACTGGCTGCCGTTCGGCGGAGAGGGCGTCGGCCCGTGGGCCAAGGGCATGTACGACAAGAAGCCCGAGCTCATCGGCACGATGGAGCCGGAGTTCGAGAAGATCGCCTCCCTCCAGCCCGACCTGATCCTGGACACCAAGTCCAGCGGCGACCAGACCCGCTACGACACCCTGAAGAAGATCGCCCCGACCGTGGGTGTGCCGAAAGGCGGCGACCAGTACAAGCTCTCGTGGGAGCAGCAGACCACGATGATCGCCGCCGCCATGGGTGTACCGGAGAAGGGCAAGGAGCTGATCGCGGAGACGGAGAAGAAGTTCGAGGCCGCCGCGAAGGCCCACCCCGAGTTCAAGGACAAGACCATCACCGTCGGCTCGCGTACGTCCGAGGGCTTCGGCGTCTACGTCGGCGGCACCGGGCGCATCGACTTCGTCGAGCGGCTCGGCTTCAAGAACAACCCGAAGGCCGAGGCCCAGGCCGGCGAGGGCTTCTCCGTGTCCGTCTCCAAGGAGAACCTGGACCTGCTCGACGCCGACCTGACGGTCATGACCCCGATCGGCATCCCGGCCACGGACATCAGCGACGACCCGCTGTACAAGGCCGTCCCGTCGGTGAAGGCGGGCAACGCCATCGTTTTCGACGACAAGGACATCTCGCAGGCGTTCGCCACGGACTCGATCCTGTCCGTCTCGTACGCGCTGGAGAAGGTCGTCCCGCTCTTCGCGGAGAAGGCCGCGAAGTAGCTGACCTCCGTGCGCACGCGCGGCGCCCCGTCCCCGGGGGATCCGGGTGCGGGGCGCTGCGCGTGAGAACGGACGAGGTCAGGCCGCCGGAGCCGCCTTGATCGCCGAGATGTCGAAGGTCAGCTTCACCTTGTCGCTGACCATCACGCCACCGGTCTCCAGCGCCGCGTTCCAGGTCAGGCCCCAGTCGGAGCGCAGGATGTCGGCGCTGCCCTCGAAGCCGACGCGCTCGTTGCCGTAGACGTCGGTGGCGGAGCCGTTGAACTCCAGGTCGATGGAGAGCGGGCGCGTGATGTCCTTGATGGTGAGGTCGCCGGTGATCCGGTACGCCTCGCCGCCCAGCTGCTCGGCCTTGGTCGAGCGGAAGCTCATGAGCGGGAACTTCTCGGCGTCGAAGAAGTCGCCGCTGACCAGGTGGCCGTCGCGGTCGGCGATGCCGGTGTCCACGCTGGCGATCTTGACGTCGATGGAGGCGGAGGAGTTCGCCGGGTCCGTGCCGTCCAGCACCAGGGTGCCCTCGTGCTCGCCGAAGGAGCCGCGCACGTTGGTGACCATCGCGTGGCGCACCGTGAAACCGATGCTGCTGTGCGCCGGGTCCAGGGCGTACGTGCCGGTCAGGGCGGCGAGCGCCGGGTCCACCGCGGTGGTCTGGGCGGTCGGGGCGGTGGCGGTCGACTTGCGGTTGAACAGAGCCATGGCTCCTCCTCGGGGGACGTGTGCGTGGAGGTTGTTTAACCTTCAACGAGATTGACTGTAACTCCATCTTGTTCAAGTTTCAACCTTTCGGGCTGTGCGGGTGTGGTGCGGGTGGATGCGGGGGCGCCTCGGAGCGTCCCTGCCCTCTGGCGACGCGCGTAGAACTCGGGCACTATCTCCCTGCCCCCGGTGTGCGGACCCGTGCCCGTACGCCCACCGTTCTGTCATGAGCAGGAGGAATCCCCCCATGGTGACCCGTCCACGACTCCGCTCGGCCCTCACCGCCCTGGCCCTCGTCCTCGGCGCGCTCTTCGCGCCCGGGATCGGCGTCCTCGGCGGCGGCGCCACCGAGGCGCACGCCGTGACCAAGCTGACCCACGCGCAGGCGACCTCCCGGTTCAGCTCGTCCGGGATCACCTGGTCGTCCTCCGGTGGCTGCTCCAACCGGAACAACCCCACCTGCACCTCGTTCGACCAGCTCAACCTGGCCAGCGCCCAGGGCGCGCAGACCCTCAAGAGCGCCACCGGCTGCGCGCTCAGGATCACCGGAGGGACGGAGACCGGGCACGCCGGCGGCACGTACTCGCACTGGAACGGCTACAAGCTCGACTTCGCCAAGAGCACCTGCGTGAACAACTACGTCACCGGCACCTTCACCTACATCGGCACCCGCGGCGACGGCGCCCGCCAATACCAGTCCGGATCCGGCAACATCTACGCGGACGAGGGCAACCACTGGGACGTCACCTACTACAACTGCGGCGGCTGCTGACAGGGGAGCCTCTCCGGGGGCCGTCCCGCACCGGGGCGGCCCCCTTCCCGCGCGTTCTACGGGATCGGGTCGGCGTCCGGGCCCTCCTGCTCCAGCAGGTCCCGGGCGAAGTCCTCCCACTGCGCGTACCGGTCCGGATACGCGGACCGCTGGACCGCCTGGCACACGTCGCCCGGCTCCATCGACTCCCAGCCGTCGACCTGGAGCAGCCCTGGATTGGCACTGGGCGAGGGCAGCCCGTAGAACGACTTCGACGCGGTCGGTACGTGCGTGATCTGCGACGGCGTGCCCCAGCCCATGCTCGGGCGCTGCTGGAAGACGCCGAGCGAGTCATGGTCGACCGGCGAGGTGTAGTTGACGAACTTCGACTCCTGCATCGCCGTCATCAGGGCGATGACCTGGGCCTCCTCGGAGAGCTCCGCCCCCTTTCCGACGCCGATGACCGTCCGGGCGTGCGAGAGCTGCTCCGGGCCGAGATCGGACGGGGCGGCGAAGAACGTCCGCAGCTTGCTGTCCGGGGCGGTCTTGAGCAGGTGGGCGGTGGCGGTGTCCACCCGGCCGGTCGCGGGCAGGCCGTAGCTCTGCTGGAAGGCGCGCAGGCCGTGCGCGCCGGAGGCCTGCGGGGCGGGTGACGGCGGCGGGGCGGGGTCCGCGTGCGCCGGGGCCGCGGCGGTCAGCAGGAGTCCGGTGGCGAGCGCCGTGAGCAGCCGGTGGGGGAGTCGGTTCATTCGCATACGGCACCGTCCCGGGGCGGTGGGACGAAGTCAAGAACGCCACACGTCGTGTCAATTGATGAGATATCGGCTCTCGGCCCACGACGGGCCCGGGGCGGACATGCGCGTGCCCCCGCCGGGCGGGCGGGGGCACGCGCAGACCTGCCGGGCGGGTGTCAGGAGCCCACGCTCACCGTGAAGCGGCGCGGGTTCCCGTCGTGCGCGGCGCCCGAGACGTCCGGCTCCCCGTCCGGGCGGACGTCGTCGTACGGGAACGCGTAACCGATCGGGCTGTTCGCGTGGACCACCCGGGACCAGTGGTTGGTGACCGCGGTCTTGTAGTAGTCCGCCGTGGACGTGCCGTTCGGCTGGCTCGGGTGGCTCAGCATGATCGAACGGTTGAAGCCCGCCGCGAGCCGCGCCAGGATCGCCTTCTTGTCGTCGGAGTCGCCCGGGTTGTTGGTGAACGGGCCGTGGTTGCAGGTGAAGATGTCCTTCGTCTCCGGCTTGGTGAAGGTGTGGCCGCCCTCGAAGGTGAGGACGTCACCGCTCACCCGGCCCGCCAGCGTGCCCCGGCCGCCCTGGAGGTCGATGCGCAGGTCCTCGGAGCGGTACTTCTCCCACACCTCGTCGATCTGCGCCTCGAACAGGCCCCGGAACGGCATCTCGTCCGGTCGGTCGAAGTACGGGGCCATGATGTTCTGCGGCGAGACGACCCGCAGCACCTTGCCGTCGTCGTCCCGCGTGATCAGCTTGTCCCAGGGCTGCCCGTCGGCGGCCGCCTGGGCGGTGAGGTCCTCCGCGATCCGCTCCACCGCGCCCTCCGGGTGCGGGGTCACGACATGGGTTGCGTCCCCCTCCAGCGTGATGCCGATCGGCAGCGCGGTGATCAGGTCCACGTAGCTGATGTTGGAGTACAACTGCTCGGTGTTGAAGGTGAACTCGGCGAACGCCCAGGTCCGCCCGTAGTTCGGGTCCGTCGGTGTCGCGAAGGCCGGCTCCACCAGGGACGGGCCCGGGTTGAGGAAGAAGTCCAGCTTGTCGTCGCGGACGAAGTAGACCCGTGCCCCGTACATCTGCGGCAGGGTCAGCACGACCGGTCCCGCGCCCGCGCCCTTGAGCGGGATGGCGCAGTCGACGGGCAGCGGGGTCTGCGGCGCGCCGGGGGAGTCGGGGCGGTAGACGCCGCCGTCCGGCTTCAGCAGCACCCAGCGGTCGGTGCCCAGCTCATGGCCGGTCACATACGCGTGCACCGTGCCCGGCAACGACTTGTTCTCCAGGGCCAGTTCGCAGGTCGCGGGGGCGGCCGACGCGCGCGGGCTCAGCGCGGTGCCCCAGGCGGGGTACGTGAGCGCCGCGGCCGATGCGGCGGCGCCGGTCAGGAACATTCGGCGTGAAATCACGAGGGGACTCCCGAGGTGGTGGGGGGCCGCAGGCG
>NZ_QWFA01000234.1 GCF_003501885.1 Streptomyces globisporus
GCACCTGCGTCACCACGCGGTCATCACGTGAGAAAGGGCCCCGACGTGGCCTCCCCGCCCACCCCCGCCTCTCCTGCCCGGCTGGTCGTGCTGGTCTCCGGATCCGGTACGAATCTCCAGGCGCTCCTCGACGCCATCGGCGACGACCCCGAGGGGTACGGGGCGCAGATCGTCGCGGTCGGCGCGGACCGCTCGGGGACCGGTGGCGTGGAGCGTGCGGAGAAGGCCGGAATCCCCACGTTCGTGTGCCGGGTCAAGGACCACGCGACCCGCGCCGAGTGGGACGAGGCGCTCGCCGCACAGGTCGCCGCGCACCGTCCCGACCTCGTCGTCTCCGCCGGTTTCATGAAGATCGTCGGCCCGGCGTTCCTCGCCGCCTTCGGCGGCCGGACCGTCAACACCCATCCCGCCCTGCTGCCCAGCTTCCCCGGCGCCCACGGAGTGCGTGACGCACTCGCGTACGGCGTCAAGGTCACGGGCTGCACCGTCCACTTCGTCGACGACGGTGTCGACACCGGTCCGATCATCGCGCAGGGCGTGGTCGAGGTGACCGAGGAGGACACCCCGGAGGGCGAAGCCGCCCTCCACGAACGCATCAAGGAAGTCGAGCGCTCGCTGCTCGTCGAGGCCGTGGGGCGGATCGCCCGTGACGGTCATCGCATTGAGGGACGAAAGGTTCATCTCGGTCATGTCGGTGAATAAGCCCATCCGCCGCGCCCTGGTCAGTGTCTACGACAAGACGGGGCTCGAAGACCTCGCCCGCGGTCTGCACGAGGCGGGCGTCGAACTCGTCTCCACCGGCTCCACCGCCGGGAAGATCGCCGCCGCCGGTGTCCCGGTCACCAAGGTCGAGGAGCTCACCGGCTTCCCCGAGTGCCTGGACGGCCGCGTCAAGACGCTGCACCCCCGCGTCCACGCCGGCATCCTCGCCGACCTGCGCCTCGATGCCCACCGCGAGCAGCTGGCCGAGCTGGGCGTCGAGCCCTTCGACCTGGTCGTGGTGAACCTCTACCCGTTCAAGGCGACGGTCGCCTCGGGGGCCTCCGACGACGAGTGCGTCGAGCAGATCGACATCGGCGGCCCCTCGATGGTCCGCGCCGCCGCCAAGAACCACCCCTCCGTGGCCGTCGTCACGAGCCCCGAGCGGTACGCGGACGTCCTCGCGGCCGTGAAGGCGGGCGGCTTCGACCTGACCGCCCGCAAGCGGCTGGCCGCCGAGGCGTTCCAGCACACCGCCGCCTACGACGTGGCCGTCGCCTCCTGGTTCGCGGACGACTACGCGGCCGCCGACGACTCGGGCCTCCCGGAGTTCCTGGGCGACACCTTCGCCCGCAAGAACGTCCTGCGCTACGGCGAGAACCCGCACCAGCCCGCCGCGCTCTACACCTCCGGCGACGGCGGCCTCGCCGAGGCCGAGCAGCTGCACGGCAAGGAGATGTCCTACAACAACTACACGGACACCGACGCCGCCCGCCGCGCCGCCCACGACCACGCCGAGCCCTGCGTCGCGATCATCAAGCACGCCAACCCGTGCGGGATCGCGATCGGCGCCGACGTCGCCGAGGCGCACCGCAAGGCGCACGCCTGCGACCCGCTCTCCGCGTTCGGCGGCGTCATCGCCGTCAACCGCCCGGTGACGGTCGAGCTGGCCGAGCAGGTCGCGGAGATCTTCACCGAGGTCATCGTCGCCCCGGCCTACGAGGACGGCGCCGTGGAGGTGCTGGCCCGCAAGAAGAACATCCGCGTGCTGCGCGCCCCCGAGGCCCCCACCGCCGCGTTCGAGGTCAAGCCGATCGACGGCGGCGCGCTGCTCCAGGTCGCCGACCGCCTCCAGGCCGACGGCGACGACCCGGCCAACTGGACGCTCGCCACCGGCGACGCGCTCTCCGAGGCGGAGCTGAAGGAGCTGGCGTTCGCCTGGAAGGCGTCCCGCGCGGTCAAGTCCAACGCGATCCTGCTCGCCAAGGACGGCGCCTCGGTCGGCGTCGGCATGGGCCAGGTCAACCGGGTCGACTCCGCCAAGCTCGCCGTCGAGCGGGCGGGCGCGGAGCGGGCCACCGGTTCGTACGCCGCGTCCGACGCGTTCTTCCCGTTCCCCGACGGCCTGGAGATCCTCACGGCCGCCGGGATCAAGGCCGTCGTCCAGCCCGGCGGATCCGTCCGCGACGAGCTGGTGATCGAGGCCGCGCAGAAGGCGGGCGTGACCATGTACTTCACGGGCACGCGCCACTTCTTCCACTGATCGCCGAGGCATTCGGCGGCGGCCGCACCCCTTCGCGGGGGTGCGGCCGCCGCCGTGTCCGTCGTACGGCATCGGCTCGCCGCTCTGTTCTAATGACACGGCCGTAGCAATCCCCAGCAGGGACAGTCACCGTGCTTGAGCTGAACAAGAGTGGAACGGACCGGTCGGAGCCGGGACGCCTGCCCGCCCAGGACCCGGGGCCCGACGCCGCCCCGGACACCCGCCCGGCAGGCGACTCCCCGAGCACGGACCCGGACGCCGCCGCCGAGCGCGTACCCCTGCGCCCGTACCTCATCGCCGGCGCGATCCTCTGCGCGCTCTACTTCCTCTACGCGTACTTCCAGTACGCCCGCTTCGGCTCGCCCTCCTGGGACCTGGGGATCTTCGAGCAGGAGGTCCGGGCGTACGCCGGGTTCGACGCGCCGGTCGTCGACATCAAGGGCCCCGGCTATCTGATCCTCGGCGACCACTTCTCCCCGATCGTGGCGCTGCTCGCCCCGCTGTACTGGCTCTGGCCGTCCGCGGAGTCCCTGCTGTTCGCCCAGGCCGCGCTGTTCGCCCTGGGCGCGGTCGTCGTCGGCCGCACCACCCAGCAGATCCTCGGCGGGCGCTCCGGGCTCTGCGTCACCGTCGCGTACGGACTGTCCTGGGGCATCCAGGAAGCGGTGAAGGCCGACTTCCACGAGATCGCGTTCGCCGTACCGCTGCTGGCCCTCGTCTGCCGGGCCCTGCTCCTGAAGCGGTACACGGCCGCCCTGCTCTGGTCGCTCCCGCTCGTCCTGGTCAAGGAGGACCTCGGCGCGACCGTCGCCGTCGTCGGCTTCCTGCTCTTCGTGTACGGCCGCCGCCTCCAGGGCGCGCTGCTCGCCGCCTTCGGGGTCGCCGCCTTCGTCGTCACCCTCGTCGTCCTCATCCCGGCGGCCAGCAGCGCAGGCCGCTACGACTACTGGACGAAGATCGACAAGAACGGCGAGCAGGACGTCTCGATGCTGGACTCCGTCCTCGGCGTCCTCAACTCCTCCGTCAAGATCGAGATGCTGGTCTTCCTGATCGGCATCACCGCGTTCATGGCGCTGCGCTCACCGCTGACGCTGCTGATCCTCCCGACGCTCGGCTGGCGGCTGCTCTCCCAGGACAGCAACCACTGGGGCATGGTCTGGCACTACAGTGCGATCCTCATGCCGGTGCTCTTCCTCGCGCTGGCCGACGGCGTCCGCCGCAGCCGCGGATCGCGCCGCCCCTGGCTCGCCTCGTACGCGAAGGTCGCCGTGCCCGTCGCCGCCGCGATCGCCGTCGCGATGACCCAGCACCTGCCGCTGCGCGACCTGCTGCGCCCGGAGACCTACCGCACCGACGACGCCCGCAGCCAGGCGGCCCGGGCGGCGCTGGACGCCATCCCGGCCGGGGCGCGGGTCGAGACGGACATCACGCTCATGGCCCACCTCACCTCCGACCGCACCGTCTACTGGGTCGGCGGAGCCCCGGGCACCGCACCCGACATCGTCGCCATCAACCTGGACTTCGGCTGGTCGCGCCCGATCCAGGACCCGGTGGCGTACGCCGAGCAGCTGCATCCGGAGGCGCGCTACCGGCTCAAGCACCGGGGGGGCAGCTTCGTGGTGATGGAGCGCACGACACCGGAGCCGGCGAAGATCCCGGGCGTACGGGGCGACTGACCGGGCTGCCGTCGCCGGACATGCCGCGAGGGCCGCACCCCGTGATCGGGTGCGGCCCTCGCGGCATGTCCGGAAGGGTCCGGAAAGGAGCGTCAGTTGGCCTTGACGACCACGGACGAGCAGACCTTGTCCGCGAACGTCTGCTTCTTCTCGTCCCACAGCGGCCACAGCCAGCCGATGTAGCAGGCGAGGCTGTCCAGGAAGTGGGCCAGGCGGCGGACGAAGGCCATGCCGAAGCCGAGCGGACGGCCGTCGGCCTCGCGCAGCAGGCGGATGCCCACGGCCTTCTTGCCGATCGTCTGACCGGTGGTGCCCTCCTGGTACAGCTGCCAGATGGCGAGACCGATCAGCGCCACGAAGCCGAGCAGGGCGAAGATCGCACCCCCGGAGTCGCCCATGGCCCCGCCGATGCCGCCGAGGATGAGGTAGGGGACACCGACGACGAGGCCGTCGATGATCATCCCGCCCACGCGCAGACCCCAGTGGGCCAGCTCCGGCATGCCGCCGCCGTAACCGGGCTGCTGGCCGCCGTAACCCGGCTGCTGCGGGTAGGCCCCGTACGGCTGGCCGGGCTGCTGCGGATAGCCGGGCTGCTGCTGCGGGTAGCCGTAGCCCTGCTGCGGGACGCCCTGCGGAGCCTGCTGCGGGTAGCCGTAACCGGGCTGTCCCTGCGGCGGGCCCTGGGGAGGCTGACCGGGCTGCTGCCCGTACGGGTTGTTCGGGTCGCCGAAGCTCATAAGGGGTGTTCCTTCAACAGACGTGTGGGGACGAGATGGCCACACGGAGGAAGGACATCGATCAGCGGCCCGCCCCCCGTACAACCGCGGCCTTCATCGTTATAAGCGGGACCCTTGTTTGTCCAGTCCGGGGCCCGGGACGTTGTGCAAGTGCAATGTCCCGTACGGGCGTGGCACCGGCAATTGGTATGCGGGCGGGGTCATCCGCGAGGATGGGCCCATGACTGCCCAGATTCTCGATGGCAAGGCCACCGCTGCCGCGATCAAATCCGATCTGACCGTCCGTGTGGCGGCCCTCAAGGCCCAGGGGATCACTCCCGGCCTCGGAACCCTGCTCGTCGGGGACGACCCGGGCAGCCGGTGGTACGTCAACGGCAAGCACCGTGACTGCGCCCAGGTCGGCATCGGCTCCATCCAGCGCGAACTCCCCGACACCGCCACCCAGGAGGAGATCGAGGACGTCGTCCGGGAGCTGAACGCCAACCCGGAGTGCACCGGCTACATCGTCCAGCTGCCGCTGCCCAAGGGCATCGACACCAACCGCGTCCTGGAGCTGATGGACCCGGCGAAGGACGCCGACGGGCTGCACCCGATGAGCCTCGGCCGCCTCGTCCTCAACGAGACCGGCCCGCTGCCCTGCACCCCGCAGGGCGTCGTCCAGCTGCTGCGCGCGCACGGAGTCGAGATCAACGGGGCGCACGTCGTGGTCGTCGGACGCGGCGTCACCATCGGCCGGTCGATCCCGCTGCTGCTGACCCGTAAGTCGGAGAACGCCACGGTGACCCAGTGCCACACCGGCACGCGGGACCTCTCCTCGCACCTGCGCCAGGCCGACATCATCGTCGCCGCCGCCGGAGTGCAGCACCTGATCAAGCCCGAGGACGTGAAGCCGGGCGCGGCCGTGCTCGACGTCGGCGTGAGCCGGGACGCGGACGGCAAGATCGTCGGCGATGTGCACCCGGGGGTCCGCGAGGTGGCCGCCTGGGTCGCCCCGAACCCCGGGGGCGTCGGCCCGATGACCCGTGCGCAGCTGCTGGTCAACGTGGTGGAGGCGGCCGAGCGGGCCGCCGCCGAGGCCGCCGACGCCGCCGCCGCGGGCTGACGGCCGGATCCGGAGGGAACCCCCATGGGTGCTGGTAGGAGTCCGGCCGACCCCGCCCCGGCGGGCCGGGCGACGGACGAGCCGGAGGAGCCGGACCGGGCCGAGGCCGACGGGCAGGGCGGCCGCGGCGAGGGTGCTTCCGACGAGGGCGGCGCGGGCCGCGCCGCAGCCGACGGCACCTCCGCCGATGCCGCCGACGGGCAGGGCGGTCCGGGCGAATCCGATAGCTCGGGCGAATCCGATGGCTCGGGCGAATCCGGTGGTTCGGGCGGCTCCGGTGGTTCGGGCGGCTCCGGCGGCTCCGCCGGGCAGAGCGACGCCGCGTCGGCCGATGGGTTCGCTCCGGCCGACGGCCCCGCGCCGACCGGCCGGCCCCGCAGGTCGCGGCGGTTTCCGCGGTTCACCCGGGACACCGCCCGGCCCGAGGGCGGCGGCCGGGCGGCGTCCGGTGACGCGCCCGCCCCGGCCCGGCAGTGGCCGCTGCTCACCGTGCTCTGCGCGGCGGGCCTCGGCCTGCTGATCGTGGCCCTGGACCCGTTCGACCAGGCGTTCCGCATCGGCACCATCCTGATCGGCGGTGCGCTGATCACCGGTGCCGTGCTGCGCTGGGTGGTGCCCTCGGTCGGGATGCTGGCGGTAAGGTCCCGCTTCACCGACCTCGTCACGTACGGGGTGATGGGCACACTGATCGTGCTGCTCGCCCTGGTCGCCCAGCCCGAGCCGTGGCTCGACGTCCCGATCCTCGAAGACGCGGTCCGCTTCACGATCCGCTAGGGCGTGCCCGTGGTGGCCGTCCCCACCCCCGAGGGGGGACGGACACCACGGCGGAACGGGGCCTACCGGGCAAGAAGCCCCGGTATGCGGCGAGATGGGCGGCCTTGCCCCGTCCGGACTCCAGCGTCATGGACATGAAAGTCGGGAACAAGCGCTCACTGTGGCCTGTGGCACGGAAGTGACCATTCCGGCACGGTGTGATCGCCGCGCAACGATGGCAGACTGTCACGGCACACCGAGCGGCACGGAGCAGGCAGAGCAGTGGCCGGGCAAGGACCGGCGCAGTGTTCGAGGCGCGTGAAGATGCGTACCCCGTCCCGAATGCTCCCGTGCGCCCCCTCGTCAGGAACTGACACCCTGGATTCGCGCATCCTCGTGGGTAGTCCGGTTGACGGTCCGGAAGGGAACGGGCCGACGGCGGACGGACCGGGGGATGCTCGGGCCGGAGGACCGGTCGCAGCGGGGTACAGCAAGCACGTCCGGGGGACATGAGGGGGGAAGGGAAACGCCATGCCTCGTTGGAAGGCACTGCCCGAAGAGCTCGACCCGCAGATCAGGGAGTTCGCCAGCCAGCTGCGCCGACTCGTCGACCGCAGCGGACTGAACATCAACGCCGTGGCCGACCGCACGGGTTACAGCAAGACGTCCTGGGAGCGGTATCTCAACGGCCGGCTGCTCGCACCGCGCGGGGCCGTCGTGGCGCTCGCCGAGGTGACGGGCACCCCGCAGCACCACCTCACGACCATGTGGGAGCTGGCGGAGCGGGCCTGGAGCCGGGCCGAGATGCGTCATGACATGACGATGGAGGCCATCCGCATCACGCAGGCCCGTGCCGCGCTCGGCGAGCTCGGCACGGCGGCCCCCGGCGCCCCGGCGGGCGGCCGGTCCGGCCGGCCCTCCTCCGGCGGCGGCCGGCGCGGCGCGTCCGGTTCCGGCGCACGGGTCCCCGCCACCGCGGGTCCGGCCGGTACGGACGCCCCGCCCCGCGACGCCCACGCCAAGGGCCCGTACGGCGGCGGGGCCCACGAGCCCGGCGACGACGACACGCGCCGGCTCATCGTCCCCGCCCAGCGCGGCACCGCACCGGCCCGTCACCAGGACCGGCCGTACGACGGCGTGCCGCACCAGGGCGGGCGGCGACCGGAGCGGAACGCGCCCGAGAACGCCAACGCCGGCTCCGGCGGGAAGGCGGGCGGCACCGGACCGGGCAAGGCTCCCGGCGGCCGCCGCAAGGGCCTCATGCTCGCCGTCGGGGCCGTCGGTGCGCTGATCGTCGTGGTCGGCGCGGTGCTGCTCGCGCCGGGCGGCGACGACGCGGCCAAGGCGACCCCGCCCCCGACGGCGACTCCCACCACGGAGGCGACCGAGCTGCCCGTGGGCGTCGAGTGCAGCGGTGCGGACTGCGCCGGGCAGGACCCCGAGGCGATGGGCTGCGGCGGCGAGTTCGCCCGTACGGTGGCCAGCGCGGTGGTCGGCGGCAGCAAGGTCGAGGTCCGGTACAGCAAGGTCTGCTCCGCCGCCTGGGCCCGCCTCACCGAGGCGGCGATCGGCGACACCGTGCAGATCACCGGGGGCGCCGACCCCCAGAACGGCGAGGTCATGGGCGACACCGACGCGTACACCCCGATGGTCGCGGTGAAGAAGGCGTCCGACGCGAAGGCCTGCGCCACGCTCACCTCCGGCACGAAGGGCTGCACCGACGCGGGCGAGTGACACCGGTGCGGCGGGGCCGGGACACCCCCCCCGCACGCACGCACGTACGCATCGCAAGCACGCACCGCCCGCGCGTGCGGTGCGTGACCGTTTGTGTGCGGTGCCACAGGGGGGCGGGCGGTCCGGCCCGGCCGGGTCCGATAGCCTGACCGCTGGCTCCGGCCACCTGCTCGGCCCGGACGTGCCGGTCAACCTGCGCCTCCTGGAGATCCCGCAGGGCCTCAAGGCCGCCGAGGGCACCGCCATGGAGCTCGACGACTGCGCCTTCCCGCTGCTGCGCGGCATCGAGATCACCGACGACCCGAACGTCGGCTTCGCCGGTGCGAACGTCGCCCTGCTCGTCGGCGCCCGCCCGCGCACCAAGGGCATGGAGCGCGGCGACCTGCTCGCCGCCAACGGCGGCATCTTCAAGCCGCAGGGCAAGGCCATCAACGACCACGCCGCGGACGACATCAAGGTCCTCGTCGTCGGCAACCCGGCCAACACCAACGCGCTCATCGCGCAGGCCGCCGCCCCGGACGTACCGGCCGAGCGCTTCACCGCGATGACCCGCCTGGACCACAACCGCGCGATCTCGCAGCTGGCCGCCAAGACCGGCGCCGCCGTCTCCGACATCAAGAAGCTGACGATCTGGGGCCCGTCAACGACGAGGTGTGGCTGGCCGACACCTTCATCCCGACCGTCGCCAAGCGCGGCGCCGCGATCATCGAGGCCCGGGGCGCGTCCTCCGCCGCCTCGGCCGCCAACGCCGCCATCGACCACGTCCACACCTGGGTCAACGGCACCGCCGAGGGCGACTGGACCTCGATGGGCATCCCGTCGGACGGCTCCTACGGCGTCCCCGAGGGCATCATCTCCTCCTTCCCGGTCACCACGAAGGACGGGAAGTACGAGATCGTCCAGGGCCTGGACATCAACGAGTTCTCCCGTGCGCGCATCGACGCGTCGGTCCGGGAGCTCACCGAGGAGCGCGACGCGGTCCGCGAGCTCGGCCTCATCTGAGCCGCACCCGCACCCGTCAGTACGTCGAGCGCCCCCGGCAGCACCCAAGACCTGCTGCCGGGGGCGCTCGCGCGTGCCCGCCCGCCTTCGCACCGGGTGGGAGTTGGCCGACAATCGCCTCCCCTGTGCACCCCCTCCTCACTTACATTGGCCCCTTTCGATCTTCAGGGGGATGAGGAGCCGGTGACCGACCGCGCCGTGCCACGGCCGTCGCAGGGCCAGGACGATCTGCTCGGGAAGCCGCCCGTGCACCCCGCCGCGAGCGAGGCGAGCCGGCTGCTGTGCGCCGGGGTCCATCTGCACGACGGCTACCGGGACGCGGTGATCGAGCAGCTGTACGTCCAGGAGCAGCGCCTCGTGGCCCCGTCGGCGGGCTTCGACGCCGCCCGGGTCCTCGCCCACGCCCTGCGCGCCCGCCGCGCCCAGCTGGGGTGGGCCGCGGGCATCCTGGCGGCCTGGCTGCTCGGCGCCGCCCTCTCCCGGGGCATCGTCGCGACCGTGTTCTTCCCCGGTGTGCTGCTGGCCCTCGCACCCTGGGTCCGGGGCCCGGCGGCCGAACCCCCTGTCCACCGGCGGGTGCTCGCCTTCCTGATGCGCTGGTACGGGCGGATCTCGCTGGTCCTCATCGGGTTCCTGGTGCTCGGCAGCGCGCTTTTCGGTCTGTTCGAGGACGATCCCGAACCGGACGGCTACTCCGGCGGCTCCACCTCGTACGACCCCTACGGCACCGGGTCCTCCGGCTCCGACGGGTTCGGCGACAGCCTTTCCGACGGGTCCGGCGCGGGGTCCGCCTGGGTGGCGCTCTTCTTCCTCGCCGTCATCGCGAGCCTGGTCGGGTTCCAGCGGGGGCAGTTCGCCAGGCTGATGACCCAGGAGCTGTCCCGGAAGAGCTTCCCCGACCTCGCGGCCGACCCGGCCGAACGCGGTCCGGGCGAGCGCTTCCGGCGGCTCCAGCAGCGCATCCGGCTGGAACAGCACGCCCCGCTCATCATGTACGCGGAGGAGAACCCGTTCTGCGGCGCGGGTACGCCCTACCGCCCCTGGAACCTCGCCGTGGAACTCCGGCCCCGCGAGGGGGCCGCCACCGAGCCGCTCGACAACGCCCGGATCCTGCGCCGGATCGTGCCCCTGCTGGAGGCGCTGCGGGTGCCTTCCCCGCACGGCTCCCCCGAAGGAGCGGCCGCCGTCCGGGACCGGCTGCGCGAGCTGGTGATCGACGAGTGCGTCTTCCTGCCGGCGGCGGGCCTGCCGCGACGGGTGGACGCCCCCTACGGCCCCGACGCGTTCGAGCAGCACCGGGGCCGCGCCGTCGAGGAGGGCGGCGAGGGCAGGCGGCACTTCCTGCGCATCCGGGNAGGGCGGGATGCTGATGCTGGAGGTCGCCCCGCACGTCCTGAAGCCGGTGCACACGCTGTTCCGCGACGCCGACCGGGCCGCCCACCGGCACCGCAACAACAACGTGTTCGGCAAGGCGGTCTGGGCGCTGACCCGCACCCCCGCCTCGGCCGTTCACGCGCTCGTCGTCCTGGGCCGGGGCGCGGCGAGCGCCTGGAAGCTGCTCACGGCCGGGAACGCCGGTGCGCTGGCCGAGGGCCCCGCGTTCTCCGTCCGGGAGCTGGGCGCCGACGACGAGGCGTCGCTCTTCCAGGACATGGACGTCGACCGGTATCTCAAGAGCATCGAGGACCGGGTGAACGGCGGCGTCCAGCTCGCCCTGCGCGAAGCCGGCTACGAGACGGACGAGTTCGAGCAGAAGATCGTCCACATCGGCGCGGGCGGTGTGTTCATCGAGTCGGCGAAGGACAGCGCGATCGGCATCGGCGACCACAACGACATCCGGCGCTCCGGTCCGGCCGCCCCGACCGGTCCCGGCACGAGGAACAGCCCCGGCCCGGGGC
>NZ_QWFA01000235.1 GCF_003501885.1 Streptomyces globisporus
GCCGAAGCGGGCGGGGGTGGGGGAGCGGGTGCGGGGGTCTCGCCCCCGCACCCGGTCAGGGCGGTGCCGGTCAGCACCCCCGCGACCGCCAGGACCGTCGCCTTCCGTGTCTTCCGCGCAGCAGTGATCACTCACGGAAAATATCCGACAATATGGCTATAACGGTCGAGGGCGCTCCGAAGGTGAGAGCCAGGAAGTGGCTCCCTCAGCACCACGGCCCCGTCACCGCGAACGTCGTCCCCGGCGTGTAGCAGTTCACGTACATCGTCGAGCCGTCCGGCGAGAACGTGACCCCCGCGAACTCGCCCCACTCCGGCTCCTCGGGCGTCCCGATGTTCTGCCGTCCGCGCGCCATCGTGTACACCTCGCCGCGCCGGGTCACCCCGAGCACGTGCTGCGCGCCGCCGCCGTCCTCGCAGACCATCAGGCCGCCGTCGGCCGCCAGGCAGATGTTGTCGGGGGACTCGCCGGGCAGCTGGATGTCGGTGTCCGGGCCGAAGATCACCACCAGGGTCAGCCGTCGCTTCTTCGGCTCGTAGCGCCACACCTGGCCGTAGTGGTCGGCCGCCGAGCCCTCGTCGCGGTGGGCGAAGCTGGAGACGAAGTAGACCGAGGAGCCGCCCCAGTAGCAGCCCTCCAGCTTCTGCGCGTGCGTGATGCCCTTGGCCCCGAAGTCCTGGAAGCGGATCGCCGTCTCCTTCGCCAGCGGATCCGGTACGGGGACCCACTCGATCCGGTCGAAGCTGGTCCCCGTCTCCTGGACGACGGAGAGGTCCGGCACGCCCGGCACCCGCATCGCCTCCAGCTCACCGCCCGCCCGGAGCGAACCGGTGCCGCCGAGCGGCTTCTCGGGGAGGAAGCGGTAGAAGAGCCCGAACGGCTTCTCGAACGCGTCCTCCGTCTCGTACACGATCCCGGACTTCGGGTCGACGGCGATCGCCTCGTGCTGGAAGCGGCCCATCGCCGTCAGCGGGACGGCCCCCGTGCGGCGCGGATCGGCGCCGTCCACCTCGAAGATGAAGCCGTGGTCCTTCGTGTACCCGTTGGTCCCGGCCTTGTCCTCGTTCTCCTCGCAGGTCAGCCAGGTGCGCCAGGGGGTGGGCCCGCCTGCGCAGTTGACCGCCGTACCCGCGATGGCGACCCGCTCGCCGAGCACCTTGTTGCGGCCGTCCAGCTCCAGCGACGTACAGCCGCCCTTGGCCGCCGGGTCGTACGTCAGTCCCGGAATCGTCGGCACGCCGATCTCGGCCGTGTGCCGGTTCTCGTGATTGCGGACCAGGTGGATCCGCCCGTTGCGGCCCCGCAGGGCCGCCATGCCGTCGTGGTTGCTCGGCACCGGGCCCTCGCCGGAGCGCAGCGGCTCGCCCTCCCGGGACAGCACCCGGTAGCGGAATCCTTTCGGCAGGTCGAGCAGACCGTCCGGATCGGGGACGAGGGGGCCGTAACCGCTGTGGCCGCGCGCGGCTGCCGTGCCCGCGAAGAGTTCGGAGAAGGCCCCCGTGAAGGCGATCGCTGCGGCTGCGCCGCTGCCTGCCAGGACCTGACGTCGGGTTGCGGTGGAGCGGGGTGCGGTTGACATGAGGTGACTCCCTGTTGGCGGACAGGTGAAGTGACCCGCACGTGTGTAGCACGCACAGAGGCGCGGGGGAACCATGCGCGCCCCCGCGCCCCGTGTTGCTGCTGGGACGGCCCAGAGCGGAAGGGCCGCCCGTGGACGGTCGGGCCGGCTTCGGCCGACGGGCCGGTCCGGCGAAGCCGACCGGCCCCTGCCCGCCGCCCGACCGGTCAGGCCAGCGAGGCCGACAGCGTGATCGTCGTACCCGTCAGCGCCTGGCTGACCGGGCAGTTCGCCTTGGCGTCCTCGGCCGCCTTCACGAAGGCCGCCTCGTCCAGCCCGGGGACCGAGCCCTCGACCGTGAGGTGGATTCCGGTGATCCCGGTGCCGGGCTGGAAGGTGACATCCGCCTTCGTCTCCAGCTTGGTGGGCGGGGTGCCGGCCCCGGCAAGACCGTGCGAGAGCGCCATCGAGAAGCAGCTGGAGTGCGCGGCGGCGATCAGCTCCTCCGGGCTGGTCTTGCCGTTCGCCGCCTCGGAGCGGGACGGCCAGGAGACGTCGTACTCACCGATGCCGGAGGAGTCGAAGGAGACGACCCCCTTGCCCTCGATCAGGTTGCCTTCCCAGACCGTGTGCGCCTGACGCGTGGTAGCCATGCTGGATCCCTTCGAACGGTGTGCGCGGTTGTACGGAAGTGGAGTTACGGGTACGCCGCCGAACGGGCACCCGGTGTCACCCCCCGAACCTACTGCGCCACCAGTCCCTTCGCGTCACGCGCCAGCGCCGTCAGCCGGGAGATCGCCCGGAAGTACTTCTTCCGGTACCCGCCGTTCAGCATCTCGTCGCTGAACAGCTTGTCGAACGGCAGCCCGGAGGCGAGCACCGGAACCTCCCGGTCGTACAGCCGGTCGGCCAGCACCACCAGGCGCAACGCGGTCGACTGGTCGGGCACCGGCGTCACCCCGGTCAGGCAGACCGCGCCCAGCTCGTCGGTGAGCGCGCCGTACCGGCTCGGGTGCACCTTCGCCAGATGGTCCAGCAGCCCCGGGAAGTCGTCCAGGGACGCGCCCGGCGTGGCGTACGCGGCCCGGGCCACCTGCTCGTCGCTGTACGGTGGCGGGGCCTCGGGGAGACCGCGGTGCCGGTAGTCCTCGCCGTCGATGCGCAGCGGGCGGAAGTGCGCGGACAGGCCCTGGATCTCGCGCAGGAAGTCGGCCGCGGCGAACCGGCCCTCGCCGAGCTTGCCCGGCAGTGTGTTCGAGGTCGCAGCCAGCGCCACTCCCGACTCCACGAGCCTGCTGAGCAGCGAGGACACCAGTACGGTGTCGCCCGGGTCGTCCAGCTCGAATTCGTCGATGCACAGGAGCCGGTGGCCGCTGAGCGTCCGCACGGTCTGCTGGAACCCCAGCGCGCCCACCAGGTTGGTCAGCTCCACGAACGTGCCGAACGCCTTCAGCGACGGCTCGGCGGGCGTGGCGTGCCAGAGGGAGGCCAGCAGGTGGGTCTTGCCGACGCCGTAGCCGCCGTCGAGATACACCCCGCGCGGTCCGGCCGGCGCGGCCGGCTTCTTGCTGCCGAACCACTTGCGGCGGCCGGAACCCGTCGCGTGCGCCCCGCCGAGCCCGGCGGCGAACCCCTCCAGGACCGTGACCGCCTCGCTCTGGCTGGGCTGGTTCGGGTCGGGTACGTACGTGTCGAAGCGCACCGAATCGAAGCGCGGCGGCGGCACCATCTCGGCGACCAGACGGTCGGCGGGGACGTGCGGCTCGCGGGCGCACAGGGACAGCGGGGCCGTTTCGGCAAGGGGGCTCTGCCCCGGAAACGCGGTGGATGACGACACAACTCTCCACCCTAAGGCCCGTGCCAGACTGCAACCCATGCGAAGCCTGTTCCCTGTGACGGACCTGACAACGACGGGCGCCGCCGCCCCCGACCGCGAGTGGAGCCTCGACGAGCTGGCGGAGGCGTACGCCTACCCCGCGGGCCTCCCCGACGGAACCCCCTGGCTGCGCGCCAACATGGTCTCCACCCTCGACGGGGCCGCCCAGCACGACGGCCGCTCGCAGCCCATCTCCTGCGCCGCCGACATGCGGATCTTCGGCACCCTGCGGGGCCTGGCCGACGTGGTCATCGCCGGGGCCGAGACCGTACGCCTGGAGGGTTACCGGCCGGCCCGCGCCCGTGAGGCGTTCGCCGCGCGACGCGCAGCCGCCGGGCAGGGCCCCGCGCCCGCCGTCGCGGTGGTGACCGGCTCCCTGGACCTGGACTTCTCGCTGCCGCTGTTCACCGAGCCCCTCGTCCCGACCCTCGTGGTGACCGGCGCCGGAGCCCCCGCCGAGCGGATCGGGGCGGCCCGGAAGGCGGGCGCCGAGGTGGTGATCGCGGGCGACGGTGCCCGGGTGGACCCGGCCCGGGTGGTGCGCGAACTGGCCGGCCGGGGGCTGCGCCGTCAGCTCACCGAGGGCGGGCCCCGGCTGCTCGGCCAGTTCGTGGCGGCCGGCGCGCTGGACGAGCTCTGCCTGACGCTCTCCCCGATGCTCACTGCGGGTGACGCTCAGCGCATCGCCGGGGGTCCCGGGGTCGCCGTGCCGGAACGTTTTTTCCTGGCATCGCTGCTGGAAGAGGCCGGTTTCCTCTTCTCTCGGTACCGTCGGACTGACAGTTAGCGGAATTTGCCGTTCCGCTTAGCTTCGGCTGGGCACACTTACCCCTGCAACCCCGTGGAAGCACGGGGAAGGATGGTTTCAGCAAACGACCGTCGACGGTCGAGCCGGCGGTCGACGAGACGAAGAAGCGGAAGGGCGCCTGTCGTGTTCACAAGCGTTTTGATGATCGAGAAACCGCTCACTCCCGAGGACGTGGACTTCGTCACCACGCTCCACGGCGAGGAGCGGATCTCGTTCGTCGTTCTGTTGCAGCCGCGCGGTGACCAGGCCGATGTCCTGCTGCGCGCGATCGACGACGTGGCGATGGGCGAGCTGAAGGAAGCGGTGCGCGAAGGGGAGGAACCGGAGGGCAGCGAAGCCCGCGAACCCGCCGAGATCGGCCTGGAGTACTCCCTACGGGCCCTGCGCCAGGCGGGCGCCGAAGCCGTCGGACAGGTGATCGAGGACCACCCTCTGGACAAGCTGAAGACCGTCGTCGACGACGCGGGCGCCGATGAGGTCATCGTCCTGACGGCCCCGCACTACGTGGAGGAGTTCTTCCACCGCGACTGGGCCTCCCGGGCCCGCCACAAGGTGGGCGTCCCGGTGCTCAAGCTCTTCGCGCACAGCGAATAGGCTGGGCTCGCGGCCCGGAGTGGCACCGGGCCCGCGGACGCAGCGCACACCCCAGAGGAGTACAGATGGCACCCGGCATTCCCGCCGCCATGGAACGACCCCACTTCATCGGCATCGGCGGGGCCGGAATGTCGGGCATCGCGAAGATCCTCGCCCAGCGCGGCGCCAAGGTGGCGGGCAGCGACGCCAAGGAGTCCGCCACCGCCGAGTCGCTGCGGGCGCTGGGGGCGACCGTGCACATCGGGCACGAGGCCGGGCACCTGGCCGAGGACGCGTCCTGCGTGGTCGTGTCCAGCGCCATCCGCGCCGACAACCCGGAGCTGCTCCGGGCAGGCGAGCTGGCCGTTCCGGTCGTCCACCGCTCGGACGCCCTGGCCTCCCTGATGAACGGCCTGCGGGCCATCGCGGTGGCCGGTACGCACGGCAAGACGACCACCACCTCCATGCTGGCCGTGGCTCTCTCCTCGCTGAGCCTGGCCCCCTCGTACGCCATCGGCGGCGACCTGGAGGGCCCGGGCACCAACGCCACGCACGGCGAAGGCGACATCTTCGTCGCGGAGGCGGACGAGAGCGACCGCAGTTTCCAGAAGTACGACCCCGAGGTCGCGATCGTCCTCAACGTCGAGCTGGACCACCACGCGAACTACGCCTCGATGGACGAGATCTACGACTCCTTCGAGACCTTCGTCGGCAAGATCGTCCCCGGCGGCACCCTCGTCATCTCCGCCGACCAGCCCGGCGCGGTCGAGCTGACCCGCCGGGTCCGTGACCTCTCCGACCTCAAGGTCGTCACCTACGGCTCCGCCGAGGACGCCGACGTACGCGTCCACAAGGTCACCCCGCGCGGCCTGACCAGTGAGGTCACGGTCCTGCTCAACGGGAAGTTCCTCACCTTCACGGTTTCCGTCCCCGGCGCCCACTACGCCCACAACGCGGTCGCCGCGCTCGCCGCCGGGGTCGCCCTCGGCATCCCGGCGCACAACCTGGCCTCGGCCCTCGGTTCGTACACCGGGGTCAAGCGCCGCCTCCAGCTCAAGGGCGAGGCGGCGGGCGTGCAGGTCATCGACTCCTACGCGCACCACCCGACCGAGATGACCGCCGACCTGGAGGCCATGCGCGGCGCCGCCGCCGACGCCCGCATCCTGGTCGTCTTCCAGCCGCACCTGTTCTCCCGTACCCAGGAGCTGGGCACCGAGATGGGCCAGGCCCTCGCGCTGGCCGACGCCTCCGTGGTCCTGGACATCTACCCGGCCCGCGAGGACCCGATCCCCGGCATCACCAGCGCCCTGATCATCGACGCGGCGAAAGCGGCCGGGGCCGAGGTCACCGCCGTCCACGACCAGGCCGACGTACCCGCCGCGATCGCGGGAATGGCGAAGCCCGGCGATCTCGTTCTCACCATGGGAGCGGGCGACGTCACCGACCTCGGCCCGCGCATCCTGGACCACCTGTCGAGCTGAGGAGCGAGCCGTGCCGTACGACGTCGAGAAGCCGGACGAGCAGTGGCGGGAAGAGCTGACCCCCGCCGAGTACGCGGTGCTGCGCCAGGCCGGCACCGAGCCCGCCTTCCGCGGTGAGTACACGGACACCAAGACGGCGGGCGTCTACTCCTGCCGGGCCTGTGGGGCGGAGCTGTTCCGCTCCGACACCAAGTTCGAGTCGCACTGCGGCTGGCCGTCCTTCTACGACCCGAAGGACACCGACGCGGTCGAGCTGATCGAGGACCGCAGCCACGGCATGGTCCGCACCGAGGTGCGCTGCTCCCGCTGCGGCTCGCACCTGGGCCACGTCTTCGAGGGCGAGGGCTACCCCACTCCGACGGACCAGCGCTACTGCATCAACTCGATCTCGCTGACGCTGGCGCCGGACGAGAGCTGAGCCGTACGCCGACGGGACGGAACGCGAAGATGCCTGCACGGGGAGGCCTGTGCGGGCATCTTCCGCGTTCGCTTCCCGGCGCCGCTCCGGCCGGCCGCCGGAGCGCCGAGGTCACCGGCGTCCGCGCAGCCGTCCCAGCAGGCTGCGGGCCTGGGCGCGCTTGCGGGGGTCGGCCGCGGCGCGCCGGGCCGACGCGATGGTCCGCCGGCCCTGGGGGCTGCGGGTGAACCGGGTGATGCGAGCGATCAGGCGCGACATGGTTCCTCCTTGGGGCGTCTGCCTCTCGCTTACCCCGCGAACGCGCGATCGCACGCTCCCGGTGGATCAGGACTGTGCGGCCTCCCAGACGAAGCCGTCCGGGTCGGTGAAGGTGCCACCGGTGGAGCCGATCACGATGCGGTGCGAGCCGGTGCCGTCGGCGGGGACACCGAGGTCCTTGGCCAGCGCTCGGTGCTTGTACAGCGCCAGCTTGATGGGGCAGCCGCCACCGGTGGCGAACTCGGCGTACTTCCCGCCGAAGCTCTTGGCCACGGTCAGACCCCGCCCCACGTAGAACTGCTTGGTGGCCTTCACGTCCTCGACACCGAGCAGCAGGACGACCTCGTCGATGTCGCGGGTGGCGGGTCCGGTGTCCTTCTTCGCCGAGGTCGCGATCTTCCAGATCGTCCCGTCCGGGGCCTGGACGACTCCGCCGTACCCCCACAGCGACTTCGTGGCGGGCTTCAGCACCGTGGCGCCGGCGCCGACGGCGGAGGCGACGAAGCCGTCCACGGTGGCCGGGCCGGAGACCGTCAGGGCCAGGGTGAACCCGCGAAAGCCGGCCGAGACCGCTTCGGACGCCCGCGCGGTGATGTATCTGTCGACACCGAAGGCGCTGTAGAAATGGCGGGCGGCCTCGGGGTCGGCCACCTCAAGGATGACGGAGGCGAGGGTCGTGGGGGCTGCGGAGGAAGTGGTGGTTGCCATGTCCTTCACGCTAGAGGCGGGGGGCGGTAAAGGCTTCTCGAATCCTGACCGGTTCCGCCCCACCTGCCGTCACTCCTGGCCGGGACCCTCGGCCGCCTCCGACCGCAGCAGCGGGTGAATGACCCCCGGGAAGACGGTCGCCTGCACGACCTCCTCGCCCGATCCGCCCCTGACGACCGTCTCGGCGACGCCCCAGGGCCGGCCGGCCAGGTGGACGGTGAGGGTGTACGACGAGGAGCAGCCGGTGCACTCGTAGCGGTCGGCCCAGGTCTCGACCTCGGTGGTGGAGCCCGGGTAGCGCTTCACGTGCCGGTGGCGGGCGTGGCAGTGGCCGCAGGTCTCGCCCGGCTCGCAGGTCCCGCCGCAGGGGCAGGGAACGTCGAAGGAGTCGACGGGCGTCCAGCGCTGCACGAGGACGGCGTCGCGGGTAGCGGCGGTGTCCTTCATGGCCTTGAGGTTGCGGGCGGCGACGTTGTACGACTCGCCGGTGGCGGCCATCCGGTCGCGGATGACGTCCTTGCGTCCACGGTTGGTCGTCATGTGGTTCCTTCTGGGTTCACGCAGCCCGTCAGGAGGCTCACGAGTCGTACGGATCTCCCCTTACGGTACCGGCCCGCTCGGCGGCCTACGGCCGCCTGACGGGCGGGTAGGGGGCGCCGGCCCGAACCGGCGGACGCCGGTTCGGGCAGCGAGGGTCGGGGAG
>NZ_QWFA01000236.1 GCF_003501885.1 Streptomyces globisporus
GGCGAGGGCCACGACGACCGCCCACCGCCCCGTCAAAGCCCCAGCGTCGCCGCCGCTGCCGCCCAGACCGCCAGGGCGGGCGGAACGAGCCGCAGATCCGTGGGGCCCTCCCGCCGAGGCCCCTTCCCCGCCGCGCCGGCATCCCCCTCCTCACCCGCATTTCCGGTGCTGTCACTGTCCAGGTCCCGGGAATCGGGCCGGGAATCGCCCCCGCAGTCGAGCCGGGCCTCAGGGCTGCTCATGGCCGTACCAACGGCTGGAGGTCGGCGAAGCGGCGGTCGCCGATCCCGTTGACCTGCCGGAGTTCGTCGACGGATCGGAAGCCGTTGTTCTCCGTGCGGTAGTCGATCATGTGCTGGGCCAGCACGGGCCCGACCCCTGGCAGGGTTTCGAGCTGCTCCGCGGTCGCCGTGTTGAGGCTCAGCGGCGCCGACGGCCCGGCCCCGCCCGCCGCACCGGCCGACCCGGACCCGACCCCGGTGCCTCCCGCCGTCCCGGTGACCGGCAGGCCCGGCGGAAGGCCCACGGCGACCTGCTCCCCGTCCACCAGGACCCGCGCCCGGTTGAGTCCCGTGACATCCGTACCGGCGCGCACACCGCCCGCTGCCTCGAGCGCGTCCGCCACCCGTGACCCCGCCGGAAGCCGACGGACGCCCGGCCGGTGCACCTTGCCGCTCACATCGACGACGATCTGCCCGCTCCCGTTCCCGCCGTTCCCGCCGGCAGCCGGGCGGGGAACCTGATCGCGGGCGCCGGACCGCAACGGATCCGGTGGCAGCGCGGGCGCCGCCGCTTCTTCCGCGACCGGTTCCGGCGCACGCACGGCCTGGGGCCGGACGGACCAGAAGTGCACGGTGGCGACGGCCACGGCGGCGAGCAGCACCAGGCCGAGCACCACCGGCGTCCGCGGTGCCATCCCGCACCGCAGCCGCACCCACAACGGAAGCCGCTCCCGGACGGCCGACACGAGACGACGCGCCCTCGACGTATCGACGGGCGCCTCCCCCACCGTCTCGGGCTGAGGCACGGGTGGTGTCGGTGCGGGCGCCCCCGCCGGCTCATGGCCCGCTACGGGCACGGCATCGCCCGCGAGTCCGGAGGCACCCGCCATCAGCGCATCCGCCCGGCGACGCGCGGCCGCCGACGCCAGGGCGGACCGCCCCCGCACGGACCGTCGCCCGCCGCGGCGCGGACCGGGACGGGCCCCGGGGCGCGCACCCGCCCGGCCGCTCGGGCGAGTGCCGGATCCGTACCGCGCCCGGGCGAGCGTGGACGGGGACGATGAATCAGAAGAGTCGGACGAGGACGCGGGAGTGAACGGAGCGTCGGGAGCCGACGCCCGAGAAGATCGAAGGGCCATGCCTCACGACGTTAGGCACATCCGCCGAAACCCGCTGAGCAGCACCGATTCCTGTGGACAGTCCGGCAGTTGTGGAAAACTCGGCCACTCCACGGAGTGAATCTCCCCTGCGGGATCAGCGCAGGCAGATCCCCGCACGCGGATCACCGCGGGGAGATCAGCGCAAGGAGATCACCGCGCCGAGCAGCCCCGGCCCCGTGTGCGCCCCGATCACCGCGCCGACCTCGCTGACGTGGAGGTCGACGAGACCGGGAACGCGTTCACGCAGCCTCTCCGCCAGGCGATCCGCGCGCTCCTGGGCGGCGAGGTGGTGGACGGCGATGTCCACCGGGGCCGCACCCGCCCGCTCGGCGACGATCTCCTCCAGGCGGGCGATCGCCTTGGACGCCGTCCGCACCTTCTCCAGCATCTCGATCCGGCCCCCGTCGAGCTCCAGGATCGGCTTCACCGCCAGCGCGGATCCCAGCAGGGCCTGTGCCGTGCCGATGCGACCGCCCCGGCGCAGATAGTCGAGCGTGTCGACATAGAAATACGCCGAGGTGCCCGCGGCCCGCTTCTCCGCCGCCGACACCGCCTCGTCCAGGCCGCCGCCCGCCTCGGCGGCCTCCGCCGCCGCGAGGGCGCAGAACCCCAGGGCCATGGCGACCATGCCGGTGTCCACCACACGTACCGGAACAGGGGCGTCCTTCGCCGCGAGCAGCGCGGCGTCGTACGTGCCCGAGAACTCCGACGACAGATGCAGTGACACCACCGCGTCCGCCCCGCCCTCGGCCGCCGCCCGGTAGGCCGCGGCGAAGACCTCGGGGCTGGGGCGGGACGTGGTCACGGAGTGGCGTTTCTGCAGAGCCAGGGCGAGCGAGCGGGCGGAGATCTCCGTGCCCTCCTCCAGCGCCCGGTCGCCCAGGACGACGGTCAGCGGCACCGCGGTGATGCCGTGCCGTTCCATCGTCGGGCGCGGCAGGTAGGCCGTGGAATCGGTGACGATAGCGACATGGCGGGACATGAGCCGGAGGTTACCTGGCGGGGTGGGAGTGCGGCAGCCCGGCCCCGGCCCTCTGATCATTCCTGGCCGCTTCGGAACGCATCCGTTCGGGCCTGAACCGACCCGCGTGCGTCAGTTCGTCGTTTCCGGCCGGGTGGACTTCTGCCAGGGGTAGGTCGTGCGCAGCCGCGGGTCCGGTGCGGTGATCGCCTGCGGACTCTCCTCGCGGGCCGGTCCGGACCACGCCTCGTCGGCCGTGCTGCCGCCGGCCGAAGGGTCTGCCGAGGCCGCCGGCTCCGGCCAGTCCGTCCCCGGGCCCCGGCCCGGCGTCGTGGCGGAGGCGCCCGCGCCGGACGTCTGCGACGACGGCTCGTCCACGGCCCAGTGCCGCAGCGCGCCGGCCTCGATGTCGATCTGCGCGTTCAGCGCGTCCAGGTCGTCGTCGGCGAACTGCCGCGCCCGGTCCCGCGCCGCCCAGCGCAGCGACTCCGCGGAGTGCGTGATCCGCTGCGTGCGCTCCCGCAGCTTGGGCAGCAGGCCCGCGACCGTCGCCCGGTCCGGCTCGCGCTCCAGCCTCTTCAGCTCGTCGTCCAGCTCCAGACCGTGGGCGCTCAGCCGCCGGAACAGGTCCACCGACTCCGCCAGCGAGGCGTCCTCGGCGACACCGGCGTGCAGGGCGTCCTGCGTGGCCCGCATCGAGGTGCGCAGGGAGAGCCGGAGCTGTGCGAGCTCGCCCGCGACACCGACCTGCCCGAAGCTCTTGGCCCGGAGCGTGGTGTCCTCCACCGTGCGCCGGGCCTGCGTGATCGTGCGGTCCACGCCCCGCTTGGCCGCGCCGACGGCCTTCACGGTCGCGTAGACGCCCAGCGCGACGAACGCGACCAGGAGCAACGCCAGGATCGTGAGCGCGGGTTCCATGAATGCCCCTCGGTGTCTCGATGCGGCCGCCGGTACCGGTCGCCCCCTCCACCGTAAACGGAACGGGCAGGCCGAGGGTTCCTTCGGAACCCCCAACCTGCCCGTAGGGGATGGCCCCCACCGCTCACAGGGCCGTCACACCGCCGCCGTCGGCGTCACCGTCACGCGGGGACGATGTTCACCAGCTTCGGCGCCCGCACGATCACCTTGCGGATGCCCGCCCCGCCCAGCGCCGCGACGACAGCCTCGTCGGCCAGGGCCAGCGCCTCCAGCTCCTCGTCCGTGATGGACGGCGAGATCTCCAGGCGGGCCCGGACCTTGCCCTTGATCTGGACGACGCAGGTGACGGTCTCGTCGACCACGTACGCCGGGTCGGCCACCGGGAAGTCCTGGTGGACGACGGAGTCGGTGTGGCCCAGGCGGCGCCACAGCTCCTCCGCGATGTGCGGGGCCAGCGGGGCGATCAGCAGGACCAGCCGCTCGGCGACCGAGCGCGACAGCGGGCCGCCGGCCTTCGTCAGGTGGTTGTTCAGCTCGGTGACCTTGGCGATGGCGGTGTTGAACCGCATCCCCGCCATGTCCTGGCCCACCCCGTCGATCGCCTTGTGCAGCGCGCGCAGGGTGTCCTCGCCGGGCTCCGTGTCGACGACGGTGACCTCGCCGGTCTCCTCGTCGACGACGTTGCGCCACAGCCGCTGCAGCAGGCGGTACTGGCCGACCACGGCACGCGTGTCCCAGGGACGCGACACGTCCAGGGGGCCCATCGCCATCTCGTACAGGCGCAGGGTGTCCGCGCCGTACTCCGCGCAGATCTCGTCCGGCGTGACCGCGTTCTTCAGGGACTTGCCCATCTTGCCCAGGACGCGACTGACCTTTTCGCCCGCGTAGTAGAACGCGCCGTCGCGCTCCTCCACCTCGGCGGCGGGGACGGCGATGCCCCGGCTGTCGCGGTAGACGAAGGCCTGGATCATGCCCTGGTTGTACAGCTTGTGGAACGGCTCGGCGGAGGAGATGTGGCCCAGGTCGTGCAGCACCTTGGACCAGAAACGCGCGTACAGCAGGTGCAGCACGGCGTGCTCGGCCCCGCCGACGTACAGGTCGACACCGCCGGTGGGCTGGCCCTCTCGCGGGCCCATCCAGTACTGCTCGATCGACGGGTCGACCAGCTGCCGGTCGTTGTTCGGGTCCAGGTAGCGCAGCTCGTACCAGCAGGAACCGGCCCAGTTGGGCATGGTGTTGGTCTCGCGGCGGTACTTCCGCGGACCGGCCCCGTCACCCAGGTCCAGCGTGACGTTGACCCAGTCGGCGTTGCGCGACAGCGGGGTCTCGGGCTGGGCGGACGCGTCCTCCGGGTCGAAGGTGCGCGGGGAGTAGTCCTCGACCTCGGGCAGCTCCAGGGGCAGCATCGACTCGGGCAGCGGGTGGGCGATGCCGTCCTCGTCGTACACGATCGGGAAGGGCTCGCCCCAGTAGCGCTGCCGGCTGAACAGCCAGTCGCGCAGCCGGAAGTTGACGGTGCCCTCGCCGACGCCGTGCTCCTGCAGCCACTCGGTGATCTTCGCCTTGGCCTCGACGACGCCCAGGCCGTCCAGCGAGATCTCGTCGTTGGCGGAGTTGACCAGCTTCGCGTCGTACGAGCTGAAGGCGTCGTCCCACGAGGCGGGGTCGGTGCCGCGGTCGTCGGAGGGCTGGACGACACAGCGCATGGGCAGCTCGAAGGCGCGCGCGAAGGCGAAGTCGCGCGCGTCGTGCGCCGGTACGGCCATGATCGCGCCGGTGCCGTAGCCCATCAGGACGTAGTCGGCGATGAAGACGGGAACCTTCTCGCCGCTGACGGGGTTGATGGCGTAAGCGCCGGTGAAGACACCGGTCTTGTCCTTGGCCTCCGCCTGCCGCTCGACGTCCGACTTGGCCGCGGCCTGCTTGCGGTACGCGGTGACGGCCTCGGCCGGGCTCGCGTGGCCGCCGGTCCACACCGGGTGGGTGCCCTCGGGCCAAGCGGCCGGAATGATCCGCTCGACCATGTCGTGCTCGGGCGCCAGGACCATGTACGTCGCGCCGAACAGGGTGTCCTGGCGGGTGGTGAAGACGGTGATGCCGCCTGCGGTGTCCACCGGGAACTCAACCCGGGCGCCCTCGGAGCGGCCGATCCAGTTGCGCTGCTGCAGCTTGATGGCCTCGGGCCAGTCCAGCCCGTCCAGGTCGTTCAGCAGCCGGTCGGCGTAGGCGGTGATGCGCATGTTCCACTGGCGCAGCTTGGCCTTGAAGACGGGGAAGTTGCCGCGCTCGGAACGGCCGTCGGCGGTGACCTCCTCGTTGGCCAGGACGGTGCCCAGGCCGGGCGACCAGTTCACCGGGGCGTCGGAGGCGTACGCCAGTCGGTACTGGCTCAGCAGGTCGGCGCGCTCGGTGGCGCTCAGCGCGCTCCACTCCCGGCTGTCGGGGGTCGCGCGCGTGCCGCTCTCGAACTGCTCGACCAGCTCGGCGATCGGGCGGGCCTTGTCGGCCTCGGTGTCATACCAGGAGTTGAAGATCTGCAGGAAGATCCACTGCGTCCACTTGTAGTACTCGGCGTCGATCGTCGCGAAGGAGCGGCGGTTGTCGTGGCCCAGTCCCAGCCGGCGCAGCTGGACCTTCATGTTCTCCATGTTGGCCTCGGTGGAGACCCGGGGGTGGGTGCCCGTCTGCACCGCGTACTGCTCGGCGGGCAGGCCGAACGCGTCGAAGCCCAGGGTGTGCAGCACGTTGTGGCCGGTCATCCGCTGGTGGCGGGCGTAGACATCGGTGGCGATGTAGCCCAGCGGGTGTCCGACGTGCAGACCCGCACCCGAGGGGTACGGGAACATGTCCATGATGAACTTCTTGGGCTTGGCGGCCAGCTCCGGGTCGCCCGCCAGGTCACCGGTGGGGTTCGGCGCCTCGTACGTCCCCTCCGCGTCCCAGAAGTCCTGCCAGCGTGCCTCGATGTCGGCGGCCATCGCCGCCGTGTAGCGGTGCGGCGCGGCCGTCTCGGCAGCGGAATTCGTCTCGCTCATGATCCTCAAAGCTCCATCGATCGTCATCTGCCGGGAAACGAAAAATCCCCTCGCACAGGAGGGGACGCCGCGCTGACTCCGACCAGGCGTTCTCACCGGTCGGGACTCTTCAGCGCGGCTCGCTAAGCAGAAGGCGTACGGCACGCATGGCGTCAGGGTACCGCACGGGCCCGGAAGGGAGCGGGGAGTAACCGGAGGGCGGACATCACCCGCACGAGCCCGGGTCCCCACCACCCGCACGACCGCTCGCGCGCCGCCTGCCGCCCACCCTTGCCCTCGCGCTTGCCTTCGCGCGCGACTCTCCGTAGTCGGAACATGGCGTTCCCGTGGCCGCTGCGTGCGTGCCGCGCGTACTTCGCATGAGGTTTTCGCGGAGCCCTGGGACGACCTCGGGGGCGGGGAGAACGCCCGGGAAGCAGGGGTTACTCCGCGTACCGACCTCTATCGGGGCAACCGAGCAAACCTCGTACTGGTTGGTACGGGGCGTCCTAGCATGCGGCAACGGGACCGCTTTGCCGAACTATTCGGAGTCGCCCCCATGAACCCTCATCGCAAGATCCGCGTATCCACCGGCATGAGCCCCGCAATGAGTCGGCCGGTACAGGGCGGCCTGACTGTCGCCGCGTTGGTCTTCGTCCCTCTGTTCGCCGTCGCAGGGAGCGACGAGCTGCGCGCCACCCTCGATTTCACCACCGGCGTCCTGTCGCTGGTGTCGCTCAGCGCTGCCGTCGCCTGGGGCCTGCTGGCCACGGACCGGCTGTTCCTCTCCACCCGTCAGCGCATCGTCTGCCAGGGCATCCACCGGGCCACCGCCATCGCCTCGCTCGGCTTTCTGCTGCTGCACGGAACCGTGAAGGTCGCCCTCGGGCATGTGGCGTTGATCGGCGCCCTCATACCCTTCAGCCTCGGCGTGACCGGCGCGGCGGGGCTGATCGGCTTCGGCTCGCTGGCCGGGCTGCTGATGGTCGTCACTGCCGCGACCGGCGCCCTCCGCAGCGCCTTCGCCCAGCCCTCCCCCAAGGCCGCCCGGCTCGGGCAGTCGCTGGGGTCGCCCCGGGACACGGGAGGCATCGCGGGCCGGTGGCGCGCCCTGCACGCGCTGGCGTATCCGGCGTGGTGCGCCGCGCTGATCCACGGCCTGTACGCGGGGCGCGCGCCTGCCACCTGGGTGGTCGTGATGTACGGGCTCTGCCTCGCCGGAGTGGCAGGGGCGCTGTGCCTGCGGCTGCTGCCGCGCCCGACGCAGCGGCGGATCGCCGACCGGGTCGCCGAACTGCTGGGCGAGGGGCCCCCGGCCGCCCCCGATCCGGTCCTGCGGGAGTCCTCCTCGGCTCCCGGCGAGCGCTGGTCCGATCCGGACGCCTGGAGCGAGCCGGACCGGGACGTACGGGGCACGCCGGTGCGCCCGCGCACGCTCTCGGCGCCGATACCCCCGGCCGCGCCCCCTCCCACGTCAATCCCCGGCACGCTGCACGAAGCGCCGACCGAGACGCTGTACAGCGGCCGGTCACCGCTGTACGAACCCCCGCTGTACGAGCCTCCGCCCCGCAGCGCCGACCGCATCGCCTTCGGCCCGCCGGAGGAGCGGCCGGACCCGGGGCGGACGAAGGCGGGGCCAGGGCCGGGAACGGGCATAACGGCCGGGTACCGCGCCGTCTCGCTCGGCGGCGGCCCGGCGGGCCCGTCGTCCCCGTCGGAGGCCCGTTGGCCCTCACCGTCCCCCGCCCCGCCCGGACAGGCGCACCACGGTCCGTCCCCGCAGGACCCGTCGGCGTACACCGCGCAGGAGCACGCGTACGCGACGTCCCCGTACGAAACACCGCAGCACGGCACACCGAGGTACGGGACCACGGGACCCGCCCGACCGAAACACGCCGCTCCGGAATCCGGCACGCCCGAGACCGGCACACCCGGGTCCGGCACACCGACGTACGTGACCTCGGAGTACGCCGGCGCACCGATCGCATACGACACCACCGCATCCGCTCCCCTCAGCTCCCCCTCGCCCTCCCCCGCTCCCTCCCCCTTCGCCGCGCCCCGTGCCGAACCGGGGGCCGGGC
>NZ_QWFA01000237.1 GCF_003501885.1 Streptomyces globisporus
GACGAGCACGAGCGGGGCGGGCCGGGGGGCGGGCTGGTCACCCGCTCATTGTCGCCTGCCGTCGTGGACCGGGCGTTTCAGGAAGCGGCCAGCCAGAGGTCCGGGCCGAACACCTCGTAGTGGACGTCGGCCGGCCGGACCCCCGCCTCCAGGAGCTGGGCCCGGACGGCCCGCATGAAGGGGAGCGGGCCGCACAGATAGGCGTGCGTTCCCGGTCGTACGGTGATGCCGGCCAGGTCGACGAGGCCGGTGCGGTTCGCCGGCTGTCCGGCCTCCGGGGTCTCGTACCAGAAGTGCGCCTCGGCGTCCGGGAGCTTCTCCGTCAGCCGTACGTGGTCGGTGCGCAGGGCGTGGTCGGCCGGTGAGCGGTCGCCGTGCACGACGGTGACCGGGCCCCGGTGACCTTCCTGGGCGAGGTACTCCAGCATCGACAGCATGGGGGTGCAGCCGATGCCCGCCGATGCCAGCAGCAGGGGCGCGTCCAAGTGGTCCAGTACCAGGTCCCCGTACGGGACGGAGACGCGCAGCAGGTCGCCCACGCGGGTGTGCTCGTGCAGGTGGCCGGAGACCTCGCCGTCGGGCGAGCCCTGGCCGCGCACGCGCTTCACGGTGATCGACCGGAGTCGGGAGCCGGGGGCGCAGGAGAGGCTGTACTGGCGTATCTGACGGGCCCCGTCCGGGAGTTCGACCTGTACGGAGACGTACTGGCCGGGCCGGAAGGCGGGCGCGGTCGTGTCCTGGGCGGGGCGCAGCAGGAACGTGGCGACGTCCTCGGTTTCCTCGACCCGGGCGGCCACCTCCCACGCGTGCCAGACGTCGCCCGCCAGGACGCCCTGCTGGGCGTAGAGGCGTTGCTCGACGGCGATCAGGGAGCCCGCCATCAGCCAGTAGACCTCGTCCCAGGCAGCGGCGACCTCCGGGGTGACCGCGTCCCCCATGACATCGGCGATGGCCGCGAACAGATGGGTGTGCACCACCTCGTAACTCTCCGGGGCCACCCCGAGCGAGGCGTGCTTGTGGGCGATCCGGTCCAGCATCACATCGGGCCGGGTGCCGGGCCGCTCGACCAGCGCGGTCGCGAACGCGGCGATGGACCCCGCGAGTGCCCGTCGTTGGTCGCCGGAGGCCTGGTTGCCGCGGTTGAACAGGTCCCGCAGCAGCTCGGGGTGGGCGGCGAAGAGCTTCTCGTAGAAGAGGTCGGCGATGTCCCCGATGGCCGCTCCGACGGCGGGAAGGGTGGCGCGGACGGTGGCGACGGACCGGTCGGAGAGCATGAGGCTCCTTATTATTGGAATGCTGGATGCGTATTCAAGGGCAGGGGAAGTCGCCCCGCGTGGGGGTGTGCGCGAGTGCGCGGGCCGGGTGTCAGTCGGGTGGTGGGCCGCTGCCGATGCCGAGCAGGAGCGGGCCGGTGGGGGAGGCGACGAGGTCGGTGACGGTGATCGGGTCCAGTGCGGCGTAGAAGGCCTCCTGGGCTCCGCGCAGGGCCCAGCGCAGCCGACAGGCGGAGCGGAGCGGGCAGGGCGTGTCGCCCTCGCACTCGACGACCTCCTCCGGTCCCTCCAGCTCCCGCACCAGCGAGCCGATCGACGCGGAGCGGCCGGCCGAGGTCAGGGTGAGCCCGCCGCCCCGGCCGCGCCGGGCGTCGAGGAGGCCGAGGTGCTGGAGTCGGGCGACGACCTTCGCGGCGTGCGTGTACGGGACCCGCATGGTGGCCGCCACCTCGCGGGTGGTCGGCGCTTCCGCGTTCTCGGCGACGGCGAGCCGCATGAGGAGGCGGAGGGCCACATCGGTGAATCTCGTCAGCCGCATGGGCTCAGCGTAGATAAGTTGCACAGGGTATGCAAATTAAAGGAGTGGTCCGGTGGCGGGGATCAACGTGCCCCACCTGAAGGCGGATTAGTCACACTCTTTTGTGTAATGGCGGGCCTCCCCCTCCTGCTGAAAGTCTTTTCCTCGCAGGTCAGCCCATGATCGAGAGGACGTCAGATGTCCGTTGGTGAAGAGGTTCGCGACACGCAGGCGCCGCCGCAGCAGAGTCTGGGGACGGCGGCTGCGCGGAACCTCGCGACGACCACCAAATCCGCGCCGCAGATGCAGGAGATCACCTCGCGGTGGCTGCTGAAGATGCTGCCGTGGGTGCAGGTACAGGGCGGTACGTACCGGGTGAACCGTCGGCTCAGCTATTCGGTCGGCGACGGCCGGGTGACCTTCGTGCAGACCGGGGACCGGGTGGCCGTGATCCCCGCCGAACTGGGGGAGCTGCCCGCTCTGCGCGACTTCGGGGACGAGGAGGTCCTCGCCGAGCTCGCCCGCAGGTGCGAGCAGCGGGACGTGGCCGCGGGGGAGGTGCTCGCCGCCTCGGGGGACGCGGCGGACCGGGTCTATCTGCTGGCGCACGGCAAGGTCGAGAAGATCGGCTCCGGCCTCTACGGGGACGAGACGGAGCTCGGGGTCCTCGCCGACGGCGCGTACTTCGGCGACCAGAGCCTGGTCGACGGCGACGCCGTCTGGGAGTACACCGCCCGCACGCTCACCCCGTGCACGCTCCTCACCTTGAGCCGGGCCGACGTGTACAACCTCGCCGAGCGCGCCGAATCGCTGCGTGGCCACCTCGCGGGGCTGCTCTCCATTCCGCATCAGCGGACCAACCACTACGGCGAGGCGGCGATCGACCTCTCCGCCGGCCATGTCGGCGAGGCGGTCGTCCCGCACACCTTCGTCGACTACGACGCGGCGCCCCGCGAGTACGAACTGAGCGTCGCCCAGACCGTGCTGAAGGTCCACAGCCGGGTCGCCGACCTCTACAACCAGCCGATGAACCAGACCGAGCAGCAGTTGCGGCTCACGGTCGAGGCGCTGCGCGAGCGCCAGGAGCACGAGCTGATCAACAACAGGGAGTTCGGCCTTCTCAACAACTGCGACTACGGGCAGCGGATCCAGCCGCACGACGGGGTGCCCAGCCCGGACGACATGGACGAGCTGCTCTCGCGCCGCCGCGGATCGAAGCTCTTCCTCGCCCACCCGAAGGCCATCGCCGCCTTCGGCCGCGAGTGCAACCGGCGCGGACTCGTCCCGGAGAGCGTCGACATCGGCGGCCACCACGTGCCCGCCTGGCGCGGGGTGCCGATCTTCCCGTCCAACAAGATCCCCGTCACCGACGCCCGCACCACCTCCATCATCTGCATGAGGACCGGCGAGGCCGAGCAGGGCGTCATCGGCCTCCAGCAGACCGGCATCCCCGACGAGATCGAACCGAGCCTCTCGGTCCGTTTCATGGGGATCGACGAGCAGGCGATCATCTCCTACCTCGTGACGGCGTACTACTCCGCCGCCATTCTGGTACCGGACGCCCTCGGAGTGCTGGAGAACGTCGAGGTCAGCCGCTGGCGCTGACTCCGAGTCACCCCCCCAGGGAGTTGACCGTGACCATGACCAGTACGGACGCAGCGACGGAAGGGCACGAGGCCGCGGCGCTCCTGGAGCGCACCCGCGCCGTCGTCGACCCGCATCTGCGATCGGCCGTGGAGTCGTTGCCCGGCGGCATACGCCGGATCGCGATGTACCACTTCGGTTGGCAGAACGCCGACGGGACCCCCGCCGCCGGCCAGGCCGGAAAAGCCATCAGGCCGGCCCTCGTGCTGGCCGCCGCCCGCGCGCTGGGGGGCGATCCGGAACGCGCCGTCCGGGCCGCCGTCGCCGTCGAGCTCGCCCACAACTTCACCCTGCTCCACGACGACGTCATCGACGAGGACACCACCCGCAGGCACCGGCCCACCGCCTGGGCGGTCTTCGGCATCCCGGACGCCATCATCACCGGCGACGCCATGCTCGCCCTCGCCCAGCGGCTGCTCGCCGAGGACCCGCATCCGGCCGCAGCCCCCGCCGCCGCCCGGCTCTCCACCTGCGTCATCGAGCTGTGCGCTGGCCAGCAGGCGGACTGCGCCTTCGAGGAGCGCGGCCCCGACGAGGTCACGCTCGACGAATGCCTCGCCATGGCGACCGCCAAGACCGGAGCCCTGCTCGGCTGCGCCTGCGCGCTCGGCGCCCTCTACGCCGGGGCGGAGGACCGGGCCGTCCGTGCGATGGACGGGTTCGGGCGGGAGGCCGGGCTCTCGTTCCAGCTCATCGACGACCTGATCGGCATCTGGGGTGATCCCGACCGCACCGGCAAGCCCGTCGGGGCCGACCTGTCCGCCCACAAGAAGTCCCTGCCCGTGGTCGCCGCCCTCACCTCGGGCACCCCGGCCGCCGCCGAGCTCGCCGCGCTCTACCGGGGGCCCATGAACACCGCCGCCGAGGTGAGCAGGGCGGCCGACGCGGTGGACCGGGCCGGCGGGCGGGACTGGGCCCAGGTCTGCGCGGCCGACCGGATGGCCCGCGCGGTCCACCACCTCTCCCGGGCGGTCCCCGATCCGAGCGCGGCGGGCGACCTGCTGGCGCTGGCCGAATTCGTCACCCGCCGGACCAGCTGACCCACCTCGGGTGACCAGCGGCGCGCTGTCAACTCTAGTATTCCGGAGGTTGGTTGAAGGAAGGCAGCAGAGAGGCGGCAGCCCGTCATGGGTATACGGATCCAGCAGGCGGAGCAGCGAGACCGGGAGCTCGTCGTCTCGGTCATGGAGGAGGCTTTCCACGACGATCCGGTCAGCAGCTGGGTGTTCCCCGACGAGGCGCACCGGCGGGCGGTGCACGGCAGGTTCCTCGGCGTCTTCGTCGACGTCGCCCTCGCCGAGGGCCGCATCGACATCGCCGAGGACGAGGCGGCGGTGGCCCTGTGGCTGACGGTGCCGGCCGGGGCCCCCGAGGAGGAGGACCCCACACCCGCGCTGATGCGGCAGACCGCCGACCCGGACAACGAGCGCTGCGAACTGGTGGGCAGGCTCACCGGGGTGGTTCACCCGCACGACCGTGCACACGCCTATCTGCTGATGATCGGCGTCCGTCCCGGCCGCCAGGGAGAGGGCATCGGGGCGGAGCTGATCGGAGCGGAGCTGGAGCGCTGCGACCGGGAGGGTGTGCCGGCCTATCTGGAGGCGAGCAGCGCCCGCAGCCGGGTGCTGTACGAGCGGCTCGGGTTCCGCTTCCTCGGCCGCACGGTCGACCTGCCGGACGGGCCGCCGATGTATCCCATGTGGCGTGAACCCCAGGCAGGTTGACGTCCCGCGGCTCTCCTGCGGAGGGCGGTACGGAAGCTGTCCGAGGCGGGGGCTACAGTCCCTGCTCATGACAGATGAGTCGTGGGCCGGCTGGTACCGGGACAACAAGGGTTCCGACGCCGCCGTTCTCACCACGGACGGACAGCGGATCCGGCTCCGGGTCAGAGGGGCCGACTTCGAGGGCGAGAGCTTCGAGGGCCTGAGGCCCGGCGCGGGCGCCCCGCCGGAGGACGGGGCGTTCGGTCTCCGGGACGGCGCGCTCACCGACTGCGTCCTGGAGTGGGACCGGCCGCTGCCCGTCCTCGTCGCGGGCACGCTCCGCCACGCCACACTCACGTGCCTGCTCTCCCTGCGCCGGGCCGACCCGGATCTGCACCTCGCTCTCCATCTGGACGGCGCGGTGTACGAATCGGCCCGCGCCGAGCGCGACTTCGCCGCGGCCCTGGCCGCCGTCCAGCGGATCCTGCCGGACGACGTCAGCCTCCAGACGCGTGTCCCTTGGCCCGGAGCCGCCTGACCCGAAGCTGTGCAGCCGCCGCCGACAACCTCCCGACGGCCTCCCCCGACCTCCCGTCAACGACGACCCGCTCGCGTCCGCCCCGTACCGCATCCCGGTACGGGGCGGACGCGCGTTCCCCCGTGGCCTTCCCCCTGTTGCCTCCGCCATATTGTTCTACTAGCATGCGAACAACGGAGGTTTTCCATGACAAGCAAGAACCTTGGCCGCGTCACTCTCGCCGCCCTGCCCTTTGTGCTCGCACTCCTCATCGACCTCACGCTCTACGCCGCCATCGCGGACCGCCTGCCCGACCGGCTGGCCGTCCACTTCGACGCCGGCGGATCCGCCAACGGATACACGAGCTTCACCGCCTATCTGCTCTACACGCTCCCCTCGCTGCTGGTGCTCGGCGCGCTGTGGGTCTTCATCGCCGTCAAGGGCAGGCTCCACGGCCGCACCTACCGGTGGCTCATCGGCGGTGGCTTCGCCGTGGCCGCGTTCCTCGGCTATCTGCTGATCGCCGTCCTGTTCGTCAACGTGGATGCCCCCGAAGGCGGTTCGGCCGACGGGCTCCCGCTCTGGCACATCGCGGTGGCCCTCGGGGCGGCCGCTCTCGCCGGAGCGCTCGGGCTGCTGCTGTCCCGGCTGGCCCCCGCGCCCGAGGATCCCCGTGGCCTGGATCCGGCGACCCGGGAGAGGATCATGCTCGCCGACGGCGAGGTGGCCGCCTGGGGGCGCGGCATCGGCGCCTGGTGGGCACCCGTCGCCGTGCTGGTGCTGCTGGCGGCCGGTGTCACCGTCGGGTGGGAGCAGAGCTGGTTCATCAGGGTGCCGCTGATCCTGCTCGCCCTGGTGACGGGCACCTTCTGCCGCCCCCACGTCACCGTGGACCGGCGCGGCCTCACCGTCACCGGCCTGCTGCCCCGGCCCCGGGTGCGGGTGCCGCTGGAGCGGATGGAGGTCGCGGACAGCCGCCCGGTCAACGCCCTCGCGGAGTACGGCGGCTGGGGCTATCGCATCCGCCCCGAGCGCAGCGGCGTCATCACCCGCTCGGGCGAGGCCATCGTCGTCAGCCTGACGAGCGGACGCGAGTTCGCCGTCACGGTCGGGGACTCGGCCACCGGCGCCGCTCTGCTCAACACCCTGCTCGACCGGCAGCGGGCGGGGCGCTGACCATGCTCTTCCGGGTCGATCCGACCTCCACCGTGCCGCTCGGTGACCAGATCGCCGCCTCGGTCCGGCGCGCGGTCGCCGAGGGCGCCGTGGCCCCGGGCGAGCGGCTGCCCGCCGCCCGGGCGCTCGCCGAATCCCTCGGCGTGAACGTCCACACCGTCCTGCGCGGCTACCAGCGGCTGCGCGAGGAAGGGCTCATCGAACTGCGCCGCGGCCGGGGCGCGGCGATCACCGCGGGCGCCTCGCCGCAGCGTGCCCGGCTGTTGGAGAGGGTGCGCGAAGCGGTCGCCGACGCCCGGGACCTGGGCATGACCGAGGACGAACTGCTGACCCTCGTCCGTAACGAACTCGACGCCTGACAGGGGGAGGCGTCGGGGATCGCGCAGAGGACCGTTCCGGAAGCGGAACGGCCCTCTGTCGTGTGGGGGGTGCCGGCCGGTCCCGGGGCACGGGACCGGCCGGACGAGCGCCACGGCGTCGTGAACGCGATGACGCCAGGGGCGCGACGGCGCCGGGAGTGCGACGGCGTCAGGAAGCGGAACGGGCGAGCGAGGCCAGGCCGTTCTGCCACAGCTGGTTGACCCGGGCCCGCTCGTTGGCGTCCGGCTGCGCGTTGGTGCAGGACGGGCCGGGGCCGCCGCCGGACATCAGTTCGCTGCACGGACCGGAGTAGTTGTCCGGCAGGCCGAGCACGTGCCCGGTCTCGTGCGTGGTGACGCGGGTCGAGTCGTACTGCTGGTTCTGGGCGTAGTCCAGGAAGATGTACCCGCGGCCGTGGCCGTCGGTGCTCGCGTAGGAGCCGCGCGGGTCGTTGCCCTCGCGGTACGTGAAGTCCGCGCCGGAGCCCTCCTGGAGCTGGACGTTGGAGACCGAGCTGTTCCAGATCCGCGTGCTGTTGGCTATCTGGCTGCGGAAGGACGGCGCGCCGGAGGCGTCGTAGGTGACGGTGACGGCCTTGATGCCCGGGTTGGCGGCGCGCTTCTCTGCGACGGACTTCATGACCGCGTCGAGGAAGGCCCGGTTGGCGGCGGCGTTCTCGCCGGAGCCGTTGTACGCGGCGATGGTGGAGGAGGCGGAAGGGGCGGCAGGGGCCGGAGCGGCGAGAGCGACCGGTGCGGTGCCCAGCGCGGCGACGAGACCGAGGCCGGCGGCGGCGGTGGCGACGGCGTTCTTGAGGTGTCTCATGGGGGGATTTCTCCTACCTGTCCGAACGAACCCACGCCGTGGGGGTGTCCGCTGAACGGACAAGGCGTGGGGCGGTACGGGGAAGAGTGTGGTGCAGCGCACAGTCGCCGGGGATGATGCCGAACGGCGATAGCGCCGCCCTATCGCCGCCCGGGCCTCTTCTTTGCGCACGTCAGCCTCTCACCGTCATGCCATGCCCACGTCATTAACACGGCATCGCCACAGTCCTCCGAGCCCAACACTCCCTGAATTGCCGCCGTTTGGTGGGGTTCCGACGTCTGGTGTGCGGCGGACGGCGGTCATAGTCTCCGCTCCATGGAGCTGGAGGTGAGACACCTCAAGGCGCTGTGCGCCATCGCCGACACGGGCAGTCTGCACCAGGCGGCCCGCCGTCTCGGCGTGAGCCAGCCCTCCCTGACGACCCAGCTGCGGCGCATCGAGAACGTGCTCGGCGCCGAACTGTTCCTCCGTGAACGGACCGGCTGCCGCCCGACCTCCCTGGGCCGGGCCGTCCTGAGCCGGGCCCGGCCCCTCGTCGACGGCATGAACGACCTGGTCACCGCGGCGCTGGCGGAGGCCGAGGCCACCCGCCCCCGTGGCTCCCGGCTGCGCATCGGCTCCACCGCGAGCCGGGTCATCGGCGGCTGGCTGCGCCGGCTGCGGGTCGCCCTGCCCGGTACGGACATCTCCCTGCGGGTCGACGTCTCCGCCCACGCGCTGCTGCGCTCGGTCGCGGCGGGCCGCCTGGACGTCGCCTTCGTGCACGAGGTGGAGGGCTGTCCGCTCACGCTGCCGGAGGGCCTGGAACAGCGCGTACTCGTGGACCGGGAACCGCAGTTCATCTCCCTCTCCCGCGACCACCCGGCCGCCCGCCGCCGGGTGGTGGAGCTCGGGGACCTCGCGGGCGACCCGTGGATGGTCGATCCGACGGTGGACGGCGAGTGGGACGGCGTACGCCGGGTGCTCGGCGCCGCCGGACTGAACCCGCCGGTCCTGCACGGCGACTACCTCACCGCCGCCTCCCTCGTCGTGCTCGGCGAGGCCGTCGCCCCCTGCCAGCCGACGTCGGGCCCGCGCGACGACATGGTGATCCGCCCGCTGCTGGGCGACCCGCTCGCGGTACGCCTCCTCCTGGTCTCCCGGCCCGGGGCCGACATCGAGGTGGTGTACGCGCAGTTGGAGGACGCCTACCGGGACGCGGCGCGACGGGCGAGCGGCTACCACGAGTGGCTGCTGCGCCATCGCTCGCCGCTGGCCCGCACGCCCTGACCCGGACGGTTCCGCACGCCCCTGGAGAGTTCCCCGTTCTGCTGACAGCGTGTGCGGGTTCCCCCGCCGCCCGCCGGTGGGCAGAGTCATTCCATGAGGCTTCTGATGCTGGGCGGTACGGAGTTCGTCGGGCGGGCCGTCACCGACGCGGCGCTGGAGCGGGGCTGGGATGTCACGGTGTTCCACCGCGGCCGCCACGCGCCCCCGCCCGGCGTGAGCGCGCTGACCGGGGACCGGACCGCGGGCGAGCGGGGGCTCGCGGCGCTGGCGGGGAGCGGGCGGGTCTGGGACCTGGTCGTCGACACCTGGAGCGGTGCCCCGGCGGCCGTCCGGGACGCCGCCCGTCTGCTGTCCGGCCGGACCGGACACTTCAGTTACGTCTCCAGCCGCTCGGTGTACGCCTGCCCGGCCACTCCCGGACTCGACGAGAACGGCCCGCTGGTCATCGGCGCCTCGCCGGACGACGGCGGGGACGTGCCGTACGACCGGGCCAAACGCGGCGGTGAGCTGGCCGCCCTCGACGCCTTCGGGAACCGGGCCCTGCTGGCGCGGGCCGGACTGATCATCGGTCCCGGGGAGAACATCGGCCGACTTCCCTGGTGGCTGTCGCGGATCGCCCGCGGCGGCCCGGTGATCGCCCCCGGCCGACCCGAAGCGGAGCTCCAGTACATCGACGTCCGGGACCTGGCGGCGTGGATCCTCGACGCGGCGGCGGACGGGCTGCACGGCCCGTACAACACCGTCAGCCGCCCCGGCCACGCGACCATGGGCGAGCTGCTGGAGGCCTGCGTACGGGCCACCGGCTCCGACGCCGAACTGCGCTGGACCGATCCGGAGGTCCTGCTGGCCGCCGGGGCCGAGCCCTGGAGCGACCTGCCGATCTGGCTGCCGCCGGGCGAGCTGTACGACACGATGCACCGCGGCGACCACACCAGGGCGCACGCGGCGGGGCTGCGCTGCCGCCCGGTGGAGGAGACCGTGGCGGACACCTGGTCCTGGCTGCGCGCGCTCGGCGGCACGGCGCCCCAGCGCCCCGACCGCCCGGCCGTCGGCCTCGACCCCGAGCTGGAGGCGAAGCTGCTGGCGCTCTGACAGGCGACGGCGCTCAGACGGTGGCGCTCCGGCGCTCCGACACGCCGCTCCTGTGCGCGTGTCGCGCGAAGAAACCACCCATAGGCCTACGCAACGGGTCAAGAGCGGCGTGTCATACAAAACGACAAAGTGATGACCATGCATATTGCGCGGCATGGAACAGAAGGCGCGCAGGCGCGGCAACGCAATCCGGGCAGCAGTGACAGTGGCCACGGCCGCGGCGATGGTGGGCGTGCTGGCCCCGGCCGCGGGTGCCGATCCGCTGCCGGGCGGACTGGGACCCTGCCTCGGCAGCTCCTGCCCGCCCAGCTGGAACGACCCCAACAACGGTCCCGTCGTCGGCTTCGACAGCAACATCAACGTCTTCGTCGGCGGGGACTTCCTGGTCCGCGAGGCGGCGGCCGAGGCGGAGGGCAAGGTCGTCACCCTCGGCGAGTTCGACATGAACAAGCGGGAGGGGGTCTCGCAGGTTTACAACGTCGGCATCGCGGGCGTCGGTTCGCGGGTGCCGCCGCCGGACGGCTCCGACTATCTGACGACGGGCGGGGACATCACCATCGCCGACGGCCAGCGCCTCCTCGCCGAGGAGGGTGAGCACTCCGGCCGCGTCGCGTACGCCGGGGCGCTCACCGGCACGGTGAACCCCACCACCGCCCCGCGCTTCGACGCGGACGCGGCCGCCCCGTACACCCAGCTGCGCCCGCAGCTCACCGAGGCCAGCCGGTGCTACGCCTACGACGGCGACGAGCACCGGGAGGCGACGGGCACCTGGCAGCAGGTCGGCGACCTCATGACCTTCACCGGCGACGGCACCTCCGCGATCCAGATCTTCGACGTGGACGCGGACCTGGAGTCCGAGACGGGCGGCAACACGGGCTTCGTGTTCAACGGGATCCCCGAGGGCGCGACCGTCCTGGTCAACGTGTACGGCAGCACCCGCAGCGTCGCCACGTTCATGGGCTCGTTCCCCAACGAGGGCCTCCGCGAGAACCTCCTGTGGAACTTCCCGGACGCCACCGCTCTGTCGCTGAGCGGCCCGGCCCAGTTCGAGGGCAGCGTTCTGGTGGGCCGGCCGACGAGCTCCACGGTGCTCAGCATGAGCGGCACCAACGGCCGCTTCTACACGGCGGGTTCGCTCACCCACACCTCGCAGGGCCAGTCGGGCGGCCAGGAGATCCACGCGTACCCCTTCGACGGGGACCTGCCGTCGTGCGCCCCCGACCCGACGCCGACTCCTACTCCGACGGACCCGACTCCTACTCCGACGGACCCGACTCCTACTCCGACGGATCCGACTCCGACCCCAACGCCGACACCGACCGACCCCACCCCGACGCCGACGGATCCG
>NZ_QWFA01000238.1 GCF_003501885.1 Streptomyces globisporus
ATCAGGTGGGCTCCGAAAGGCGGAACCCCCTCCCGCGGGACCGGCCCCCCGCCCCACCCCGTCACCCGGCGGGCATCCGCGACTCCGTGCCGCCGCCCGTCCACCCGGTCCCGCCGCCCGCACACCGAAGCGCCTGCGTGAACCACGCACATCAGGGAAAGGAGCGCCGCGATGGCGACGCCGCTGTCCGCCGACAAGCTGCTCAAAGCCCTCCGCGACGAAGGCCTCCACGTCGTCGAACACCGGAGCTGGCGTACCAACAACCGGAACCACAAGGGTCCCTGGGGGCCGACGCACGGGGTGATGATCCATCACACGGTCACCTCGGGCACCGCGTCCTCCGTCGAGCTCTGCTACAACGGCCACTCCGCCCTGCCGGGACCGCTCTGCCACGGTGTCATCGCCAAGGACGGGACCGTCCACCTCGTGGGGAACGGGCGGGCGAACCACGCCGGGCTCGGCGACGACGACGTACTGCGCGCGGTCATCGCGGAGAAGGCGCTGCCCCCGGACAACGAGGCCAACACCGACGGCAACCGGCACTTCTACGGCTTCGAGTGCGTCAACCTCGGTGACGGGAAAGACCCCTGGCCGGCAGCCCAGTTGCTGGCGATCGAGCGGGCCGCCGCCGCCGTCTGCCGGGCGCACGGCTGGTCCGAGCGGTCGGTGATCGGGCATCTGGAGTGGCAGCCGGGCAAGGTCGATCCGCGCGGCTTCACGATGAACTCCATGCGTACGCGGGTCGGCAAGCGGCTGGACGGCGCCCCGGACGGCCCGTCCAAGCCGCCGCCGAAGCCGACGTACGAGCCCTTCCCGGGCGCCGCGTTCTTCAAGGTCGGCCGGAACAGCGCCGTCATCACGGCGATGGGCAAGCGGCTGGTGGCCGAGGGCTGCGGCCGGTACACGGTGGGCCCCGGCCCGGCCTGGTCCGAGGCCGACCGGAAGTCGTACGCCGCCTGGCAGCGCAAGCTGGGGTACTCGGGCGGCGACGCGGACGGCATTCCCGGGAAGAGCAGTTGGGACCGGCTCAAGGTGCCCAACGTGTGACAGGACCCGCGCCTCGCGGCGGCCCGGCTCGCGCTCTTCCCGGAGAGCCGAGCCGGGCCGCCGCACGCGGCCGTCGCCGACGATGTGCCCGTTCGGTCGGGCTCACCGGGCGAAGGGGTGTGCCGGGTAGGGCGGTTCGCGCTCGCGCCGCCCTCTAGGGTTTCCCGCGGCATCGGTGACCTGCCGATGGTCCGCCGACGACACCCGAGGGACGGTGCGATGACGACCGATGTACGAACGGTGCGGGCCGACGAGGTGATCCGGTATGCCGACGGCATCCGCGACGTGTACGCGAGCGCCTTCGCGGCCCCGCCCTGGAACGAGGATCCGGCGGAGGCCGACGTCTACGTCGAACGGCTCGCCCGGGACGCCCTCCGGCCCGGGTTCACGGCGGCGGTGGCGACGACGGGAGGGACGGTCACCGGTTTCGCCACGGCCTGGATCACCCCGGAGGTCTTTCCGGCCGACCGCAGCTACGGGCAGGTCGCCGAGGCGCTCGGTGCGGGGCGTACGCGGGCGTGGCTCTGCGGGGCGCTGGAGGTGAACGAGCTGGCGGTCGCCCCGGAGGCACACGGCGGCGGGCTCGGCGCGGCGCTGCTGGACGCGGTGACGGGGCCCGCCCCGGACGGCCGCTGCTGGCTGCTGACCTCGGTGCGGGCCGAGGCGGCCCTGCGCCTGTACGAGCGGGCCGGCTGGCGGCGGGTCGACGCGCCCGTGCCCGGCAAGGCCGCCCTGGTGGTACTGCTCGGTCCCCGGCATCCGGGGCGGGGCGAGGCCGACGGCGGCCGGTAGCCCCGCCGCCGTACCCCGGCGGTGGCCTACAGCGCGACGACCAGCAGCACGAACGCCGCCAGCGAGAGCAGCGTGCGCACCCGGTGCAGCACGTTCCAGCGGGACTCGAAGGCCGCGCGGGCCGCGCTGTCGTCGCCGCCCTCGGAGGCGGCGAGGGCGTTGTTGAGCGGGATGTTCCCGATCACGGTGATCAGGTGACCGGCGACCGAGCAGATCAGCGCCGCCGGAATGGCCGGCCCCGCCACCTCGTCGTGCTCGCCGAGGCCCGTGAAGAACGCGGCGGCGGGCAGCGCGACGACGCCGAGGAACAGGATCAGGAAGACCGGGCCGGGAACCTTCTCGTTGAAGCGGCGCATGGCCGCCGAGAACTGCTCGTCCGTCAGTTCTGCGAGGCCGGGCATGATCCCGGTCAGGAAGGTCAGCATGAAGCCCGCGTAGAGGCCGGTGACGATCGTGGCGAGCACCAGGAGGAGGGAGGTCATGGCGGACATCATGACCCGGGAGGACGGTTCGCAGGACGCCTTTTCGAGCGACCGTGCGGCCCGACGCGCCCGCACCGGGGACGGTCCCGGTGCGGGCCCCCGGTGCGGGCTGCCCCCGGGCCGGTGCGGACGGGCGATCCGCCTCAGCCGATCTCGCCCTCGCTCGGTTCCGGCTCGTCGTCCGTCCCGGCTCCGCGGTGGAGCCGGTCCGCCTGGCCGATGGCCGTGGCCAGCTTCTCCACGGCGCTGTCCTCGGTGGACTCCGCCAACCCGGACGCCCGGGAGGCGAGTTCGCCGAGGCGGGGTGCGCCGGGCAGGTCGCCGCCGCGCAGGCGGTCGGCGAAGTAGGCCGCCACGGCGGCGACTTGGAGCCGGTCGTTCTCGCCGCCCCAGAGGGTTCCGTCGACCGCCCCGGTCGTGACGGTTCCGGTCTCCTCCTGGGCCTTGCGGGTCTTGGGGTCGAGCCAGCGCACCGTCGCCCTGGCCACCGTGCCGGACGCGCCCTCGCGCAGCCGTACGGCGTACAGAGCGGTCACGGTGTGGCCGGGGCCGACCTCGCCGCCGTCGACGCTGTCGTCGCGGAAGTCCTCGTCGGCGACCTTGCGGTTCTCGTAGCCGATCAGCCGGAACTGCTGCACGTTCTTCCGGTCGAACGCCACCTGGGCCTTGGCGTCGCGGGCCCGTATCTCCAGGTGGGCGGGCAGCTGGTCGACGAAGACCTTGCGGGCCTGCGTCTCGTCGCCGACGTACGTGGTGTTGCCGTCGCCCTTGTTGGTGAGCTGCTCCATGAACGCGTCGCCGTAGTCGCTGCCGACACCGACACCGAAGAGGGTGATGCCGTACTCGCGACGAGCCGAGTCGATCTTCTTCAGGATGCCTTCGGCCTCGGTGTCGCCGGTGTTGGCGAGCGCGTCGGAGAGGAGCACCACGCGGTTGGTGGCCCCTTCGCGGTGGCCCTCGACCGACTCCTCGTATCCGCGGGTGATGCCCGCCTCGACGTTGGTGGACTGGGCCGGCTGCATCTCCTCCACCACGTCCTTGATCCGGTTCCGGTTGCCCTTGACACGGGTCATCGGCAGCCGGGTCTCGGCCTCGTTGCTGAAGGTGACCAGGGAGAGGGAGTCGTCGTCGCGCAGTTCGTCGGTGAGGATGGCCAGGGACTTCCGGACCAGGTCCAGGCGGCCGGTCTCCGCCATGGACCCCGAGATGTCGACGACGAACGTGAGCGCGGCGGGCGGCCGTTCGGCGGCGGGCGGCGCGGTCTTCGTCGCCAGGCCGACCCGCAGCAGCGACCAGTCGGAGGCTCCGGTTCCGCCGCCCCCGCCCTTTCCGGAGCCGATGCGCGCCCCGTCGACGTTGACGGAGAAGCCGTTGCCCTCGGGCCGTTCGTACCCCTGGCGGAAGCTGTTGACGAACTCCTCGGGGCGTACGTCCTCGGCGGCGGGCAGCCTGCCGTCGCCGAGAGTGCGGCGCGCGTAGCCGTAGCTGGCGGTGTCCACGTCCAGGGCGAAGGTGGAGAGGTAGTCGGGCGCCTTGACGTCCGGCGCGGGGGAGGCCCCGGACTCGGCGTCTCCCTCCGGTGCGGCCGATCGGCCGGTCTCGGGCGCCACCGCGTCCGGCGCGGGCTGCCCGCCGCCGGTCGAGCTCGGCCCCTTGCGGGAGCCGGAGCTGAGGTCGCGCGTGCCGTCCGACCCGCTGCCCGCGCCGCAGGCGGTGAGCGCCATGGCACCCGCAAGCAGGAGCGCCACGGCCCCCGCCCGGCCACCTGCCCGGCTCCTCGTCCCGCCCCTCGCCTGACCTCCTGCCGGGTCTCCCGCCCGCTCCTCATGTCGTCGGCTGACCTGGTTCATGCGTAACCCCCCACGTCGTCACGGTGTCCTCGACACCTGTGAATGTGACGTACGGGACCGCCGACCGGAGTCGACGAAAGCGTTGCGGAACCATCTCGATGCGGCAACAGCGGGCGGGAAACCGGCGGAACATCAGGTTCAGGACACGATGTCCTTACGACTGAACCCGCGGAAGGCCAGCGCGAACAGAATCAGGGCATAGGTCACTGACAGGGCCGCGCCCTTGATCATGCCGCCCCACTCCAACTGCGGCTGGAGCGCGTCGGCCCAGGCGAACTGCCAGTGCGCGGGCAGGAAGTCGCGCCAGGAGCCGAGCGCGGTCACCGCGTCGAGCACGTTGCCGACGATGGTGAGGAAGACCGCGCCGCCGACCGCGCCGAGCGGGGCGTCCGTCTTGGTGGAGAGCCAGAACGCCAGCCCCGCCGTGACCAGTTGGGAGACGAAGATGAACGCCACGACGAGCGCGAGGCGCGGCACTGTGTCCCCGGCGGACAGGGCTCCCCCGGTCGGCAGTTTCAGCGGCCCCCATCCGTAGGCCGCCGTGCCCGCCGCCAGCGCGACGACCGGCAGCAGCACCATCGCGGCGAGGCTGAAGCCGAGCGCGACGACGAGCTTGGACCACAGCAGCCGTACGCGCGGCACCGGCGCTGCGAGCAGATAGCGCAGCGAGGACCAGCTCGCCTCGGAGGCGACGGTGTCCCCGCAGAACAGGGCCACCGGGATCACCAGCAGGAAACCGGCCGAGACGAACAGCGAGGTGGCGGCGAAGTTCGCGGCGGACTCGGTGGCCACGTCCATCAGGTTGATCCGGCTGCCGCCGCCCCGGCCCCCGCCGCCGTCCTCACCGTCCGGCGTGCCGCCGATCGCGAAGGCGATGATCAGGATGAAGGGGAGGGCGGCGAGCACCCCGCCCATGAGCAGGGTGCGACGCCTGCGCAGTTGCCGCATGGCCTCGACGCGGAGCGGAAGCGTCCGCCCGGCGCGGTAGCCGGCGGCCGCCGGGTGTTCGGTCGCCACCCGGGCCTCGGGCGGCTGGACGGGGGCGCTCATGCTGCTCCTCCGGAGATCAGGGTGAGGAAGGCGTCCTCCAGGCGGCGGTGCGGTCCGACGCCGGTGACCGGGACGTCGAGCCGGACCAGGTCGGCGACGAGCCGCGAGGTGGTGGCCCCGTCCAGGCGGACGAGGAGCCCGCGCCCGTCGTCGGTGGGGACGGCGGAGCCGATGCCGGGCAGGGCGGCGACCTTCTCCGCGAGCGGCTCGGACACCTCATCGGACGTCGTCACCAGGATCATGTCGCCGGATCCGGTGATCTCGGCGACCGGACCGGCCTGCACGAGCCGGCCCCGGTCCATGACGACCAGGTGCGTGCAGGACTGTTCGACCTCCGAGAGGAGATGGCTGGAGACGATGACGGTCCGGCCCCCGGCCGCGTACCGGATCATCACGTCCCGCATCTCGCGGATCTGCGGCGGGTCGAGCCCGTTGGTCGGCTCGTCGAGGATCAGCAGGTCCGGCATGCCGAGCATGGCCTGGGCGATGGCGAGGCGCTGCCGCATGCCCTGGGAGTACGTCCGTACGGCACGGGCGAGCGCGTCGCCGAGGCCTGCGATCTCCAGGGCCTCGTCGATGTGGGAGTCCTCGGCGGGGCGGCCGGTGGCCTGCCAGTACAGGTCGAGGTTGGCGCGCCCGGAGAGGTGCGGCAGGAAGCCCGCACCCTCGACGAACGCCCCGACCCGGGACAGCACCGGGGCACCCGGCCGGATGGCCTGTCCGAAGACGCGGATCTCGCCCTCGTCGGGGGTGATGAGCCCCATGAGCATGCGCAGCGTGGTCGTCTTGCCCGCGCCGTTGGGTCCCAGCAGCCCGAGCACCTGGCCCTTCTCGACGCGGAAGGACAGCTCGCGCACCGCGTACCGGTCGACGGACTTCGCGTACTTCTTCGAGAGCCCGGTGATCTGGAGCGGTACGTCGGCGAGTTCCGGGTCCGGGGCGGGCGTCGCGGTCCGCCGCCGGGCGGTGATCAGGAGGGCGGCCGCGATGACGAGCGCGGCGGCCGGGAGACCCCAGGTCCACCACGGGAGAGCGGCCGCGGCCGTCTTCACGGCGGGTGCGGTGGGGACGGTCAGCGGTCCGTCGAGGGTCACGTCGTACGTGGCGGGCTCGGCCGGGGACGCGTACCCGAGGTCCGTCGCGGAGAACACCAGGCGCAGCCGGTGTCCGGCGTCGAACTCGTGGTCCACGGCGGGCAGGGCCAGCTCGATCGGCTTGCCCTGCTGATCGGGGGTGATCCGGTAGGGGGCGACGAGCTGGTGGGGCAGGACCTGCTGCCTGCCGTCCGGCGACACGTCGTACACCTTGCCGAAGAGCACCGCGTCCCGGTCGCCGTCGGCCTTCACGTTCACCGTGACGGTGGGCGTGCCGGTGACGCGTACGGAGGTGTCCAGCGGGGCGGACTCGAACCGGCCGAACTGCCCGGGGAAGTCGAGCGAGAGCCCGACTCCGAGGGAGGAGAGCTGGGCGAGTCCGCCGCCGACGCCGGGCACGGCGGAGATGGCGGGCGGAGCGGAACCGGCGGGGTTGCGGAAGGTCTTCGTCCCGCCGCCGAGCGCGATGTCCCGGCCGCCGCTGCGCAGCCCCGGGTAGGTGTCGCTGCTCGCGCCGCGCAGGAGGGCGGCGCCGTCGGTGGAGTCGACGCCTCCGGTGCGGGTGACGCGGAAGGCGGGCCCGGTGGCGGTGCCGGAGTCCTCCTTGAGATACCGGTCGAACCAGTCCCCGACGCGCCCTTCGACGCGCCCGGTCTCGCTGTCGCCGCCGTCGTGGCCGCCGGAGATCCAGTCGACGGAGACGGGTGCGCCGTTGGCGCTGATCGCCTTCTGCATGGCGTCGGCATGGCCGAGCGGGAAGAGGGAGTCGGACTGCCCCTGGAGGAGGAGCGAGGGGACCTTGATGCGGTCGGCGACGGCGGACGGCGAACGGTCGGTGAGCAGCTCGATCGCCGCCGCGTCGGGCTTGCCGCTGACGGCGACGCGCTCGTACATCTCGCAGAGCCGCTTCTCGAACTTCTCGCAGCCGCCGCCGGTGGTGATGAAGATCCCGGCCCAGAGCTTCTTGAAGACCCCGTCGGGGAAGAGGGCGTCGGCGAGGTTCCAGTAGGTGATGACGGGCGCGATGGCGTCGACGCGCTCGTCGTGCCCGGCGGCCAGCAGGGAGACGGCCCCGCCGTAGGAGGCCCCGGTGAGACCGACCCGGGGGTCGCCCTTCTTGTCCAGCTCCACCTCGGGCCGGTTCGCGAGCCAGTCGATGAGCCGGGAGACGTCCTTGACCTCGTGGTCGGGGTCGTTGAGGGAGATCTTCCCGCCGGACTTGCCGAAGCTGCGCGCCGACCAGGTCAGCACGGCGTATCCGTCGGCGGCCAGCTTCTCGGCCTGGGCCCGGACGTCGTTCTTGCTGCCGCCGAACCCGTGCCCGATGAGCACGGCGGGCCGCTTACCGGAACCCTTGGCATGGAAGTACGAGGTGTCGATCGGCACCCCGTCCATGCGCAGGATCCGGTCCTCGCGCTGCACGGCGGGCGAGCCGTCGTCGGCGACGGCGGACCAGGTGCCGCCGCCCACGAGCACGGCGAGCGCGGCGCCGACCGCGGCCCACCGGCCAGGTGTACGGGGCAGCAGGCGCCGCCATCGAGCAGTAGGGGTCTCCATCCCTCGACCCTAAACGGAGGACGCAAGCCGGTTGAGTGCCGCCAGGGTGAAGTGCGCGGCCTCCCTGAGAGGTACGGTGCGCCTCGCCCGTACTCCGGACGCGGTACGGAACTTCTGCCCCCGGGAGACCCTTGTGGACATTCGCCCCGCTTCGACCGTCGCGGAGGTCCTGGCCGCCGGCCATCTCTTCGACGCCCCGCCCCGCGAGGAGTGGGCGGCCCGCTTCCTCGCCGCGGACGGTCACGTGATGCTGATCGCGTACGTGGACGGCGCCCCGGCGGGCTTCGTCTCGGGCGTCGAGATGCTGCACCCGGACAAGGGCGTCGAGATGTGCCTGTACGAACTCGCCGTCGACGACCCGTTCCGCCGCCGGGGCATCGGCGGGGCCCTGACCCGGGCGCTGGTGGACCTCGCCCGGGAGCGTGGGTGCTACGACGTGTGGGTCGGCGTGGAGCCGGACAACGAGGCGGCGCTCGCCACGTACCGGTCGACGGGGGCGGGTGACGACGGGCGGTTCGCGATGCTGGTGTGGGAGTTCGGGGACACCACCACGGGCGGGAGTCAGCCCTGACGTTCGTCGGGGGGTGCTCCTGCCCTTCGGCCCCCGCGCCGGGCGGTCGTCCCTCCGTACGTTCGCCGCATGGCACAGCACACACAACAACACCACCGGCCCGCACGGCTGTTCGGATCGTTCGCTCTCATGGCGACGGCGGCGGCCGTGATCACGATGCTCTCCCCGGGAGGGCTGGGGCGGCCCGGCCCGACCGAGGTCACGGACGGGGCGTCCGTGTCCGCGTACCGCTCACTGACGGAGG
>NZ_QWFA01000239.1 GCF_003501885.1 Streptomyces globisporus
CAGCCGACCCCACCCTTCCCGCCGTCCCGTTCCACCACCACGCGGTCGCCCTCCCACCGCGTCGCGTACCGCTCGACCTCCGCCTTTGCCCACCCGTCACCCGCGTCCCGCACCACCAGGCCCCCGCCCGTACGCCCCGGCGCGGGCGCCCACACCTCCAGCTCCGGTTCGCCGTCCGCACCCCGCACCGGAATCACCGCGCCCGCCCGCGCCAGCACCGGCACACCCGACAGCGGGGCGTCGACCAGCACCTGGCCCGGCCCCTCGTACCTCCGCCCGGTCGCCGTGTCATACCACCGCCCCCTCGGCAGCCGCACCGCCCGCCGCCGCACCCCCGGCTCCAGCACCGGAGCCACCAGCAGCGCGTCGCCCAGCAGGAACGCGTCCTCGCACTCCCGCAGCGCCCGGTCGCCCGGCGCCCCCCACCACACCGGCCGCACATAGGGCGCACCCGTCAGCCGCGCCACCTGCGACAGCGACACGAAGTACGGGTGCAGCCGCTCCCGCTCCACCAGCGCCGCCCGCGCGTGCTCCAGCACCTCGGGCCCGAACTCCCACGGCTCCCGCCGCCCCGCGTCGATCGCCGAGTGCGTACGGAACAACGGCAGATACGCCCCCAGCTGGAACCACCGCAGATACAGCTCGGGCGACGGAACCCCGTCGAACCCGCCCACGTCCGGACCCGAGTACGGCACCCCGCACAGACCGAGCCCCAGCACCAGCGACAACGACGCCCGCAGCCCCGGCCACCCCGACGACACATCACCGGACCAGGTGCCCCCGTACCTCTGCATCCCCGCCCACCCCGACCGGGAGAAGAGGAACGGCCGCTCCTCGGGGCGTAGCCGCAGCAGCCCCTCGTACCCGGCCCGCGCCATCGCCAGCGCGTACACGTTGTGCGCCTCGCGGTGGTCGCCCCCGGCGCCCTCCAGGACATGCCGGGCCGAACGCGGCAGCGACGGATCCCCGAACGCCGCGAAGGACACCGGTTCGTTCATGTCGTGCCAGACCCCCGAGAAGCCCTGCGCAAGCCGCTCCTCGTACAGAGATCCCCACCAATCCCGCACAACCGGATCAGTGAAGTCCGGATAGACGCAGGCCCCCGGCCACACCTCCCCGAGCACCACCCGACCCCGCGCGTCCCGGACGTACGCACCGTGCTCACCGACCTCCCGGCCCGCGTCGAACACCGCGTCGCCCGGCTCCGCCTTCACCGCCGGATCCACGATCGACACCAGCCGCACCCCGTCCCCGCGCAACTCCTTCGCCAGCCCGGGCAGATCGGGGAACCGCTCCCGGTCCACCGTGAACACCCGGTGCCCGTCGTAGTGGTCGATGTCCAGATGCAGCACCGAGAGCGGCAGCCCCCGCTCCCGGTACCCGTCGACGATCCGCCGCACCTCCTCCTGGGTGCCGAACCCCCACCGGGCGTGCTGCGGCCCCAGCGCCCAGGACGGCGGCAGCGCCGGCGCGCCCGTCAGCGCCGTCCACCCCTGGAGCACCCGGGCCGGCGTCCCCACCACCACCCAGCAGCGCAGCGGCCCGCCCTCCATCCGCACCTCGCAGGCGCCCGGCCGGTCGTGCCCCGAACCGGCGCCCTCCTCGCCCTCCCGCAGGACGACCCGGCCCGCCCAGCTGTTGTCGTGAAACGCCAGATGCGTCCCCGCGTCCGACACCACCACCTGCACCGGCATCGTCAGATACAGCGGATCGTCCCCGGGGCCGAATCGCCCGCCGGGATCGGTGTTCCACAGCCGGTACACCCCGTCCCGCAGCCGGGGCCCGCCCGCACGCCCGCCGAGCCCGAAGAACCGCGCGTCCGCCGGCACCTCCGAGCGCTGCACCCACCGCACCGGACCGCCGCCCACCGGCTCCCACCAGCGCGGCGGCAGCTCACGCCGCAACAGCACCCCGCCCGGCGTCCGCAGCTCCACCGCCCCGGTCCGCGACACCACCACCGTCAGCCGCTCCGCGACCACCTGCCAGCCGCCGTCCTTGCCCGGCTCCAGCACCGCCCGCTCGTCCGGCGCGGGAGCCTCGCCCGCCACCGCGTACGACGGCAGCGGCTCCGCCCCGTCCCACGCCCAGAACACCGCACCGCCCACCGACACACGGATGCGCAGCTCCGAACGGGCGAACCGCACCACACCCCCGCCGGGACCCGGCTCCGCACCCGTCGCCGCACCGGGCACCCGGGCCCGCTCCGCCCCGCGCGCCGGCAGCGCCGCCGCATCCGCGACCCGGCGCCGCCACGCCGAACGCACAGTGCGCAGCCCCCGCACCGAACCGACCAACCTCACCCGACGCACCAGGTCACGACCGTCCATGGCGCACACCCTGCCACCCCGCCCGACCCGCAGAACCTTCCGTTCAACTCCCGTTCACCGATGTCGGCCGCCGCTCCCCGGCATCCCCGGGGGCGGGGCCACCCTGGTGCCGAAGACGATCACATGGCATCGTCCGTGTCAGCCGCTCACGCGCACACCCCAGCCCGTGCGCGCCGACGCCCACCCCGCGTACCCGTACAGCCAGGGAGCAGCCCTCATGACCGCAGCCACGCCCGACGCCCCGCTCTGGCAGCCCGGCCCCGACCGCATCGAGGCCGCGGCCGTCACCCGCTTCCAGAACTGGGCCGCGACCCGGTACGGCGCCCCGGCCGACGGCGGGTACGCCGCCCTGCACCGCTGGTCCGTCGACGAGCTCGACACCTTCTGGCAGGCAGTCGCCGAGTGGTTCGACATCCGCTTCTCCACTCCGTACGAGAGCGTCCTCGGCGACCGCGCGATGCCCGGCGCCACCTGGTTCCCCGGCGCCACCCTCAACTACGCCGAACACGCCCTGCGCACCGCAGTGGACCCGGTCCGCGCCGACACCCCCGCCCTGCTGTACGTGGACGAGACCCACACGCAGATCCCCATCAGCTGGGCCGAACTCCGCCGCCAGGTCGGCGCCCTGGCCGCCGAACTCCGCGCCCTCGGCGTCACCCCCGGCGACCGCGTCAGCGGCTACCTCCCCAACATCCCCCAGGCCGTCGTCGCCCTCCTCGCCACCGCGGCCGTCGGCGGCGTCTGGACCTCCTGCGCCCCCGACTTCGGCGCCCGCAGCGTCCTCGACCGCTTCCAGCAGATCGAACCCGTCGTCCTCTTCACCGTCGACGGCTACCGCTACGGCGGCAAGGAACACGACCGCACCGAGACCGTCGCCGAGCTGCGCCGCGAACTGCCCACGCTGCGCGCCGTCGTCCACATCCCGCTGCTCGGCACCGACGCCCCGGAAGGCGCCCTCGCCTGGGCCGCCCTCACCTCCGCCGATACCGAACCGGTCTTCGAGCAGGTCCCCTTCGACCACCCGCTCTGGGTCCTCTACTCCTCCGGCACCACCGGCCTGCCCAAGGCCATCGTCCAGTCCCAGGGCGGCATCCTGCTCGAACACTTCAAGCAGCTCGGCCTCCACTGCGACCTCGGCCCCGAGGACCGCTTCTTCTGGTACACCTCCACCGGCTGGATGATGTGGAACTTCCTCGTCTCCGGCCTCCTCACCGGCACCACCGTCGTCCTGTACGACGGCAGCCCCGGCTATCCGGACGTCAGCGCCCAGTGGCGGGTCGCCGAACAGACCGGCGCCACCCTCTACGGCACCTCCGCCGCCTACGTCATGGCCTGCCGCAAGGCCGACATCCACCCGGGCCGCGACTTCGACCTCTCCCGCGTCCAGTGCGTCGCCACCACCGGCTCCCCGCTCCCGCCCGACGGCTTCCGCTGGCTCCACGACGAGGTCGCCGAGGATCTCTGGATCGCCTCCGTCAGCGGCGGCACCGACGTCTGCTCCTGCTTCGCCGGAGCCGTCCCCACCCTCCCGGTCCACATCGGCGAACTCCAGGCCCCCTGCCTGGGCACCGACCTCCAGTCCTGGGACCCGGCCGGCAGTCCGCTGATCAACGAGGTCGGCGAGCTGGTCGTCACCAACCCGCTGCCGTCCATGCCGATCCGCTTCTGGAACGACCCCGACGGCAGCCGCTACCACGACAGCTACTTCGACATGTACCCCGGCGTCTGGCGGCACGGCGACTGGATCACCATCACCGACCACGGCTCGGTGATCATCCACGGCCGCTCCGACTCCACCCTCAACCGCCAGGGCGTCCGCATGGGCTCCGCCGACATCTACGAAGCGGTCGAACGGCTCCCCGAGATCCGCGAATCCCTCGTCATCGGCCTCGAAGAGCCCGACGGCGGCTACTGGATGCCGCTCTTCGTCCACCTCACCGAAGGCGCCACCCTCGACGACGACCTGCGCGCGGCGATCAAGCAGACCATCCGCGACAACCTCTCCCCGCGCCACGTCCCGGACGAGGTCATCGAGGTCCCCGCCATCCCGCACACCCTCACCGGCAAGCGCATCGAGGTTCCGGTCAAGCGCCTGCTCCAGGGCACCGAGCTGGCCAAGGCGGTCAACCCGGGCTCCGTCGACAACCTCGACCTCCTCCACTTCTACGCCGACCTGGCGGCGAAGCGCCGCGCGTAACGCCACTGTCAGTCCCCCTGATTACGCTGAGTGAGCAATGATTCACCGCGCACAGGGGGACACATGGCGCAGACCGACAACACCAAGCGCAGCACCGAGCACCACGCTCAGCACAACGCGACGCACCGCAAGAAGCGCGGCAGGAGGCACGGCACCCCGCACACCACCACCCTGCGACGCACGCTGCGCCGCGAAGCACCCAGCACCGTCGGCCTCCTCGTCGACGCGCAGGACTTCGCGGCCATGCGACGCTACGGAACCTTCCCCTTCGACGACCACACCGTCTACCTCCAGCAGGTCGAGGCCCTGCTCAAAGCGCTCACGGCCCAGGGCGTGCACATCACCGTCGCCCTCTTCGACCCGGAGGACTACGAGGAGTTCTGCGCCGAGTCGGGTCTCGACGCCGACACGGGGGCGAGCCGCAGCCGCTTCACCGCGGAGATCGCCGCCGCCGGAGCCACGGTCGCCTACACCGGCCAGGGCATCGGCGACCTCATCCCCGTCCTCGTCTCCCGCGCGGTTCGCCAGGCCACCTGGGAGTACGGCACTCTCCTCCTCGCCGACCTCGGCACCTGCGCCGACTGCGGCCAGGACATCGGACGGGCGGCCTTCGACCGGGCATCCCACCTCCTGATGCGGCTGCTGGAGACGGCGGGACCGGGCACCCACCACCTGGTGTGCAGCGTTCCGACGGACAACGACCAGCTCCTGGCCGTGCTCCACACCCACCGCGACACCACGGGACCGGCCCGCCTCGACAGCGCGGAGGGCGCCGAGTTCGCCACCGTCCTCGCGGTGGCCGTCGCCCTGGAATCACGCGGGGGAGTGGTCCTGCGCACCAGCGCCCCCGACAGCCCGGACCGCGTCCACGGCTGGCGCCTGGCCCACGGCGGCCTCGCCCCGCTCACCGCCGGCGAGGTCTTCAACGCCTACTGCACGGACGCGGACACAGGAGAGCCCGTCTCCCCGGAATCCGGCGTCGAATACTGCGCGGGATTCGACATCGGAGCCGAGCCCCCGGAAACCCACCACTGACAAAGCGGCCCACTACTGACAAAGGGGGAGGGGCCTCCCGCCAACGGCGGAAGACCCCTCCCCGGAACCCTTGCTCTTACTGCCTGCTGCCTACTCGCCCGAGAGCACGGCCTGCGCCGCACTGCGCGCCTCGTCGGCCGAGTCGGCGGACCGAGCGGCGTTCGCCGCCCGCTCGCACTGCGCCAGCGTGTACTTGGCCAGCGTGGCCCGCACATAAGGAATGGACGCCGCGCCCATGGAGAGCGAGGTGACACCCAGACCCGTCAGCACACACGCCAGCAGCGGATCGGCGGCGGCCTCCCCGCAGACACCGCAGCTCTTGCCCTCGGCACGAGCGGCCTCGGCGGACAGCGCCACGAGATCCAGCAGCGCCGGCTGCCACGGATCCTGGAGCCGCGACACCGCACCCACCTGACGGTCCGCCGCGAAGGTGTACTGCGCCAGGTCGTTGGTGCCCAGCGACAGGAACTCCACCTCCTGGAGGATCGACCGCGCCCGCAGAGCGGCCGACGGAATCTCCACCATCGCGCCGAACTTCGCCTGCAGCCCGGCCTCACGGCACGCGTCCGCGAACGCCTTGGCGTCGATGCGGTCGGCCACCATGGGGGCCATGACCTCCAGGTAGACCGGCAGCCCCTCGGCGGCCTTCGCCAGCGCGGTCAGCTGGGTACGCAGCACCTCGGGGTGGTCCAGCAGGCTCCGCAGCCCACGGACGCCGAGCGCCGGGTTCGGCTCGTCGGCCGGCGTCAGGAAGTCCAGCGGCTTGTCGGCGCCGGCGTCCAGCACGCGCACGACGACACGCCCCTCGGGGAACGCCTCCAGCACCGCACGGTAGGCCGCGACCTGCTTCTCCTCGGAAGGAGCCTGCTTGCTGTCGTCCAGGAACAGGAACTCGGTACGGAACAGCCCGACGCCCTCGGCCCCCGCCTCGACCGCCGCGGGCACATCGCCCGGACCGCCGACATTGGCGAGCAGCGGCACCTTGTGCCCGTCCGATGTGGCACCGGGACCGGTCGAGGCGGACAGCGCAGCCTTGCGAGCAGCGGCGGCGGCCTCCATCTCGGCCCGCTTCTCCGCACTCGGGTCGACGAAGATCTCACCCGTGCTGCCGTCCACCGCGACGACCGTTCCCTCGGCCAGCTCACCGGCGCCGGGCAGCGCCACCACGGCCGGAACGCCGAGCGCCCGCGCCAGGATCGCGCTGTGGCTGGTCGGCCCGCCCTCCTCGGTGACGAAGCCGAGCACCAGCGTCGGGTCGAGGAGCGCGGTGTCGGCCGGCGCCAGGTCCCGCGCGATCAGCACGTACGGCTCGTCACTGTCCGGCACACCGGGCATCGGCACACCGAGCAGCCGTGCCACGATCCGGTTCCGCACGTCGTCGAGGTCCGCGACCCGGCCCGCCAGGTACTCCCCGGCATTGGCCAGCAGCGCCCGGTACGCGGCGAACGCGTCGTACACGGCACGCTCGGCGGTGCTGCCCACGGCGATGCGCCGATCGACGTCGGACATCAGCTCGGGGTCCTGCGCCATCATGGCCTGCGCCTCGAGCACGTGCTGTGCCTCGCCACCGGCCAGATTGCCGCGCGCGACCAGATCGGCCGCCACGGCTTCCACCGCCTGCCGGGCACGCCCCTGTTCGCGCTCGGCCTCCTCGGCGGGAATCGATTTGGCGGGCGGCTCCAGCACCGCCGTACCCATGTGCCGAACCTCGCCGATGGCCACACCGTGGCTCACGCCGACGCCTCGCAGCGTTGTCTCCATTTCACCCGTCTCCGGTTGTGCGGCGACCGAGTCACCGCGGTGGTTGTGCAACTGGCTGGTGACTGCGCCCGAGACGCTACTGCCAGCCGAACAGCGTCTCGCCGATCTTCACGTCCCCGTCCTCACGGACATCGGAGAGCGACTCGGCGGTGGCCTCCAGGGCCACGATCGGGCAGATGGGTGACTTGCCGGCGGCCTCGACGGCGACCGGGTCCCAGCGCACGATGCCCTGGCCCCGGATCACGGTGTCCCCCTTGTTCACGAGAAGCTCGAAGCCCTCGCCGTTGAGCTGGACGGTGTCGATACCGAGGTGCGTCAGGACCCCGTGCCCGTCGGCATCGACGACGACGAACGCGTGGGGGTGAAGGGAGACGACGATGCCGTCGACCGGGGACACGGCCTCGGAGGGCTCACGTACGGGGTCGATGGCGGTGCCGGGACCGACCATCGCGCCGGAGAAGACCGGGTCGGGAACCGCGGTGAGTCCGATGGCGCGTCCAGCAAGAGGGGACGTCACGTTGGTCATGGGGAGCCTCCCAGGGGGGTGGAGATTCAGGTGTCGCCGCCGCGACTGATGGGGGACGGCGTACTGCTCAGCAGAGTAAGTCATATGAAGTCCCGGTTCCGCCCGAGACCTACCGCTTGGCAGACCTAGGGGTGCACCAGAAACGATTTGCCTCGGTCCCCGGCGACCTGTACTGTCGTACTCCTGCCTGACCCCAACGCGACTTTGAGTCGGGGGTCGGCGGCGACTTTCAAGCCCAGATCCTAACCATGACCCCTCCTTCGGCATGCCCGCAGGCCGTGGTCAGGGGGACGGAAAAGGCCTGATAGAGTCGGACCCGCCGGAAAGGGAAAACGCGAAAGCGAAGAACCTGGAAAGCGAAACTGCACGGCCCGCTTCGACCGGGAATCGGACACGAAAGAGTCTGATAGAGTC
>NZ_QWFA01000024.1 GCF_003501885.1 Streptomyces globisporus
CACCCGGTGTGCCCCACCCCGCCGTCCCGCCTCCCGGAGGAGATCCGATGTCCACGCCCACCGCACCCCGCAGCAACCCGACCGCCGAGACGCACAAGGTGACCAATCAGGCGCCGCCGCTCACCGGTCACGACGCCGCCGACGACACGGTGCTGCTCGAAGGGGTGCGCCGCGAGGGTGCCGAGTGGCATCTGGAGGAGCTGCACCGCTTCGGGCGGTACGTCGGCGGCGAGGAGGCGCAGCACTGGGCCGACCAGGCCAACCGGCACGAGCCGGAGCTGCGCACCCACGACCGTTTCGGCCACCGGATCGACGAGGTCGAGTTCCACCCGGCGTACCACGCGCTGATGGACGCCTCGGTGAGCGCGGGGCTGGCGGGTGCCGCCTGGGCCGACGAGCGGCCCGGGGCCCATGTCGCCCGGGCCGGCGGCTTCATGCTGGCCACGATGCTGGAGCAGGGGCACCTGTGCCCGGTCTCGATGACGTACGCCGTCGTCCCGGCGCTGCGCCGCTCCCCCGATCTCGCGAAGACGTACGAGCCGCTGCTGACCAGCCGGGTGTACGAGCCCGGGCTCAGCACCCCAACGGCGAAGCGCGGTCTGCTCGCCGGGATGGGGATGACGGAGAAGCAGGGCGGCACCGATGTGCGCGCCAACACCACGGCCGCCGTGGAGCAGGCCGACGGCACCTGGCGGCTGCGCGGGCACAAGTGGTTCACGAGTGCGCCGATGAACGACCTCTTCCTGGTGCTCGCCCAGTCGCCCGGCGGCCTGTCGTGCTTCCTCGTGCCGCGTGTACTGGCGGACGGGAGCCGGAACACCTTCCGCATCCAGCGGCTCAAGGACAAGCTCGGCAACCGGTCCAACGCGTCGAGCGAGCCGGAGTTCGACGACACCGTGGCCTGGCTCGTCGGTGACGAGGGCAAGGGCGTGCGCACCATCATCGACATGGTGACGATGACCAGGCTCGACTGTGTGCTCGGCTCGGCCGCCGGCACCCGTGCCGCGCTCGCGCAGGCGGCCCACCACGCGCGCCACCGCTCGGTGTTCGGCGTCGAGCTGATCGACCAGCCCCTGATGCGCAACGTCCTGGCGGATCTGTCCCTGGAGTCCGAGGCCGCCACGACCCTGGCCCTGCGCCTGGCGGGGGCCGCCGACCGCGCCCACCGGGGCGACGCCGGGGAACGCGCCTTCCTCCGCCTGGCCACCGCCATCGGCAAGTACTGGGTGTGCAAGCGGCAGCCCGTCGCGGTCGCCGAGGCGTTGGAGTGCCTCGGCGGCAACGGCTACGACGAGGCGTCCGGCATGCCCCGGCTGTACCGCGAGGCCCCGCTCAACGGCATCTGGGAGGGCTCCGGCAATGTCAACGCCCTCGACATGCTGCGGGCGTTGACGCGGGAACCCGAGTCCCTGGAGGCCCTGAGCGCCGAGATCGGGGCGGCCGCCGGGGCGGACGCGCGGCTCGACGCGGCCTGGCGGGAGCTGCGGGCCGAGCTGGCCCGCCCCGAGGATGCGCAGCTCCGCGCCCGCCGGGTCGTCGAACGGGCCGCACTCGTCCTCCAGGGCTCGCTGCTGGTGCGCCATGCTCCGGCGGCGGTGGCCGACGCGTTCTGCGCGTCCCGCCTCGCCGGGGACCAGGGGCTCGCGTTCGGCACCCTTCCGGCGGGCACGGACTTCGCGGCCCTGCTGGGGCGGCTGCCCGCCTGACCGAACCGCTCACGTGCTGTGCGGCCGGTGCGGGCCCCGCGCCCGCGCCGGCGTTTCACGTTCGCGGAGGTAGGCGTCCAGCTCGCCGGCCCCGGCCAGCATCGCGCGCCCGCGGGCGGCCAGCCGGGCGTGCCAGTCGTCCAGTGCGGCGGCGAGCGGCTCCGGACCGCCGGCCGCCCGCACCTGGGCGATGAGCGGTGCGATCTGCTCCAGGCGGTAGCCGCCGCGCCGGAGTTGGTGGGCCAGTGCGGCGTCCCGTACATCGGCCGCCTCGTACACCCGGTATCCGGTCCGCGGGTCGCGGCGCGGGGTCACGAGCCCGGCGCGCTCCCACGTGCGCAGCGTGGCGGGCCTGATGCCCAGCTTTCCCGCCAGGGGTCCGACGAACATCGCGCCGGGGCCCGCCCCGTCGTCGAGGGCGGGCACGGCTCCGGGCCTCAGGTCGCGGAGGGCCCTTTCGACGGCGTCCAGCGTCCTGCGGTCCTCCAGGAGCTGGGCGTGGCTCCCGTCGATGAGACGGAGCGCCTCGGCCGACTCGTCGCGGTTCACCGCCCGCATGATCGCCGTCGCGGTCGCGTGCCCATGGCCGGGGACCAGGGCGAGAAAGGTCCCCAGGGCGTCCGCGTGCAGCGGTGTGTAGGTGCGGTAACCGTGGGCGGTGCGCCCGGCGGCCGGGAGGATGCCCGCCGCTTCGTAGTTCCTCACGGCCTGGGTCGACAGACCGTGCCGACGGGCCAGGTCGACGGGGCGCAGGCGACCTGCTGTTTGAGGGTTTTTCCCCATGCTCCCGAGGATATCGCGCAGAAGTTTCCACCGAGGGTTCAACGATACGGTTGAAGCCATGGCAGACGACATCAAGGACATCGCCCACGCCGTCGAGGCGGCCTCCGTCATGCGGCTGTTCGCCTCCCCGCCCCGGATGCTGGCCCTGGGCGAGCCCACCCACGGGGTGGACGCCCCGCTCCGCCTGCGCAACGCGCTCTTCCGCCAGCTGGTCGAGCAGGAGGGGTACCGGACCATCGCCGTCGAGAGCGACTGCGTGGCGGGGCTCTTGGTGGACGACTACGTGACGTCGGGCGCGGGCGCGCTGGACGACGTACTGGAGCGGGGGTTCAGCCACGGTCTCGGGGCGTCCGCCGCCAGTCGTGAACTGGTGTGCTGGATGCGCGCGTTCAACGACGGCCGGCCCGCGTCCGACCAGGTCCGGTTCGCCGGCTTCGACGGTCCGCTGGAGATGGCCTGGGCCGCGAGCCCCCGGGAGACCCTCACTTCGCTCCACCGCACGCTCACCGACCACGTGGACCCGGGGCTGATTCCCTGCACCGCCGAGACGCTCGACCGCCTGCTCGGCCCCGACGACCGGTGGACCGACCCCGCGGCGATGCTGGATCCGTCCGCGTCCCTCGGGCGCTCGGCCGAGGCCGGGGAACTGCGGCTGCTCGCCGACGATCTGGGCGCGCTGCTCCACGCCTGGGCACCGCACCTGATCGCGGCGACCTCACGGGACGCGTTCGACCGGGCGCGGCTCCGGGCGCGGGCCGCCTCGGGGCTGCTGCGGTACCACCGCTGGATGGCCGACGCCTCGCCGAGCCGGCTGGCACGGCTGACGGGCCTGCGGGACCAGATGATGGCCGACAATCTCCTCGCGCTCGCGGAGCGGGGGCCGGTTCTGGTCCACGCCCACAACAGTCATCTCCAGCGCGACATCAGCTCGATGCGGATGGGCGGGCAGCGGCTGGAGTGGTGGAGCGCGGGGGCCGTCGTGCACACCCGTCTGGGCGAGGAGTACGCCTTTCTGGCCACCGCGTTCGGCACGATGCGCCACCAGGGCGTCGGCACTCCGCCGCCGGACACCCTCGAAGGTGCCCTGTACGCGCTCCCGGCCGACACCTGCCTGGTGGATGCCTCCGACTCGGCCGCGGCCCTCGCCGCCACGGGCCCCGTACGGCGCACGTCGCCGTACTTCGGTTATGCCCCGCTCGACCCGGCGCACCTGGCCCGCCTCGACGGGATCGTGTTCATGAAGGACGTCCCCGAGTGACTGAGACCGCACGTCACGGCCCCGGCGGGATCGGCCCCGCACATCCGGTCGGGTGAAAGGCCGTTCCGGCAGGAATAGCCGGGCCAGGCCGTTGTTGATCACACCATGACTTCTGAGACGAACGGATCGGGCAGCACCTTCGGACGCGTGGGGATCTGGAGCGGCGCCCTGCACGCGTCACACGTGGACGACGCGGGCAGGAAGGCGATCGCGGAGGCGCTCGCCGAACTCGACGAACTGGGGTACGGCACCGTCTGGATCGGGGCCAGCCCGACGCCCGGCGACGCCGCGGCCGTCGTGGCCGCCACCCGTTCGATCACCGTGGCCACCGGCATCCTGAGCATCTGGAACCACACGGCGGAGGAGGTGGCGGCCGCGGTGTCGGCGATCGATCCGGACGCGCGCCGCCGCTTCGTCCTCGGACTGGGCGTCAGCCACGGCCCGATGACGCCCCAGTACGCGAAGCCGTACAGCGCGATGGTGGCCTACCTCGACGCGCTCGACGGCGCCGAACCGTCCGTGGGCTCCGGCCACCGGGTCCTGGCGGCTCTCGGGCCGAAGATGCTGAAGCTCGCGGCCGATCGGTCGCTGGGCGCACACCCCTATCTCGTCACCACCGAGCACACCGCGGAGGCCCGTGCGGCGCTCGGCCCCGACGCGCTGCTCGCCCCGGAGCTGACCGCGGTGCTGGACACGGACCTCGACCGGGCCCGCACCACCGCGCGGACCATGCTGGGGATGTATCTCCAACTGCCCAACTACACGGCCAATCTGCTGCGCCTCGGGTTCACGGAAGGCGACTTCGAGGGCGGCGGCAGCGTCCGTCTCCTCGACGCCCTCTTCGCGCTGGGCGACGCGGAGCAGGTGACGCGCCGGACGCGGGAGTACCTCGACGCGGGCGCGGACCATGTCGCGTTGCAGGTCCTCACCGCCGAGGAGGGCGGCGCCGGCCTGCCGCGCGCCGAATGGCGTCTCCTGGCCGAGGCGTTCGGCTCCGAACTCTGACGGTCGGCACACCCCCGTCCCGCGCTTCGGGCGCCATTCGGGCAGCGGACACGGGAAAGCGGGCGGCCCGGACAGCCGACACGGCGGCCGTCCGGGCCTGACCAGCACGAACACCCGCGGAAAGCGGGCACGAACGGGCCGAGGGGATTCGGTGAAGCGGCTGGTCGTGGCCCCTGGACTGCTTGTACAAACGACACATGAGCCCGAACGGACATGCGGGCTCCGCCCGAAACGGGCGCAGCAGCGACCAGGGAAGTGCGCCGTGGACACCGAGGAACGCCGTCGGGGAATTCTGGACACGGCCCGGCGGGAGGGGTCGGTCGGGGTGAACGCCCTCGCGGACCTGTTCAAGGTGGCCAAGGAGACCGTCCGCCGCGATCTGCACGTACTGGAGGAGCACGGGCTCGTCCGCAGGACCCATGGGGGCGCCTACCCGGTGGAGTCGGCCGGATTCGAGACGACGCTCGCCGTCCGCACCACCCGAAACGTTCCGCAGAAGTCGCGTATCGCGGCCGCGGCGGCCGATCTCCTCGGTGACGCCGAGACGGTCTTCGTCGACGAGGGCTTCACCCCGCAGCTCGTCGCCGAGGCGCTTCCCCAGGACAGGCCTCTGACCGTGGTCACCGCGTCCCTGGCCGTCGCCACCTCCCTCGCCGCGGTCGAGAAGACCTCGGTGCTGCTGCTGGGCGGCCGGGTCCGCGGTTCGACGATGGCGACCGTCGACCACTGGGCCTCCCGGATGCTCTCGGAATTCGTGATCGACCTGGCGTACGTCGGGGCCAACGGCATCTCCCGCGAGTACGGCCTCACCACCCCGGACCCCGCCGTCGCCGAGGTCAAGGCGCAGGCGTTGCGCAGCTCGCGGCGGAGGGTCTTCGCCGGGATCCACAGCAAGTTCGGTGCGGTGAGCTTCTGCCGGTTCGCCGGGGTCGGTGACTTCGAGGCGATCGTCACCGACGCCGGACTCCCCTCGGCCGAGGCCCAGCGCTACTCCCTCCTCGGCCCTCAGGTCATCCGCGTCTGACCGTCCCCACCACCGCTCCCCCCGTCCGCCGGGGCGTGGTTCGCCATGCCCGCATCCACCCGATCACCGAGCCGCTACGACTGATCAGGAGCCCCCATGCCTCATCCAGGACGCCGCCGCCGACCACGTATGCGGGGGCGGACGTGTGCCGTGACCGCCGCACTGGCCCTGCTCGCCACCGGCTGCGCCGGAGCGGGCGGGACCTCCTTCGGGGGCGGCGACGCGCTGAACGTACTGATGGTCAACAACCCGCAGATGGTCGAACTGCAGAAGCTGACCGCGAAGCACTTCACGAAGGAGACCGGCATCAAGGTCCACTTCACGGTGCTGCCCGAGAACGACGTACGCGACAAGATCAGCCAGGACTTCTCCAACCAGGCCGGTCAGTACGACGTCGCCACCATCAGCAACTTCGAACTGCCGTTCTTCGCGAAGAACGGCTGGCTGCACCCCCTCGACGACTACGCGAACGCCGACACGGCCTTCGACCAGGAGGACATCCTGGCGCCGCTGCGGGACTCGCTGACCGCCGAGGACGGCAAGCTCTACGCCCAGCCCTTCTACGGCGAGTCGTCCTTCCTGATGTACCGCAAGGACGTCTTCGAGAAGCAGGGCCTGACCATGCCCGAGAAGCCGACGTGGGAGCAGGTGGCGAAGCTCGCCGAGCAGACGGACGGCGCGGAGCGCGGGATGAAGGGCATCTGTCTGCGCGGGCTGCCCGGCTGGGGCGAGGTGATCGCCCCGCTGACCACCGTCGTCAACACGATGGGCGGCACCTGGTTCACCGAGGACTGGGAACCGCGCCTGACGGCACCGGAGTTCAAGAAGGCGACGAAGTTCTACGTCGATCTCGTGCGCGAACACGGAGAGCTGGGCGCGCCGCAGTCCGGGTACGCCGAGTGCCTGAACAACATGACGCAGGGCAAGACCGCCATGTGGTACGACGCCACGGCGGGCGCCGGTTCCCTGGAGGCGAAGGGCTCCCCGGTGAAGGGGAAGATCGGGTACGTCCCCGCCCCCGTCGAGCAGACCAAGAGCTCGGGCTGGCTCTACACCTGGGCCTGGGGGCTGCAGAAGGCGTCCAAGAAGTCCGACGACGCCTGGAAGTTCGTCTCCTGGGCCTCCAGCAAGGAGTACGAGGAGCTCGTCGGCGCCACCAGCGGCTGGTCCAACGTCCCCGCGGGCAAAAGGGCTTCCACCTACGCCAACCCCGACTACCGGGCGGAGGCAGGGGCGTTCGCCGATGTCACCGAGCGGGCGATCTCCGAGGCCGACCCGAAGAACCCGGGTACCCAGCCCCGCCCGACGGCGGGCATCCAGTTCGTCGGCGTACCGGAGTTCACCGATCTGGGCACCCGGGTGGCCCAGGAGATCAGCGCCGCCATCGCGGGCCGCCAGTCGGTGGACGCCGCGCTCGCCGCCTCCCAGAAGCTGGCCGAGAAGGTCGCGGAGGAGTACCGATGACCGTCACCGCAACCAGAGAAGCCACTGCCTCTCCGCAAGCTCCGGCGAAGAAGCCGGGCGGCGACCGGCGGCGCGCCTGGGCGACCCGCGCGCCTCTGCTGCCCGCGCTGATCTTCCTGATCGCCGTCACCCAACTGCCCTTCGTGGCAACGCTGGTGATCTCGCTCTTCGACTGGAACTCCCTCAAGCCGGAGAAGCGCCACTTCACCGGTCTGTCCAACTACGCGTCCGTCTTCACCGACGAGGCATTGCGCGAGTCGGTCGTGACCACCGTCGTCCTGACCGCGACGGTCGTGATCGTCAGCGTCGTGCTGGGGCTCGTCTTCGCGCTGCTCCTGGACCGTACGTTCTTCGGCCGAGGGTTCGTGCGCACCCTGCTGATCACCCCGTTCCTGCTGGTGCCGGTCTCGGCGGCGCTGCTGTGGAAGCACGCCCTCTACAACCCGGAGTACGGGCTGTTCAACGGCGTCCTCACCTGGTTCGGCGAGCTGTTCGGCATCGAGTCGATCGCGCAGCCGGAGTGGACGTCCGAGATGCCGCTGATCGCCATCGAGGCGTCGCTCGTGTGGCAGTGGACGCCGTTCATGATGCTGATCCTGCTCGCCGGGCTGCAGAGCCGGCCGGCCGAGATCATCGAGGCCGCGCGGCTGGACGGGGCCGGGCCCTGGCAGATCTTCCGCCATCTGACCCTGCCGCATCTGCGCCGCTACCTCGAACTCGGCATCCTGCTCGGGTCGGTGTACATCGTGCAGAACTTCGACGCGGTGTTCACGATCACCTCCGGCGGTCTGGGCACCGCCAACCTCCCGTACACCGTCTACGAGACCTTCTACCGGGCCCATGAGTACGGGCTGGCGTCGGCGGCGGGCGTGGTCGTGGTGATCGGCACGATCATCATCGCCACCTTCGCTCTCCGGGTGGTCTCCTCCCTCTTCCGTGAGGAGGCGAGCCGCGCATGAGCGCCTCGACCGCGACTTCCCCGTCCGTCACGTCCTCCGCCACCGGACCCGAGCGCAAGGCCCGTCGGCGCTCCGCGGCTCTGGGCGTGGTCGCCTGGGTCGTTGGCATCGGCTTCTGCCTGCCGGCCCTGTGGATGGTGCTGACGTCCTTCCACGCGGAGGCCGACGCGGCGACCAACCCGCCGTCGCTCGCCGCCGCCCTGACCCTGGACGGCTACCGCACGTTCTTCGGCGGCGGGGGCGGCCCGACGCCGTGGCCCCCGCTGGTGAACTCGCTTGCGGCCTCGTTCTTCTCGACCGTGCTGGTGCTGCTGCTCGCGCTGCCCGCCGCGTACGCGCTCTCCATCCGGCGGGTGCGCAAGTGGACGGACGTGATGTTCTTCTTCCTGTCCACCAAGATGCTGCCCGTCGTCGCCGGGCTGCTGCCGGTGTACCTGTTCGCGAAGAACACGGGGCTGCTGGACAACATCTGGCTGCTGGTCCTGCTCTACACCTCGATGAACCTGCCGATCGCGGTGTGGATGATGCAGTCCTTCCTCGCGGACGTGCCCGTCTCCATCATCGAGGCGGCGCAGGTCGACGGGGCCCGGCTGCCGACGGTGCTGCGCCGGGTCGTCGCCCCGGTCGCCGGCCCCGGGATCGCCGCGACCGCCCTGATCTGCTTCATCTTCAGCTGGAACGAGCTGTTGTTCGCACGGGTGCTGACCGGCGTGGTCGCCGGGACCGCCCCCGTCCATCTGACCACCTTCGTCACCAGCCAGGGACTCTTCCTCGCCCAGCTGTGCGCGGCGTCCGTGGTCGTGTCCCTGCCGGTGCTCGTCGCCGGCTACGCCGCCCAGGACAAACTCGTCCAGGGCCTCTCGCTGGGAGCAGTCAAATGAGGGCAGCCATCGTCGAAGCCGTCGGCAAGGTCTCCGTGACCACCGTCCCGGACCCCACGCCCGGCCCGCGTGACGTGGTCGTGAAGGTGGCGTCGTGCGGGCTGTGCGGCACCGATCTCCACATCCTCCAGGGCGAGTTCGCGCCGACGCTGCCGATCGTCCCGGGTCATGAGTTCGCCGGGGAGGTCGTGGGGCTCGGTGCGGACGTCACCGAACTGTCCGTCGGCGACAAGGTGGCCGTGGACCCCTCGTTGCACTGTCACGAGTGCCGCTACTGCCGCTCCGGCCGGGGCAACCTCTGCGACAACTGGGCGGCGATCGGGGTCACCGTGCCCGGGGGCGCGGCCGAGTACGCGGTGGCGCCCGTCGCCAACTGCGTACGCCTGCCGGAGCACATCGACGTCCGGGACGCGGCGCTCATCGAGCCGCTGTCCTGCGCGGTGCGCGGTTACGACGTCCTCAACGGCAACCTCGGTGCCCAGGTGCTGATCTACGGGTCCGGGACCATGGGGCTGATGATGCTGGAGCTGGCCAAGCGCACCGGCGCGGCGTCGGTGGACATGCTGGACGTGAACCCGCAGCGCCTGGCCACCGCGACGACGCTCGGCTGCACCGGATCGGCGGCCCGCGCCGAGGAGCTGGACCGCCCGGGCGGCTGGGACGTCGTCATCGACGCCACCGGCAACGCCGCCGCGATCCAGGACGGGCTGGGGAGGGTCGCCAAGGGCGGGACGTTCCTCCAGTTCGGCGTCTCGGACTACGCCACGACCGCGGTGATCGAGCCGTACAGGATCTACAACCAGGAGATCACCATCACCGGGTCGATGGCGGTCCTGCACAGTTACGAGCGGGCCGCCGCGCTCTTCGCGAGCGGGGTGCTGGACGCGTCGGTGTTCATCAGCGACCGGCTGCCGCTGGAGCAGTACCCGCAGGCGATCGAGCGCTTCCGGGCGGGGATCGGCCGCAAGATCGTGGTGGAGCCGTGACGGACACCTCGCCCCCGGGCCCCGGCCCGGGTCCCCGCTCGGTCCTGGTGCTCGGCGAGGCACTGGTGGATCTGGTGCCGGCCGGAGAGGACGCCGCGGTACGGGTGGCCCAGCCGGGCGGCGCTCCGGCGAACGTCGCGGTCGGTCTGGCCCGTCTCGGCGGGCGGCCGTCCTTCGTGGGCGGGCTCGGCGACGACGCCTTCGGGAGCCGCATCGAGGCGTGGCTGACCGGGGCGGGCGTCGATCTCTCGCTGAGCGCCCGCCCGCCGCTGCCCACGGCGCTCGCGGTGGCCGACCCGGGTGACCACGGGAACACGTACCGCTTCCATCTCGGGCACACGGCGACCTTCGCACTGCCCGACCGCACCGCGGAGGTGTCGCGTTTCGGCGCGGTGTACGTGGGCGGGCTCGCCGCGGTCGTCGAGCCGGCGGAGGAGGTCGTGGCCGCCACCGCCCGGGCGGCCGCGCGGAGCGGTGTGCTCGCGGTGGACCCCAATGTGCGCGAGGACCGCACCCTGGACCCCGTACGGAGCCATGTGCGGCTACGCGAGCTGTGCGCGCTCGCGCGGGTCGTGAAGGCGAGCGACGAGGATCTGGTACGGCTGTGGCCGGACGCGGAGCCGGAGGCGAGCTGCCGGAGGCTCGCCGGGCAGGGGCGGCTGGTGGTGCTGACCCGGGGTGCGCGGGGCGCCACCGCGTTCGTCCAGGACGCCCCGGCGATCTCCGTCCCGGCCCTCGCGGTGCGGGTGGTGAACACCATCGGCGCGGGTGACGCGTTTATGGCGGGAATGCTGGCCTGGCTCGGGGCGGAGACCGGGTGGCGGACCGAGCTGTCCGGTGCGGAGGCGCGGGCGATGCTGGAATACGCGGCCGCGACGGCCGCCTCGGTCTGCGCCAGGGCGGGAACGGAACCCACGGCCCCGCTTGGGGTGTGAAGCGGGCGCCCACCGGGCATCAGGAGGTGGACCCGAGTTCCGCACGGCCCCTCCCCCGGCCCACGGAAACCGCCGCGGCCCCACCGGATCGGAAGTCCGGTGGGGCCGCGGCGTCGTCTCAGCTCTGCGGCCGCCTGCCGTGGTTCGCGGCGTTCTTGCGGCGGGCCTTCTTCTTACGACGTCGCTTCGAGGACATCGAACCCTCCTTTTCTGCTCGGTGCTCCATTGCGGACGGTCCAACGGGCGGGGTCACCCGGTGATCACCCGGCCGCCTACCCACCCACACCGTGGCAAACACCCGGTGCGCGTGCAACCGGCGGTGCGGTGCCGGGCGGGGGTGGACTGATGTGCGGAGACCGCCGGTCAGGGCCGGTAGCGCAGGGGGTGGTCGTCGGGCACCTCGACGACGGCGATCCGCACCCCGTCGGGGTCCTCGATCCACATCTCGACCAGCCCCCAGGGCTCGCGTTTCGGCGGTCGCAGGACGGTGACGCCCTTCGCCCGCAGTTCCTCGTGGGCGGCCTCGGCGTCGTCGACCTGGAGCCAGATCCGGATGGCCGACGAGGGCGGCTCATCGCCCCGGCCGGAGACCTCCAAAAATCCGCCGCCGAGGAAGTAGACCGTGCCGCGCTCGGGGCCCGCACCGAATTCACGGTAGACGGCGAGGCCCAGGGCGTCGCCGTAGAAGGCGCGGGAACGGTCGGGGTCGGTGGGGTGGAGCAGGATCCTGCTGCCCAGTACATGCACCATGGGCCGAGCGTACGCCGCCGCCCCGCGGGGCGGCGGCTCCCGCGGGACCGGTCAGTTCGTCAGTTCGTCGATGAAGTCCTCCGTGCACCGGTCCTCGGCGGCCCTCCCGTTGGCCTGGTTCATGCAGTCCTCGAAGTTTCGGAACTCCGGGGAGTCGAACACGGAGACGGCCACCACGAGGACGATCGCCGATCCGATGAGCCCCAGCGCGCCGAAGGCCGCGCCGACTATGGCCATCACCCGGCGCGGTGCGCGGCCCTGGCGGGTGCGGAGCGCGGCGATGATGCCGAAGACGACGGCGAGGAGGCCGAGGAGAAGTCCGCCGACGACGGTCCAGAAGAACAGGCAGGCGAGGAGGCCGAGCACCAGGGCGGCGACGGCGAAGCCGTTCGACCGGGCCGGCGGCTGACCGCCGTAGGCGTCGTGGTCGGCCGCGGGCGGCGCCGAGTACGGGGAATCCGGGTACGAGGGAAGGGACATCGGGAGGGTGCTCCTGTTCTCCTGGCTTCCCGTCCACCTGCCCCGTGGCCCGGCCGCCATGCCGCAGTTTCGGTCACGCTCCGGCAACTACCTGCACTGTTCGACGGAGGTCGGCCGACAGGTGGTGCTGGAGCGGTCGGCCGACCGCGGCGAGGTCGTGGGCGAAGGCGAGCGTGTCCGGGTCGGTCAGGGTGTACCGGCGGCGGGTGGCGTCGACCTGCTTGGCGGTCGGGGTGAGGGAGACCTGTTCGGTGGCGAGGTCGACGGCGCCGTCGCGGACATGGCCGGACAGGATCTCCGCGATGCCGGTGGGCTGGGTGATCAGGGCTTCCACCCGGCCGTCCGGCTGCAGCCGCCACCAGCCGGTCTCCCGGGCGGACGGCCGCAGGGGGTTCCCGTCCGCGTCGAGCAGCCAGGCCCGGGCCTCGTACGCGAGGAAGGGCCGCCCGTCGTGGCTGAACGTGACCTCCTGCGCATACGTGAAGTCCGCCTCCAGCGTGGGGTACCCGCCGCTCCCCGTGCCCCGCCAGGTGCCGAGGAATCCGGTCACCGGGGCGAGCAGGGGGTGCGGTGCGGGGGAAGCGTCGGTGCTCAGCGCGTCGGGGAAGGGAAAGGGGACGTCGCGGACGGGGTGGTTCATGCTGGGGTGCGCTCCTGAATCCGTCGGGGCCGGTGCCGGGTCGCAGCCTAGGGGGTGTCCGGTCACGGTGCCGCGAGCTCGCCGATGGCCCCGCACGCGGGGTGCGGGGCCACTGGACAGGCGGGGCCGAGTCCGGTGCCGAGTCTCAGATGGGGTCGGACACCGTGCTCTCGATCAGGCTCTTGGGCCGCAGGTCGGTCCAGTTCTGCTCGACATAGTTCAGGCAGGCCTGACGGGTGTCCTCCGGGTGCGCCACTGTCCATCCGGAGGGCACCTCGGCGAACGCCGGCCACAAGGAGTGCTGCCCCTCGTCGTTGACGAGCACCAGGTAGGTGCCGTCCTCGTCATCGAACGGATTGGTCACCGCATGCTCCTCAACTTTAGGCAAGGCTTCCTTTACTTGACCGAATGTGACCCTACCCGTCCCCTCCCGGATGACTCGCCGGATTCCCCAACTCACTTTCCTCAATGGCGACTTGTCCGTCGCATCGAGGAGGTGACGATCAGAGGCCGAGGTCGCTGAGGCGCGCCTCGTACCGGATGGTGAGGTCCTCGGTGTCACCACCCGTCGCGGGGTTGTCCCAGAGGGCCTCCAGCTCGGAGCGCACGGCGTCGGGCAGGGCTTCGTACCGCTCGGACCAGGTGTCCGAGTTCGGTATCCAGTAGCCGACGACCTTGAAGCGCTCGGCCGGGAGCCCCAGCTCGCGCCGGAGGTAGCGGCGCACGGCGCGCAGGGCGTTGGTCTCCCCGGCCACCCAGACGTACCCGCCCGCGAGGTCCGCGCCGGGCGGGACGGAGGCGGCGACCAGGTCGGCCAGACGGCTCGGGCCGTGGCCGTTTCCCCCGTAGGTCCAGGTCACCCTGGAGTCGGCCGGCTCGCGCAGCGGCAGCACGGCCGAGGGGTCGGGCGCCTCCAGGACCGCCCGGGTCCGGACATGCTCCGGGGTGTTCTCCAGCAGCCGGGCGGCGGCGGGCAGGCCGGTCTGGTCGGCGACCAGCACCTGCCAGGAGAGGTCGTCCGGAGGGCTGTAGAGCCCGGTGGGGTCGTTGACGCCCACGACGTCGCCGGGACGCGCCTCGGCGGCCCAGCCGGACGCCACACCGCCCTCGTGCAGCACGAAGTCGATGTCGACCTCGCCCGCCTCCGGGCGCACGGCACGGATCGTGTACGTGCGCATCGGCGCGACGGGCCGCCCCTCGGGGGTCTCCCAGCCCCCCTGCTCGGTGGTCCGGGGCAGGGAGACGTCGGTGCGGTCCGGGCCGTGCGGGAGGAAGATCCGCACGTACTCGTCGCCGACCCCGGTGGTCCGGAAGCCCGCAAGGCCCTCTCCGTGGAGGGTGACGCGGGTCATGCTCGGGGTGAGCGGCTGCACTCGGGCGACGACGGCTCGGTGGATCGTCATGGACACTGCCCCTTCGTACGCGTGGTCGGCCTGAGCGCCTCGCCCGCGGGGACGAGAGAACCGAATTGGCTTAGGCCAGCCTAACCTTCCGCGCGCAGCGGTTCGAGACGGCCTCGATCGTGGACCGCGGTCGGCGGCGCACGCCCGGTCCCCGCCGTCCGGCGGAGGAGCCCGGCGACATCCCTCTCGCGCGTCTGCCGATCCGAAGCCGGCCGGAACCGCGAGCGTCCATGAACCGGCGCGGACCCGCTGTGCGTTCAGCCCCGACGACAACATCCGTTTCACGATCGACGCCGAGGCGGCGCCCTGCTCCCGGCCGCTTCCGGGGCTGCCCCAGGGGCCGCCACCGACGCTCGGGGCATGGTGAGCTTCCGTCACGTCGTCGCCGCCACGGGGCAGATCGCCGCGGCGAACCCGGGTGGACCGCCTGGTCACCGGGCCGGCTCGGGTTCTCGTGGGGCGTGGCGGACATCGGCCCCGGGAAGACCGACGAGCAGGGAACGTCACCGCTCCGAGGGTGGGGACCTGCAAGGCGCCCGCGCCCTTCGCTCCGGCCGCCCGGGGCGGCTTCACGGTCCGCCACGCCGGACTGCCCCCCGCAGCCCGCCGAAATGCGCTGACCCGGCACGGGCGGGTTGTGCCAAGCTCTTACGCATGTCAGTTCGATACCCGCGCCCCTTGCGTCCCGGTGACCGCGTCGGCGTCACCTCCCCTTCGAGCGGAGTGCCCGGGGAGCTGCGTGAGCGGCTCGCCGTGGCGGTGCGCGATGTGGAGGCGCGGGGGTACGAGGTCGTCGTCGGCCGGTGCATGGACGGCTCCGGGCACGTCAGCGCGCCCGCAGCCGAGCGGGCGGCCGAGCTGACGGCGATGCTGACGGACCCCGGCATCCGGGCCGTGGTGCCGCCGTGGGGCGGGGAGACCGCCATCGACCTGCTGCCGCTGATCGACTGGCAGGCGGTGCGGGCGGCGGAGCCGACGTGGGTGGTGGGCTATTCGGACATGTCGACCGTGATGACGCCGCTGACCCTGCTCACCGGGGTGGCGACCGTGCACGGGAACAACCTCATGGACACCCCGTACCGCGTGCCGGACGGACTGCTGTCCTGGTTCGACGTCGTCGCCGCCCCACCGGGCCACCGTTTCACCCAGATCCCGCCGGAACGGCACCGGGCCTCGGGCTGGGACGACTGGGCGGCGCACCCCGACTCCCGTACGCTCACGCTCGACGTCCCGGGCCGGTGGACCCGACTGGACGGCAGCGGCGACGTGGACGTCGAGGGGCGGCTGATCGGCGGCTGCATCGAGATGCTGTGCAACCTCACCGGGACGCCTTATCTCGATGCCTCGGCGTTCGCCCGGACCCACGCCGCGGAGGGGCTTCTCGTGTACGTGGAGGCCGCCGGCGACGACGCGTTCGCCATCTGCCGCTATCTGCACGGGATGCGGCTGGCCGGGTTCTTCGACGCCGCGAACGCCGTGCTCGTAGGCCGGACAGCGGCACCGGGGACCGCTTCGCTCACCCAGCACGAGGCCGTGCTGGACGCACTCGGACCGCTGAACGTGCCGATCGTCGCCGACATCGAGTGCGGCCATGTGCCGCCGTACCTGCCCCTCGTCAACGGGGCGCGGTGCCGGGTCGTGCACACCGCCACCCGCAGCGAGGTGACGCAGACGCTGGACTGAGGGCCGAGCCCCCTCGCCAGGGGCGGCCGCCTCAGCCCTCGGCGAGCACGGCGTCGATCTCGCCGAGGAAGTCGTCCAGGTCTCCGGGGTTCCGGGAGGTGATCAGCGGCCACCCCTCGGCGTCGTCGCGGACCACCGGCTTGTCGACCCAGGTGCCGCCCGCGTTGGTGATGTCGGTCCGCAGCGAGGCGTACGAGGTCAGCGTCTTGCCGCGGACGTAGCCACCCTCGACCAGTGCCCACGGCCCGTGGCAGATGGCGGCCACCGGCCGGCCGGAGGCGGCGAACGAGCTGACGATCCGGGTGGTGGCGTCCTCCAGCCGCAGCGAGTCGGCGTTGAGTGTGCCGCCCGGGACCAGGAGGAGGTCGTACGCGGCGGGGTCGACGTCGTCGAGTGTGAGGTCGGGCCGCACGGTCTGGCCGGGATCGCGGTCGCCGATGAGGGTGCGGATCGTGTCGGAGGAGACCGCCGCCACGCTGACCTGCGCCCCGTGGTCGCGCAGGTGCTTCACGGGGACGACGAGTTCGTCCTGCTCGACGCCGTAATTGGTGACGACAGCCAGGATCCGGCGGTCGTCGAGAGCGGTGGTGGACATGGACTGCTCCGTTCCTGCGATGTCAGATGTTCGGCTGTTCATGCGGTCGTCCCGCCGTGGCGGGGCCCGCGGGGGCTCATCCGGCCGTGATGCGGACGCATTCGGCCACCGTGTCCCGCAGGCTGCCGGTCCGCGCGAGGGTCTCGCGCTGGATCCGTGCCCCGTTCCCGCGCCGGACCACGGTGGCCACGGCCTTCTCCGCGGCTTCCAGGTCGCCGCTGTCCTCCAGGGCGTCCCGCACATGGTCCAGCAGGGCCGCGAGGACATCGGGCGCGGGCTCCGGCCGCCAGGTCCGGGGGTGGACCAGCCGGCCCTCCAGGCCCGAGCGGCCCGCCTGCCAGGAGGCCGCCCGCAGCAAGGACGTACCGGCCCCCGGCGGCGGCTCACCGGCCCGCCACTCCCGGGCGGCCGTCTCCACCAGTCCCCGTACCAGAGTGGCCAGCAGCACGGTGTCGGCCGGGTCCAGGCAGACGTCCGCGATCCTGACCTCCACCGTGGGGTAGCGGTGCGAGAGGCGGGCGTCGAAGTAGACCATCCCCTCGTCCTTGAGCACTCCGGTGGCGACCAGGGACCGCACGCACGCGTGGTACGCCTCGGCGGACCCGTGGACGTCCACCGGGCCGGCCGAGGGCCACCGCCCCCACACCTGGCTGCGGTAGCTGCTGTACTGGCTGTCCTGCCCCTGCCAGAACGGCGAGTTGGCGCTCAGGGCGAGCAGGACGGGCAGCCAGCAGCGCACCCGGTCGAGCACGGCGACGCCCTCCTCGTCCGAGGCCACCGAGACGTGGACGTGGCAGCCGCAGGTCAGCTGCTCCTGGGCGGTGAGACCGAAGCGCTCCGCCATCCACCGGTACCGCTCCCCCGTGCCGATCTTCGGGCTGACGGGGAGCGGAGAGGTCGCCAGGGCCGCGACCGACGCTCCGGCGTCGGCGGCATGCTGGATCGCCTGGCCACGCCACCGGTGGACCGATTCGGCGAGTTCGCCCATGTCCGCGCAAGGGTGCGTCGAGAACTCCAGTTGCTGGCGGTGCAGCTCCGCCTCGAAGGGCGACTCCCCGGCCGTGTCCTTCTCGGCGATCGCCAGCACCGCCGAGGACAGCGCCCGGGCCTCGCCGCTGTCCTCGTCGACCAGCAGCAGTTCTTCTTCGACTCCCACCGTGCGGACCACGGGGCCTCTCCTTCGACGCTCGGCAGGTCAGGCGGACAGGACGGAGTCGTCCTCGGGGCGGGCGCCGGGCAACCGGTGGCGGGCGGCGACCAGCGCGCTGTCCACGTCGCTCGTGCCGGTCGACACGCACAGCGTGTACGCCACGTCGTCCATCCGCTGCCGGGCCTCCTGGCCGCCGTTCTCCGCGTGCAGCACACGCAGGGCCTCATACTGCTCGATCAGATTGCGCAGCACCGTGGGGTGGGCCATCAGCATGCGGGGCTTCCTTCCGCGGGGTCGATCGGGTGATGTCGCGACCGAGTAGGGGCGACATCCTGCCCGGATGGGGCATCGCCCCGGGTACCCACGCCCGGGCAGGTCACACTCCGCGGACGCCGCTTCCACCGCCGACTCGCGCGGCACGTGCCGGACCGGTGGCCCGGAGCTCCCAATATGGCCGGACCACACGGGCCCCGCACCTTCTCATCCGCCTCCCCGGAGCGTGGCGCGGGAGGCCGCGCCCCTGTGTCCCCCGCCTCATCGGATCGGGTGACTGCTTCGCCCGGCAGCGGGTACCCACCTGGGCGCATCACTCCTCCCCGGGCGCTCCGGGGCCGTACGGAAGGAAGCTCTCATGACCGACCGCAGGCCGAAAGGCACCGCCTACACCGGGGCTTCCGGCAGCCCGCCCCCCGTACCGGCGGACATGCCGGACCAGCAGAACCAGGAGGGCGAGGACGCTCTCGACATACCGGTGCCGGACCGGGTGGCCCGCCAGAACGACGGGCCCGCGCTGGACGAGGCGGGCGCCGGCCGGAACGAGCCGCGCAACGCGGGCGCGCACCCGGAGGAGCACCCCGCCCCGGACGAGGCGACGGGCTGACCTGCCTCCTCCGCCCCCGCACGACGCCACGACATGCTGGTGCCCCGGCCCTCCGGAGGGCCGGGGCACCGGCATGTCGTGGCGTTCAGTGGTGTCCACGCGCGCTGCTCGACGCGCCTCCGAACAGCCGGGCCAGCGCCCGGAAGGGCAACGTGACCACGGTCGCGATGGCTCCTCCGATGGAGCGAAGCACGTCCGCGATGGCCTTCAGCATGGGTCTGCCCTCCGTTCTCGCTCCCAGAGGTTTCCAGGGGCGTTGGGTTCGCGAGCCACCGCGTACCCACGGCGCGGCACCCCAATCCCGGATCGCGGCCACCTGACCGGACGGCAGTCGGCGGGAGCAGGAACCGCCCCCCTGCTTCCGCGCGGCCCGCCGCCCCGAACGCTGTTTGTCCGGTTTCATCGCCGGGTACCCGCGCTCCGGCCCGAACCACGAGGCCGGGACGCCGCAGCTGAGGAGTCAGGCGCATGAGCAGAGACGAACCGGTCCTGGGAACGGTCTCGACCCGGGTCCCCGCCCGGCTGGACCGGCTTCCGTGGTCGCGATGGCACTGGATGATCGTGGTCGGCCTCGGGACCGTATGGATCCTCGACGGCCTGGAAGTGACCGTGGTCGGCAACATCGCGAGCCGCCTGTCCGAGGACGGCAGCGGCCTGGCCATCACGGATGCCCAGGTCACCGGTGTCGCGGCCGCGCTGTACGTGGCGGGGGCCTGCTCCGGGGCCCTCTTCTTCGGCCGCCTCACGGACCTCTACGGCCGCAAGAAGCTGTTCCTGATCACTCTGGCCGTCTACCTCGGGGCCACCGCGCTGACCGCGGTCTCCTTCTCGCCCTGGTGGTTCTTCCTCTGCCGCTTCCTCACCGGTTTCGGCATCGGCGGGGAGTACGCCGCCATCAACTCCGCCATCGACGAACTGATCCCGAGCAAGTTCCGCGGCCGGGTCGACCTCATCATCAACGGCAGTTACTGGTTCGGAGCGATGGGCGGCGCCCTGCTGTCGGTCGTCGCCCTGAACACCGACATCTTCCCGAAGGACATCGGCTGGCGGCTCACGTTCGCCCTCGGTGTCGTGCTCGGTCTGGTCATCCTGCTGGTGCGCCGTCATGTACCGGAGAGCCCACGGTGGATGTTCATCCACGGCCACGGGGAAGCGGCCGAGCGTCTCGTCGACGACGTGGAGCGCACCGTCGAGGCGGAGAGGGGGAAGCCGCTCCCCGAGGCCACGACGGAAATCACCATCCGCCAGCGCAGGAGTGTCGGTTTCCTGGAGATCGGCCGGAGCGTCTTCCGGGACCACCCCCGGCGGGCCACGCTCGGCTTCGCCCTCTTCATCGGGCAGGCGTTCCTCTACAACGCCATCACCTTCGGGTTCGGGTCCATCCTGGTGAAGTTCTTCGACGTCTCCAGCGGAACGACCGGGTACTTCTTCGCCGTCATCGCCTTCGGCAATTTCCTCGGGCCCCTCCTGCTCGGGCACCTGTTCGACGTCTGGGGCCGTCGTCCGATGATCTCGGGCACGTACATCCTGTCCGGCGTGCTGCTGTTCGGAACGGCCTGGCTGTTCGGGGCGGGGCTGCTCACCGCCACGACCATGACGCTGTGCTGGTGCGTGGTCCTCTTCTTCGCCTCGGCCGGGGCGAGCTCCGCCTACCTGACGGTCAGCGAGATCTTCCCGATGGAGACGCGCGCGATGTCGATCGCGTTCTTCTACGCCATCGGCACCGCTGCAGGCGGAATCTCCGGACCGCTGCTGTTCGCGAGCCTCACCGAGAGCGGCGTGGTCGCCGACGCGGTCATCGCCTTCTGCGTGGGAGCCACCCTGATGGTGGCGGCAGGCGTGGTCGCGCTCTTCTTCGCGGTGCCCGCCGAGCAGCGCTCGCTGGAGGACATCGCCACCCCCCTGTCGGCCGTGGAGGCCGAGGGCGGCAGCCCGTCCCGCTGACCCATCGGCCCACAACGCCCTGGAGCCCCGGAGCGCGACGCGCTCCGGGGCTCCAGGGTCGGTCAACCCGGATCAGGCGGTGGTGATGTTCTCCGCCTGCGGGCCCTTCTGGCCCTGGGTGATGTCGAAGGTCACCGCCTGGCCTTCCTGGAGCTCACGGAAGCCGGTGGAGTTGATGTTGGAGTAGTGCGCGAAGACGTCGGGGCCGCCGCCGTCCTGCGCGATGAAGCCGAAGCCCTTTTCCGAGTTGAACCACTTGACGGTTCCGCTGGCCATGCCTGTACCTCTCAGCAGTAAACGGATCCGCACCGCGCGGACCCGGAGGTGATCGCCCTGGTTCTCAGGCACTGCACAGCAAAACGCCCGCGCCAGGCGCGGGCAGGTACTGCGAACCACGACATCTGTCGGCGACGCTACACGGCGGGATCACTCCTCACCAGAGAGCAACGCCATTTTGGCGTGGATCACCTTCATGGTCACCGGCTCGTACCACACCGATCACCGTCCGTTCAGGTGGCATCGGCTACTGGATGAACCGGGGCAGCCAACGTGCCTGGTAGTCGGGGTGGCCCGCGTACTCGGCGGCGAGCTGCCGTACGGCGAAGCCCAGGCCCACCGCACGGCCGGAGCGGAAGTCCTCGGCCGGACGGTCGGTGTCCAGGTCGGCCACCTCTTCGTACTCGCCGAGCATGACGCGGTTCGTCTCGATGCGCTCCAGGGTCCGCGCGGGGTTCTGGAGAGCGATGTGCTGGTCGAAGCCCCGGCCCCGCACCGTGAACGCCACCCCGCCGGTGCGGTCGTGGACCTCGCCCGGCACGTCGGCCGGGCACCGCCATCGGTCCCCGCCGGCGGCCAGGGCGACGTGTTCCTCGTCGGCGAGCCGCGCCCGGACGAAGGCCACCATCTCTGCGTTGCCGCCCATGTGGATGCCGCTCCCTTGCGCTGATGGATCACTGCACTCGATACGGGGAGCATTCTGGTGGACCGGACGCGGCGCGATCCACCTTCGCATCCGGTTCACCCCACCGTGTCCCCCGTGTTCGCCCCGTTCCCGGCGGCCCGGTCGGCGAGGAGCTTGTGCAGGGGTTCGGTCTCCCGGCGGCGGTACTCCTGCACCGCCCAGCCGTTGCCGTCCGGGTCGGTGAAGTACATGAAGGTCGCCCCGTCGTCGGAGGTGTACCGCTGCGGCTCGGAGACCTCGACGCCCCGGCCGACGAGTTCGGCGTGCGCGGCGTCGATGTCGGTGACGCAGAGCTGGAGACCGTGGTACGTGCCCGGCTGCGGGGTTCCCGTCGGGTTGGGCAGGCCGTCGGTGAGGGCGATCGAACAGCCGGATCCCGGCGGCGTCAGCTGGACCACGCGGGCGCCCGGCATCACCTCGTCGTCGATGTCGACGTGGAAGCCGAGCTTGTCCCGGTAGAAGTCCCGGGCCCGGTCGACGTCGGTCACGGGAAGCACGATCACTTCGAGGGTCCAGTCCATGGGTCACAGCCCTTTCGTGGGTCGGTCGGTGCCCGGGCCCGGTCCTGGATCGTCCGGGTCGGGCGATGGTACGTCCGGATCGCGCCGGGTCGCTTCCGCGCCGGGCGTCGGTCCGTCCGCCTCGCCGTCGTCCGCCCCCTCCGCGGCGAGCGGCGTCGCGCCGCCCTGGAGGCGGGCCAGGTCGGCGGGCCGGACCTGGATGACGAACAGGGCGACCAGGGCGGCGAGCACGGCGAAGCAGGCCGCGACGACGAAGGCGCTGGAAACACCCGAGGTGAGCACCTCGGCACCCCAGGGCGGTGGCAGCACTTCGGCCCTGCTGAGCTGCTCGTACTGGGCGGGCGACACCTCCTGGCGAATGATCCGCAGCTGTTCGGCCTGCTCGTTGCGGCTGGCCGTGCCGAACGTCGTGACCAGGATCGACAGCCCCAGCGAGCCGCCCACCTGCTGGGTGGCGTTGAGGATGCCGGAGGCGGCGCCCGCCTCCTTCGGGGCGACGCCGGAGACGGCCATCAGGGTCAGCGAGACGAACTGCATGCCCATACCGAAGCCGAACACGAGCATCGGGCCGAGGATCGAGCCGAGGTAGGAGCTGTGGACGTCGGTCAGCGTCAGCCAGCCGAGGCCGATGGCCGCCAGGAGCGCGCCCACCACCATGAAGGGTTTGGGTCCCCAGCGGGGCAGCAGTTGGGAGGTCAGGCCGGCGCTGACCGCGATCACGGCACTGACCGGCAGGAAGGCGAGTCCGGCCCGCAGCGGGCTGAATTCGAGCACGTTCTGCACGAACAGGGTCAGGAAGAAGAACATCCCGAACAGTGCCGCGGCGAGGCTGAGCATCATCGCGTACGACCCGGCGCGGTTGCGGTCGCGGAACATCCACAGCGGCGTGATGGGCTGTTTCGAGCCGCGCTCGATCATGATGAAGACCGCGAGGAGCACGATGGCGGTCGCGAACGAGCCGAGGGTGAGCCCGTCGGTCCAGCCGTCCTCGGAGGCGCGGATGAAGCCGTAGACGAGCAGCACCATGCCGACCGTCGAGGTGAGCGCGCCGAGGACGTCGAAGTGGCCCGGGTGGCGTTCGGACTCCGGGATGAAGCGCGGGGTCGCGAAGGCGATCAGCAGGCCGATCGGGACGTTGACGAACAGGACCCAGCGCCAGTCCAGCCACTCCACCAGCATCCCGCCGGCGAGCAGTCCGATCGCGCTGCCGCCCGCCGAGACACCGGCGAACACCCCGAACGCACGGTTGCGTTCGGGGCCTTCGCGGAAAGTCGTGGTGATCAGCGACAGGGCGGTCGGCGAGGCGATCGCGCCGCCGACGCCCTGGAGGGAGCGGGCGGCCAGCAACTGCCAGCCCTCCTGGGACAGTCCGCCGAGCAGCGAGGCGAAGACGAAGAGGAGCACGCCGAAGATGAAGACCCTGCGGCGGCCGAGGATGTCGCCGAGGCGTCCGCCGAGCAGCAGCAGTCCGCCGAAGGTCAACGTGTACGCGTTGACGACCCAGGAGAGGTTCTCGGTGGAGAACCCCAGGTCCTTCTGCATGTGCGGCAGCGCGATGTTGACGATGGTGACGTCGAGCACGACCATCAGCTGGCACGAGGCGATGACCAGCAGCGCCAGTCCGCTCCGGTGCCGGTCGTGTGCTGTGGCCGTGGGCGTGGGTGTCGCGCGGGAGCCCGTCATGGTGGAGGTCGTCTCTCGTGCCGGGGGCAGTGCCCGGCGTGAGCGCGGGCGATCACCCGACCGACGTTATGCCCGAAATGAGGGGACCGCCATTCGAGCGAGCGGCCTGCCGCACACGCCGTGGCGGCCTACTGGAGCGCGCGGACCGCGGCGCGGAAGACGGCGGGCGCCCGGTGGGCGGCGGCGACGATCAGCCGGCCCGAGGACGGGTGGCCCGCCGCGCTCAGCAGGGCCGCGGTGAGGAGGCGGTAGCGCCGGGTGACCCGCGCCCACTGGCGGGGGTAGTGCTCGGGCCGACCGGCGCTCAGGCAGTCGACCGCGGCCGTCGCGGTGGCGACCGCGAGGGCGATGCCCTCCCCGGTGAGGGCGTCCACGTACCCGGCGGCGTCGCCGACCAGCAGGACGCGCCCGGCCCGTCGGCCCAGCGCCCGCTGGCGCAGCGGACCGGCCCCGCGTACGGGAGTGGCCCCTGGGCCGTCGGCGAGCCGGGCCGCGAGGGTGGGGAAGGCGGCCAGGTGCTGGTCGTAGGGGCGGCGGTCGCGGCTCAGGACGGCCACGCCCACCAGGCGCTCGCCGACCGGGGTCACATACGCCTCGCCGTGCCGGGACCAGTGCACCTCGACGTGGTCCGTCCAGGGGGCGGTCGGGTAGTGGCGGCGCAGCCCGTAGCGTCCGGGGCCGGGGACCGGGTGGTCGAGCCCGAGGGCGCGGCGCAGCGGCGAGTGGAGCCCGTCGGCGGCGATGAGCCAGCGTGCGGTGAGTCCGGCGGCGGTGACGGTGCGCTCGTCCTGCCGGATCTCCCCCACTTTGCGGGTGACGACGCGTACGCCGAGGGCTGCGGCCCGCTCGTGCAGTGCCGCGTGGAGTTCGGTGCGGCGGACGCCCGCGCCGAGGCCGCCCCGGAAGGCCGCTTCCGCGCTGCGTCGGCCGTCCGTGTAGCGGATGCCGCGCAGCTCGTGGCCCTCCACCCGGACGCCGAGGTCGCGCAGGGCCGCGACGCCGCCGGGCATGATGCCCTCGCCGCACGCCTTGTCGACGGGGGTGGTGCGCGGCTCGACCACGACCGTTTCCAGGCCCGTGGAGGCGGCCCGGATCGCCGCGGCAAGTCCGGCCGGTCCGCCGCCCGCGACCAGGACGTCGATCACGCCCGTGCGTCCACGGCCGGGAGGCTGGCAAGCGCCCCGTCCTCGCAGCGGATCCGTACGACCATGAGCGCGGCGTTGAGGGCGGTGAACACCAGGGCGGTCAGCCACGCCCCGTGGACCAGGGGCAGCGCGAGGCCTTCGGCGGCGACGGCGACGTAGTTGGGGTGGCTCAGCCACCGGTAGGGGCCGCCGGTGACCCGGGGCAGGCCGGGGACGACGATGACGCGGGTGTTCCAGCGGGGGCCGAGCGTGCGGATGCACCACCAGCGCAGCGCCTGCGCGGCCACGACGACGGCGACCATCACCCAGCCGAGGACGGGCGGGAAGGGACGTTCGGCGAATCGGACTTCCGCCAGGCAGCCGGCCAGGAGCGCGGTGTGCAGCGCGACCATCGCCGGATAGTGTCCCCGGCCCGATTCGACGCCGCCCCGGGCGAGGCTCCAGCGGGTGTTGCGGCGGGCCACCACGAGTTCGGCGAGGCGCTCGGCGGCGACGGCGAGCACGAGGGCGGTGTACCAGGTCATGGCCGTTCCTTCCTACCAGCGCAGCAGCACCAGTTCGCAGCAGAATCCCGGGCCCATGGCGAGCAGCAGTCCGGGGGTGCCCGGTTCGGGCCGGCGCTGTTCGATGGTGTCCCGCAGGACGTGCAGGACCGAGGACGAGGACAGGTTGCCGATGTCGGCCAGCGAGCGCCAGGTGACGTCGAGTGCCCCGTCGCGCAGGTCGAGGACCTCGGTCACCGCCTCCAGGACCTTGGGGCCGCCCGGGTGGCAGACCCAGTGGGCGATGTCCTTCGGTTTCAGGCCGTGTTCGCCGAGGAACTCCCGTACGTCGTCGGCGAGATAGTGGCGTACGACGTCGGGCACGCCGGGATCGAGGACGACGCGGAATCCGGTGGAGCCGATGTCCCAGCCCATGACGTGCTCGGTGTCCGGGTACATCCGGCTGCACGTGGCCACGATCTCGGGCCCGGCGACGGCCCGGCGGCCGCCGAGGGCGACGACGGCGGCCGCCCCGTCCCCGAACAGCGCGGTCGCGACGAGATTGGCAGGCGAGGTGTCGTGGCGCTGGAAGGTGAGGGAGCAGAGCTCGACCGACAGGAGCACGGCCACGTCGTCGGGGCGGCCGAGGAGATAGTCGTGCAGCCGGGCCGTTCCGGCGGCTCCGGCGACACAGCCGAGGCCGAAGACGGGCAGCCGTTTGACGTCGGACCGCAGCCCGAGGCGGGTGACGAGCCGGGCGTCGACCGAAGGGGCGGCGATACCGGTGACGGAGGTGAACATCAGCAGGTCGACATCGGTGGGGCGCAGTCCCGCCGTCCGCAGCGCCCCGCGTACGGCCTGGGCGCCGAGGTCGACGGCGGACCGGATGAACACGTCGTTGGACGGGCCGAAGCCGTCGAGGTCGCGGTAGCCGTCCAGCGGCAGCACGGTGTGCCGGCTGCGGACCCGGGCGTTCTCGTGGAGCCGGTCGAGGACGCGGCGGTCGGCGCCGGGCGGCAGACAGGTCCGGGCCACCATGTCGGTGACCTCGCGCTGGGTGTGACGGTGCGGCGGCAGAGCCACGTGCACCGCGGCGATGCGGGTCATCCTGCCTCCTGCTTCGGTGGCGTCATGCCCCCATCCTGCCCACAAGGTGGTGCGAAACGGCGCAAAAGACCCGCCTGGTCGTGGCATTGACGGGGCGGCAGCCCCCTACGATCGCCCGATGGACGCCACGGAGAGGGTGAGCCCGGCGGGTACCGTCCCGGTCGCCGCCGGTCCGGCCGGGGCCGTGCGGCGGGGCGGCCGGGTCGCGGGGCTCGCGCTCGCGTGTCACCCCGGACCCGCGCTCGCGGTGACCGCGCTCGCCTGCGCCCTCGCCCTCGGCTCCGGCCTCGGCCCCCGTTCCGCGCTGGTCACGGCGGCCGTGCTGGCCGGCCAGCTCTCGGTGGGCTGGTGCAACGACGCGTACGACGCGCGGCGTGACGCCCGGGCGGGCCGCCGGGGGAAGCCCGCGGCCGACGGCACGGTCGGGGCGGGTGCGGTGTGGGCGGCGGCGGCGGTCGCGCTCGCCTTGTGCGTACCGCTCTCGCTGGCCTGCGGGGCCCTCGCCGGTACGGTGCACCTCGCCGCGGTCGCGGCCGCCTGGCTCTACAACCTGCGGCTCAAGGCGACCGCCCTGTCCTGGCTGCCGTACGTGGCAGGGTTCGGCGCGCTGCCCGCCGCCGTAGCCCTCTCCCTGCCCGGCGGGCCGGCGCCCCGGTGGTGGACGGTGGCGGCCGGGGCCCTGCTCGGGTTCGCGGCACATCTGGCCGACACGCTCCCGGACATCGCGGAGGACCGGGCGGCCGGCATCCGTGGCCTGCCGCACCGACTGGGCGACACGGGGACCCGGCTGCTGCTGCCGCTGCCGCTCCTCGGCGCGACGGCGGTGCTGGCGCTCGGGCCGCCGGGACCGGTGGGCCCCGGCGGTGCGGCGGCGCTCGTCCTGGCCGGGGCGGCGGCGCTCGTGGGCCCGGCGCTCGGTCGCCGGTGGCGCAAGGCGGCACTGGCCGGAGCGGTGGCCGTGGCGGCGATGGATCTGGCGCTGCTGCTGGTCCGGGGCGTGACGGCGGGCTGAACAGGCCTGCACAGGAGCACGCCTGATGCTGCGTCACGGTGCGCACCTGAATGACATGACCATGCGAGGACCGTTGACAAATCCGAAACAGCGCAGAAATCTGTGAATCTCTGACCGCAAAAGATTGACTTGTGGACTCAAATGCTGTGGAAGCAGAGGACATCATGAGATGGAAGCGACTCATCGGACGGACGGTCGCCGGACTGCTGACAGCCGGACTGATCTCCGCCGGGCTCCTGCCCGTCACCGCGAGCGCGGCTGAGGCCACGGACCTCGCGCGGGGCAAGACCGTCACCGCCAGCGGATCGCACGGCGGCTACCCGGCCTCGAACTCCAACGACGGCAAGGTCGACAGCTACTGGGAATCCAACGGGCACCCGGCCGACCTGACGGTGAAGCTCGGCGCGGACGCGGACCTGGATTCCGTGGTCGTCAAGCTCAACCCGGACCCGATCTGGGCGACGCGGACGCAGGACATCCAGGTGCTCGGCCGGACACAGGACGGCACGGCGTTCACCTCGCTGCGGGCCCGCGCCGGCTATGTGTTCAACCCCGGCTCCAACCAGAACACCGTGACCATCCCGGTGGACGGCCGGGCCGCCGACCTCCAGCTGAAGTTCTTCTCCAACACCGAGGCGCCCGGCGCCCAGGTCGCCGAGATCCAGGTGTTCGGGACGGCCGCGCCCAACCCGGACCTGACCGTGAGCGCACTGTCCTGGAGCCCGTCGTCACCGTCCGAGACGGACGACATCACCGTCGCGGGGACCGTCCGCAACGCCGGCTCGGCCGCCTCCCCCTCGACCACCGTCAACGTGAGCCTCGGCGGCGTGGTCGTGGGCAGCGCGCCGGTCGGCCCCCTCGCGGCCGGGGCCTCGGCCCCGGTCGCGGTCGAGGTCGGCAAGCGGCCGCAGGGGTCGTACACCGTCTCGGCACTGGTGGACCCGACCGACACGGTCGTCGAGTCGGACGACGCCAACAACAGCCGGACCACCGCCTCCCCGCTGGTGGTCGGCCAGAGTCCCGGACCCGACCTGGAGGTCCGCTCCATCACCTCCAGCCCGGCCAACCCGGCCGTCGGCGCGGCGGTCACCTTCACCGTGGCCGTGCACAACCGCGGCACCAGCGCGGTGAGCGCGGGCACGGTCACCCGGCTGACCGTCGGTTCCACCACGCTCAACGGCACCACCCCGGCCATCGCCGCGGGCGCGACCGCGAACGTCACGGTCGGCGGCAGCTGGACGGCCGCGAGCGGCGGCGCGACCCTGACCGCCACCGCGGACGCCACGAACCTGGTCGCGGAGACCAGCGAGACCAACAACACCTTCGCCCGGTCCATCGTGGTCGGACGCGGCGCGGCCGTCCCGTACACCGAACTGGAGGCGGAGAAGGCCGACTACGAGGGCACGCTGCTCCAGTCCGACCCCGAACGCACCTTCGGGCACACCAACTTCGCCACCGAGTCCTCAGGACGCGAGTCGGTGCGGCTCAACTCCACGGGCGAGTACGTGGAGTTCACCTCGACCGCCCCGGCGAACTCGATCGTCGTCCGCAACTCCATCCCGGACGCGCCGGGCGGCGGAGGCCGTGAGGCGACCATCAGCCTGTACGCCGACGGCCAGTTCGTCCGCAAGCTCGACCTCTCCTCCAAGCACAGCTGGCTGTACGGGAACACCGACAGCCCCGAGGGGCTCACCAACACGCCGGGAGGCGACGCGCGGCGGCTGTTCGACGAGTCCCACGCCCTGCTCACCGAGACCTACCCGGTGGGAACGAAGTTTCGCCTCCAGCGGGACGCGAGCGACAACGCCGCCTTCCACATCATCGACCTGATCGACCTGGAGCAGGTGGCGGCGCCCTCCTCGCAGCCGTCCGGCTGTGTCTCCATCACGACGTACGGCGCGGTGGCGAACGACGGTCTCGACGACACGGCCGCGATCCAGCGCGCGGTGACGGCGAACCAGAACGGCGAGATCGACTGCGTCTGGATCCCGGCGGGCCAGTGGCGCCAGGAACAGAAGATCCTCACCGACGACCCGCTCGACCGGGGCCAGTGGAACCAGGTCGGCATCCGGGACGTGACGATCCGCGGCGCGGGCATGTGGCACTCCCAGCTCTACACGCTGACCCCGCCGCACGAGGCGGGCGGCATCAACCACCCGCACGAGGGCAACTTCGGTTTCGACATCGACGAGAACACGCAAATCTCCGACATCGCCATCTTCGGCTCGGGCACGATCCGCGGCGGCGACGGCAACCACGAGGGCGGCGTCGCGCTCAACGGCCGGTTCGGCAAGGACACGAAGATCAGCAACGTCTGGATCGAGCACGCCAACGTGGGCGTCTGGGCCGGCCGCGACTTCGACAACATCCAGGAGCTGTGGAACCCGGGCGACGGCATCGAGTTCACCGGGATGCGGATCCGCAACACGTACGCGGACGGCATCAACTTCGCCAACGGCACCCGGAATTCCGCGGTCTACAACTCGTCGTTCCGCAACACCGGCGACGACGCGCTCGCCGTCTGGTCCAGCAAGTACGTCAAGGACCAGTCCGTCGACATCGGCCACGACAACAGCTTCCGCAACAACACCATCCAGCTCCCGTGGCGCGCCAACGGCATCGCGATCTACGGCGGTTACGGCAACAAGATCGAGAACAACCTGATCTCCGACACCATGAACTACCCGGCCATCATGCTGGCGACCGACCACGACCCGCTGCCCTTCTCCGGGCAGACGTTGATCGCCAACAACGGCCTGTACCGCACCGGCGGAGCCTTCTGGAACGAAGACCAGGAGTTCGGTGCGATCACCCTCTTCCCGCAGAACCTGCCGATCCCCGGAGTCACGATCCGCGACACGGACATCGTCGACTCCACCTACGACGGCATCCAGTTCAAGACGGGCGGCGGCCTGATGCCGGACGTCAAGATCCAGAACGTGCGGATCGAGAAGTCCAACAACGGCTCCGGCATCCTCGCGATGGGCGGCGCACGCGGCAACGCGACGCTCACCGACGTGACGATCACCGACTCGCGCGACGGCCATGTGCTGATCGAGCCGGGTTCGCAGTTCACGATCTCCGGCACCCCGAACGGCGCCCGCGCGAAGCGATGAACCCCCTGCACGGTTCCCGGGCCGGCGGATCCCCCGCCGGCCCGGGAACCCCTTTTTCCCCCGGGGGATTCGGTGGTGCACGGCTCTGGGAAGTGCACGGCCCCGGAGCTACCCTCCGCGCATGATTCCCACGGTTGTCTGGGGTACCGGCAACGTCGGCCGCGCGGCGATCCGCGCCGTCGAGGCCCATCCGGCACTGACACTCGCCGCCGTCCTCGTGCACGATCCCGCCAAGGTCGGCCGCGACGCGGGCGAACTCGGCGGTCTCGGGCGCACGCTCGGGGTCGCGGCCACCGACGACATCGCCGCCGTCCTGGCCGCCCGCCCCCGGGCGGTGGTCTACGCGGCGTCCGGCGACATCCGTCCCGATGACGCCCTGACCGACGTCGGCCGGGCGATCCGGGCCGGCGCGGTGGTCGTCACGCCCTCCCTGTATCCGCTCTACGACCAGCGCAACGCCCCGCCCGAACTGCGGGACCCGGTCCTGGCGGCCGTCGCCGAGGGCGGCGGCTCCCTCTTCGTCTCCGGTGTCGACCCCGGCTGGGGCAACGACGTCCTGCCGCTGCTGATCAGCGGCCTCGGAACCGAGGTGGACGCCATCCGCTGCCAGGAGATCTTCGACTACTCCACGTACGAGCAGGAGGACTCGGTACGCCATCTGATCGGGATGGGGCACCCGATGGACTACCAGCCGCTGATGCTGGCGGAGGGCGTTCCGACGATGGTGTGGGGCGGTCAGATACGTCTGATGGCGCGGGCGCTGGGCGTCGAACTCGACGAGATCCGCGAGACGCTGGACCGCCGGGCCCTGGAGGGCGAGGTCCACACCCGCACGATGGGCGCGTTCGCCCGGGGCACCCAGGGCGCCGTGCGCTTCGAGGTACAGGGCATCGTGGGCGGCGAGCCCCGCATCGTCATCGAGCACATCACCCGGATCCACGCCTCGTGCGCCCCTCACTGGCCGTCCCCGCCCGACGGGGTGGGCGCGCACCGGGTGGTGATCGAGGGGCGGCCCCGTATCGAGGTGACGGTCGAGGCCTCGGACGAGGGCGAGAACCGGTCGGCGGGCGGGAACGCCACCGCGGTCGGGCGGCTCGTCTCGGCGATCGACTGGCTGGCGGACGCGAAGCCGGGGCTGTACGACGCACTCGACGTTCCACTGCGGCCTGCGGTCGGCAGGCTGGGAAGGAGACCGGCATGATCATCGATGTTCCGGAGGGCCAGGAACCCATCGGTTACGTGTGGGGGGAGATGGTCCCCGGCATCGGCACGGCCGCCGCCACGTTCTCGATGTCCGTCTACGAGCACACGACGCTGGGGCTGCGGGAGTTCGAGGCGGCCCGGCTGCGGGTGGCGCAGATCAACGGGTGCCTGTTCTGTCTGGACTGGCGGACCGAGCGGGACGGGGCGAAGGTCGAGGAGGAGTTCGCCGAGGCGGTGACCCGGTGGCGTACGACCGAGGCCTTCGACGAGCGGACCCGGCTCGCGGCGGAGTACGCCGAGCGGTACACGCTCGACCACCACGGTCTGGACGACGCCTTCTGGCAGCGGATGACCGCGCACTACAGCCAGGCGGAGATCGTGGAGCTGACGATGAGCATCGGATCGTGGCTGGCGTTCGGGCGGCTCAACCATGTCCTGGGGATCGACGCGGTGTGCGTTCTGCCCGGTCACTGACGGAGTCCGGGGCCGCCGGGGTTGGCACTCCCGGCCCCGGACTCTCCGTGGGCTCCCGGTCTGCGCGGGCCGCCTACAGATCGGTCGCGATGATCCGTTCGATGTTGCGCTCGGCGAGCGCGGTGATGGTGACGAACGGGTTGACGCTGGTGTTGCCGGGGATCAGCGCCCCGTCGATGACGTACAGGCCGGAGTAGCCGCGCAGCCGGCCGTAGTTGTCGGTGGCCTTGTCCAGGACCGCACCGCCCAGCGGGTGGTAGGTGAGGTGGTCGCCCCAGATCTTGTAGGTGCCGAAGAGGTCCGTTCGATAGATCGTCCCCTCCTTCTTGTTGATCTTGTCGAAGATGGTCTTCGCAGCGTCGATGGACGGCTGCTTCCACGCCGTCTGCCAGTCCAGTTCAGCCTTCCCCGCCGCCGCGTTCCAGGTGAACCGGGCGCGGTGGGGGTTCTTGGTGATGGAGAGGTAGAACGACGCCCACGTCTCGATGCCGGTGGGCAGTGGAGCGATCTCGGCGAACGCTCCCCCGGCGTCCCAGTTGTCGATGCCGCCGGTGGGGATGGACGACTGGACCTTCCCGGTCGGGTCCCAGAGGTGGTTGGCCCGGCCGCACATCACGTTGCCGTTGTCGCCCCAGCCCCTGCCGATCTCGTCGTTGAGGAGGGGCAGCGCGCCGGTGGCCTTGAGGCCGACGAGCAGTTTGCTGGTGCCGACGCTGCCCGCGGCGAAGAACACCTTGTCAGTGGTGACGGTCTTGGTGACGGTGGTCCGGCCGCCGGTGTCGAGCTGGTCGATGAGCACGGTGTAGCCGCCGCCCGGGGCCGGGGTGACGGTGGTGACCTTGTGCAGCGGGGAGATGGTGACGCGGCCTGTGGCTCTGATCCGTTCGATGTAGGTCTTCTGGAGCGACTTCTTGCCATGGTTGTTGCCGTAGAGGATCTCCCCGTCCAGAGCTGACTTCGGGACGGCTCCTGCCGCCTCCCGCTTCATGTAGTCCCAGTCGTAGACGGCCGGCACGAAGAGGAACGGGAAGCCGGAGCGCTGCGCGTGTTTTCGGCCGACTCGGGCGTACTGGTAGCAGTCGACGCTGTCGAACCAGGCGGGGTCGATCGTGGTGACGCCAAGCCCGCTGTTGGCGCGCGGGTAGTAGGTGCCGTACATCTCCGCGGCGTTCACCGTCGGGAGGATCGCGCCGAAGTTCTCCCGACGCGGGGTGACGGCCATACCGCCGTTGACCAGGGATCCGCCGCCGACGCCCCGGCCCTGGTAGACCGTGATGCCGCCGAACTCCTCGGCGTCGAGGATGCCGGTGTGGCGGTTGACGTCCTTGTCGAGGGGGAAGCCGAGGAAGTTGCTCAGCGGCTGCTTGGTCCGGGTGCGCAGCCAGAAGGAGCGGTCGTCCGGCCTGGTGGTGTTGGCGAAGATCTTGCCGTCCGCGCCGGGGGTGTCCCAGGCCATGCCCATCTCGACCATATGGACGTCCATGCCGGCCTCGGCGAGCCGGAGGGCGGCCACGGAGCCGCCGTATCCGGTGCCGATCACCAGGACCGGTACATGGACCCCGGACCCGATCGGCGCCGCCGCCGCACGGACGCCCGCCCACGCCCGCGGAGCGTGCCCGACGATCGCCGCGACCCCTAGAAGAGAACCTGTTCCAGTGATGAATCTTCGACGCGAAACACCCTTGGTTCCGTCGTCCTGCATGGAAGCGTCGTTCATGTGACCTCCCTCACTCTCGGCAGAATGCAACAGGTTCTACTGCCGTTCGCGTGGTAAGTCACGAGAAACTTGGGGGTAACTTCCCGGCGACACCCCGGCACGCCGAAGGGGCCCCGGACCGTGCGGTCCGGGGCCCCTTCATGCTGCTGGGTCGCGCGGGGATCAGTAGGCGCCGAAGACGTTGTCGATCGAGCCGTAGCGGTCCGCGGCGTAGTTGCACGCGGCCGTGATGTTGGCGACCGGGTCGTAGCTGTCGGTCGAGGTGCCGGGCACGTGGTAGGCCTGGAACGTCGGGTCGATGACCTGGAGCAGACCCTTGGACGGGGTGCCCTTGACCGCGTTGGAGTCCCAGTTGTTGATGGCGGCCGGGTTGCCGGAGGACTCGCGCATGATGTTGCGGTGGATGCCCTCGTAGGTCCCGGGGATGCCCTGCTCGGCCATGATCGCCAACGACTCCTTGATCCAGCCGTCGAGGTCGTTCGTGTAGGTGACGGCCTCCTTCTCGGCGGCCGGAGCGGCCTTTGCCACGGGGGCGGCGTCGATGCGCTCCGAACGGTCGGCGCGGTCCGCCGAAGCACCGCGCGCGGCCGACGGGGAAGCCTTGGATGCCTTGTCGTCCGACGAGGCGGCGGACTTGGCCCCGATGACCAGCTTGATACCCGGGTGAATGAGGTCGGGATTCGAGCCGATGATCTTCCGGTTGCCTTCGTACAGCTTCTTCCAGCCGCCGCTGACGGAATGCTCGCGGGCGATCTTGGAAAGGGTTTCGCCGGCCACCACGGAATGCTTGGCGGGGGCGGCCTTCGCGGCGGAATTCACCTGGGCGACCACCGTGGCGGGCGCCACGGCCTGCGGTGCAGCGGCGGGCGCGGGAGCGGCGAAGGCGCTGGTCGCACCGATCACCGGGAGGGCGAGGACGGCTCCACCGGTGGTCACGGCGGCGAGGCCGCGGCCGAGCGAGGTGGACTTGGGACGACGGTGCTTACCCTGTGCGGGCATGGGGGATTTCCTCTCCGGCGCCTGCGAGGTGAGCTGTCGGGTTCAGACGGGAGATGTCTGGCCGCACGGTCGTGCGACTTCACCCCAAGCCATTCCGGTTACGGATCGGCGACTTACCTGGGTCCCCCGCTCCTGCCGTACGTGAGTGGGTTTCGGATTCCCGGACGGCGGCAGGATTCGGCGTTCCATCCGGATTGACGGTGACCGTAGGCGAGAAACACAGGACGGAACAAGCCCCGCATTCCGGATTCCCCTTTCCGCGCATGATCGAATAACGGAATTCCCGGATCGGGGCGCGCCGTCGTGGCGTCAACTTTCTTCGCACAGAAGGGAACCGATACGTCCGCTTCGACATCCGCCCTCTCGGACGTGACGCTCACCACTTCCTCGCGGAGGTGGCGAAATCGCGCCCAAGCAAATACCTCGATGGCCCCGATAAGACCTTTATTGACCATGAGTCCCATAGGGGCCAAATCGACCATTTCGCAATACCAAAACGGGCTAAACGGGCACTCCAGGCGGGGCCGGTCGAAGGGTCCGCGCGGCGATCGCTTACGGTGTGGGGTGGAGACTAGTAAGCCAACCCTTACCTCCGACGTACGCTGTACCTGCCCGCGTTCGCCCGCCCCGAAGGATCACCACGCCATGACACGCCCCGTCCGCGTCGCCATTGTCGGAGCCGGCCCCGCCGGTATCTACGCTGCGGACGCGCTGCTCAAATCCGAGGTCTGCCAGGACCCGGGGGTCTCCATCGACCTCTTCGAGCGCATGCCCGCGCCCTTCGGCCTCATCCGCTACGGCGTGGCCCCCGACCACCCGCGGATCAAGGGCATCGTGAAGGCCCTGCACCAAGTGCTGGACAAGCCCCAGATCCGGCTCTTCGGGAACGTCAGCTACCCGCACGACATCGGCCTGGACGACCTGCGGTCGTTCTACGACGCGGTGATCTTCTCCACCGGCGCCGAGGCCGACCGTGCGCTCGACATCCCCGGCATCGAGCTGGACGGCTCCTACGGCGCGGCCGAGTTCGTCTCCTGGTACGACGGGCACCCCGAGGTCCCGCGCACCTGGCCGCTCACCGCGGAGAAGGTCGCCGTGCTCGGCGTCGGGAACGTGGCCCTGGACGTGGCCCGGGTCCTGGCCAAGACGGCCGACGAGCTGCTGCCCACCGAGATCCCGGACAACGTCTACCAGGGCCTCAAGCAGAACAAGGCGCTGGAGGTGCATGTGTTCGGGCGGCGTGGCCCGGCGCAGGCCAAGTTCAGCCCGATGGAGCTGCGGGAGCTGGACCACTCCCCCAACATCGAGGTCATCGTCAACCCCGAGGACATCGAGTACGACGAGGGCTCCATCGCGACCCGCCGCGAGAACAAGCAGGCCAACATGGTCGCGCAGACCCTGGAGAACTGGGCGATCCGCGACATCGGCGACCGCCCGCACAAGCTGTTCCTGCACTTCTTCGAGTCCCCGGTCGAGATCCTCGGCGAGGACGGCAAGGTCACCGCGCTGCGCACCGAGCGCACCGAGCTGGACGGCACCGGCAACGTCCGGGGCACCGGCCAGTTCACCGACTGGGACATGCAGAGCGTCTACCGTGCCGTCGGCTACTACTCCGAGGAGCTGCCCAAGCTCCCCTTCGACGTCACCTCCGGCACCGTCCCGCACGAGGCGGGCCGCGTCATCGCCGGCGACGAGCACATGGCCTCGGTCTACGTCACCGGCTGGATCAAGCGCGGACCGATCGGTCTGATCGGACACACCAAGGGCGACGCCAACGAGACCGTCGCCTGCGTCCTGGAGGACCGTGCCGCCGGCCGTCTGCCCGAGCCGGCCACGCCCGCTCCGGAGGCCGTCGAGGCGTTCCTGGAGGACCGGGGCGTCCGCTACACGACCTGGGAGGGCTGGCACAAGCTGGACGCCCACGAGCTGGCGCTCGGTGCGGCCCAGGGCCGTGAGCGGATCAAGGTCGTGGAGCGCGAGGGCATGCTGGACGCCTCCGGCGCCTGACCGGCAGAACGTATTCCAGGCCCTAGGAGGCCGGATCCGGGGCACCCGTCGTACGCCCCGGGTCCGGCCTCCTGAACGTGCGCCACAGGTCGGGCCCGGGCTCCTGCGCCGTCCGGGGCCGGCGGGGCCGAGAGACCTCGGCCCAGCGGGCGGCGAGCAGGAGCGCGATGTCGTCGGGGCGGTCGGTGGCCGCTCTCGCCTCTCCGATGACCTGGTCGGCCGTCTCGGCCAGGGGGACCGCGCCGATGCGTTCGACGGTGGCGCGCAAGCGCTCGATGCCCTCGTCGATGTCCGTCCCCGGGCGCTCGATCAGCCCGTCCGTGAACAGGGCCAGCATCGCCCCCGGTTCGAGCCGCATCTCCGTGACCGGGTAAGCCGCGTCCCCGTCGATCCCGAGCACGATGCCGCCGGGCAGGTCCAGCACCTCCGTCCGGCCGTCGGGCCGCCGCAGCACGGGCTGCGGATGGCCCGCCCGTACGGCACGGGCCACGCCGGTCGCCGGGTCGAGGGCGACGTAGCAGCAGCTCGCGAACTGGCCCGGGTCGAGGTCGATGAGCAGCCGGTTCGTGCCGCTCATCACCTCCTGCGGATCGTGCTTGCTCAGCGCGAACGCCCGCACCGCACTGCGCAGTTGCCCCATCGTCGCGGCGGCGGAGACGCCGTGTCCCTGAACGTCCCCGATGACCAGGGCGAGTTCGTGACCGGTCTCGATGACGTCGTACCAGTCGCCGCCCACGTCCATGCCCTGGGTGCCGGAGAGGTAGCGGCCCAGCGTGTCCACCCCGTCCGCCTCGGGCAGCCGGTGCGGCAGCAGGGCGTCCTGGAGCCCGCGGGCGAGCGCCGACTCGCTGTCGTAGCGCTGGGCGCGCTGCAGGGCCTGCGCGATCAGCCCGGCCAGGGCCGTCAGGACCGTACGCTCCTCCGGGCTGAAGCCGCGCGGCCGGTCGAAGCCGAGAATGCAGGAGCCGACCGGCCGGCCCGAGGCGATGAGCGGCAGGAACGCCCGCGCCCCGACGTCCGTGTCGATCGGGATGCCCGGATAGGCCTCGGCCAGGCGCTGCATGGACTCGAAGAAGATCGGGCGCCCCGTGGTGAGGGTCTCCACCCCGGGGATGCTGACGTCGAGCCCGACCCCGTCGAAGCGGTCGAGGAAGCCCTTGGGGAACCCCGTCTCCCAGGCCAGATGGAGATGGCGTTCGTTCAGCAGATAGATCGCGAGCTGACGGCCGCCGAAGGCGGGCAGCAGCTCGTCCGTGACCACCGAGGAGACCTGACGGGCCGTGACCGCCTCGGTCAGCGCGATGGCGAGGGCCACCGGCCGGTACAGCGCGGAGGAACGGTCGGCGGTCGAGCCGATGCCCAGACCCGGCGCGGTGACGGAGCCGGGGGCGTAGGCCGGCTGATCGGTCGCCTGGAGGACGACGCTCACCCCGTCATGCCCCGGGTACAGGGACACCGACAGCCAGAGCGCGGGCGGGCGCCGGGCGAGGAAGTGGACGGGCTCGTCGGCGATCAGGGCGGCCCGGTAGTGGTCCTCGTAGGCCTCGTGCCCGAACCACGGCAGGGCCTGCCACACCGGATGGCCCACCAGCTCCGTACGGGAGTGGCCGAGCAGTTCCTCGGCGAGGCCGTTGGCGTACGTGATCCGGCCCAGCCGGTCCAGGGAGAGGATTCCCCGGGGCAGCCGGTCGGCGGCCTCCGGTACGACGGGTCCCGCACCGAGGTCGACCAGGAAGCCGGTCAGATGGCTGGCGGACACATCGCCGTCCGGGTGCGTCCAGCGGCCGGACAGCTCCAGCAGATGGGACCGGCCGTCGGGGCCGCGCAGCCGCATCCGGCGGACGACGGGTTCGGCGGACTCCACCGTCTGCCGGGCCAGGGCCCACAGCCCGTACACGTCCTCGGGGACCAGCCGTTCTGCGAGCGCGTCGACGGTGCCCGGGAAGGCGTCGGGCTCGAAGCCGAGGATCGCGCAGAGTTCGTCGTCGGCGGCGACCTGCCCGGAGTGCAGGTCCCAGTCGAAGCGGCCGACGCGCACGGGGGGCGTGGTCGCGGCGGGCAGTTGCACGGGGACCGGCTCGGTCTCCCATACGCAGTCGACACCCCGCCGCTCCAGATCGGTGAGCGCGGCGCCGAGTCGACGGCCCAGGCCGTGGAGCCGTTCGCCGTCGGCGGGGGCGACGGGCCGCCCCGGCGTGGAGGCCCGCAGGACCGCCAGGACGCCCATGCTCCCCCGGGGCCCGGTGATCGGCACCCACAGCGAACCGAACGGGAACGGCAGCCCGGCCATCAGCTGCGGGAAGCGGCGCATGGCCTCCTCCGCGTCGGAGAGCAGTACGGGCCGCCCCGAGCGGTAGGCCTCGGACACCGGGAAGGGGCGGTTCACATGCATCCGCCACCAGGGCCGGAACAGCGGGCCCGGCAGTCCGGCGAGCACCGCGAGCCGGAGAAGTCCGGGCGTCCGGCTGCGCAGGTAGACACCGCCCGCGTAGCCGTCGCTCGACTCGACGGCGCTGACGAGGGCCTGGGCGAGGACGAGGGAGAGCTCGTCGGGCACACGGCCAGCGTCGGCCGCCCCGGCGACGGTCCCGTGTCCGGCGGGCGGGGAAGACCGGGGCGTATCGTGCCGGGTCACACAGCCAGCATGCTCCCGCCCCGGGGTACCCCGCACCTCCGCGACCGGCCACTCCCCTGTGGCGGCCGGTCGCGGCGGCGGGATCAGTACAGCTTGGCGACGGCGGTGCGGGTGGTCTTCTTGAATCCCTCCAGCGGAGCGCCGTCCAGTTCGCCCAGCTGCCCCCACTCGACGACGGTGACGGCCCGGCCGTCGCGGCCCACGGAGAACAGCCCGATGTCGGTGGAACCGACCTCCGGGTAGGACGTGTCGATGCTGTAGACGTGCGCGCCTTCCTCGACATTGATCCTGCCGTGGTAGAACGCCTCCCCCTCCAGGCCGGGGTCCTGCTCCTTCAGCCGGTCGAGGCAGGTCTCCAGGGCGCTCCGCAGGTCGGCGGCGAGCTTCTTGGCCTGGGCGGTGGTGGCGGCGACCGTGATGGTCTGGCGGGCGTTGGTGTCGAGCTCGGTGCGGAAGTCCCGGTGACGGCTGCCGGCCGCCGGGGCGATCCCGGTGGTGCACACCGACCCCTCCGCCGGCACGCCCTTGCGCACCGGACCGGCCGTCCAGGGGGTGTGGGAGGCGGGCAGCTGGCTCGCGCTCAGGAACTTCGGCTGGACGGGAGCGGGGGCCGGGGCCGCGGCGGCGGGCACCTGGGCCAGAGCGGTGACGGCCAGGCCCGTGGCCATGACGGTCAGGAGGGCGTTACGGAGGTCGCGCATGGTGAGGTTCCCCGTTTCGGATGGTGCGGTCAGGTGGTGCGTTCCCGCGTGCGGCCGTTCGGTCGTCCGTACGGCGTCGCGCCGAGGCGTACGGAGCCCGTCGGGGTCCGTACGGCGGCGTTGTGGAACGGGCACCAGCCTGGGCCGCCGCCCCGGATCCGGACAAGCGTGACACGGCTTCCGGCCGGGCTGGAACCGTCCCACCCCTGGTGACGTGGGTGTTCCCGGAGGGCTGGAACGCCCTGGAACGGCGGCAGGGGAGGTCGAGCGTGTCGGGTGACGCCGAGGGGGCCGCACGGGCGGTGCTGGCGGAGCGGCTGAGCGGGCTGCGGGAGGGGTCGGGCCGGACGTACGCGTCGCTGGCCCGCCGCATCGGGGTCAGCGGCTCGACGCTGCACCGGTACTGCACGGGGCGGACGGTGCCCGCGGAGTTCGCCCCGGTGGAGCGGCTGGCCCGGCTGTGCGGCGCACCGGCCGAGGAACGCGAGGCGCTGCACCGCCTGTGGCTCCTGGCGGACGGCGAACGCCTCGACCGGCAGGGGGTGGCGGAGGCCGCGGGGGCGACGGAGCAGGCGGCGGCCGGACAGTCGCCGGAAGGCGCGGCGGAGCCGTCGCCGGAAGGCGCGGCGGGACAGTCGGCGCCCGGGGCCCTGGCCGGGCCCTTCGCCCCCGAGGCCCGCTCAGGGCCGCCGGAAGGCGCTGTGGGTGGGCCGGCGCCCCGAGGCCTGGCCGGGCCGCCCGGCGCGCAGACACCACACGCGAGACCGTCGCCCGGCTCCGGGTCCGGGCCGTCGGACACGGTCGGCCGCCTCGCCTCCCGGATGCCGGCGCTCCGGTCACCTCGCGCACGCCGGTACGGGCAAGGGCTCGGCGTCCTCGCCGCGGCGGTCCTCGTCCTCGCCCTGGTCGCGGCCTTCGGGCGGCCGTGGTCCTCGGGTCCCGGCGGGCGCCCGTCAGTCGCCCACGTCCCGGGTGGGCCTCCGGTGGACGCCCCGGGGTCCCCCTCTTCCGGCTCCCCCACCCCCGAGAAGCCGCAGGGTACGGCGAGCGGGTCCCCGCGGACGTCACCGTCGGGCAGCCCTTCGCCGACCGCGTCATCAGGGGTCGGGCCTCGCAACGAGAGCGTCCCCCGGCCTTCCGGACCCTCGTCCGGCCCGGCAGCCGGGCGGGTGCCGTTCACCTGGACCGGTGACGACCACGTCTGGAAGAACGGCTGCGACCACGCCTACCTCCTCGACCGGGCGCCCGCCGCCGTCCCACCGCCCCCGGTGGAGGCCGACGCGGCCTCCTGGGCGGGGGCGCTCGGCGCGGTGCACGCGGGCGAGACCGGCGTCCGGATCACCCTGCAGGGCCGGGACGACCGGGCCGTGGTCCTGCAATCCCTGCGGATCAGGGTGGTCGAGCGCGGCTCACCGGCCCCGGGCCGGGTCTACCGGATGAGCTCCGGCTGCGGCGGGTCCCTCACCCCGAGGATGTTCGACGTGGATCTCGACGCCTCCCGCCCCGTGGCCCGCCCGGTCGCGGGCAACGACTCGGGCGAGCCCATCGAGGCGGTCGCCTTCCCGTACCGCGTCTCGGTCACCGATCCCGAGGTCTTCCTGATCACCGGCCGTACGGTCGGCTGCGACTGCTCCTGGGTCGCGGAGCTGAGATGGAGCAGCGACGGCCGGTCCGGCACGGTACGCATCGACGACGGCGGGCGGCCGTTCCGTACGAGCGGGGTACGCGGGCACTCCGTGCTCGACTACGACACGACCGACGGCCGCTGGGTGTCCGTGGCGGACGACAGCGGGGCCGCGTCCTGAGGCGGTGACCGGGGCGCGGAGGCGGGCGGGGCCGGGGGCGCTCATGCTGGT
>NZ_QWFA01000240.1 GCF_003501885.1 Streptomyces globisporus
CCCCCGGTGACCGCCCCCTCCGAGGGCGCCCCGGCCACCGCCGTCCCCACCTACGCCCCCGGCGAGCTGGCGGCCCTGGCCGCCCGGCACGGCCTGAAGGTCAGCGGCGCCCGGCCGTCGCTGCCCCAGTACGTCCAGCAGCTCTGGGGACGCCGGCACTTCATCACGGCGTTCGCGACGGCCAAGCTGACGGCCCAGTACAGCCAGGCGAAGCTCGGCCAGATCTGGCAGATCATGACGCCGCTGCTGAACGCGACGGTCTACTACTTCATCTTCGGCGTCCTGATGAACACCAAGCACGGGGTGGAGGACTTCGTCCCGTTCCTGGTCACCGGGGTCTTCATCTGGACGTTCACCAGCAGCTCGATCACCGCGGGCACGCGGGCGATCAGCGGCAACATCGGCCTGGTGCGGGCCCTGCACTTCCCGCGCGCCTCGCTGCCGGTGGCGCTGGCCCTCCAGCAGCTCCAGCAACTGCTGTTCTCGCTGGGCGCGCTGACCCTGATCCTGCTGGCGTTCGGCCAGTACCCGCGCCCGACCTGGCTGCTGGCCGTCCCGGCGCTGGCGCTCCAGGCGCTGTTCAACACCGGCCTGTCGATGGCCATGGCCCGCCTGACGGCGAAGACCCCCGACATCGCCCAGCTGACCCCGTTCGTGCTGCGCACCTGGATGTACTCGTCCGGCGTGATGTGGAGCCTGGACCACCTGCTGGCCGGCGACCGGGTGCCGCGGGCGGTGCTGCTGGTGCTGGAGTACAACCCGGCGGCGCTCTTCATCAACCTCATGCGGTACGCGCTCATCGACAGCTACACGTGGGAGCAGCTGCCGCCTCTGGCCTGGGCGGCAGCGGCCGGCTGGGCGCTGCTGTGCGGGGTGGCGGGATTCGTGTACTTCTGGAAGGCCGAGGAGACGTACGGACGTGGCTGACAACAGGAACACCACCGGGTACCACCGGGTCCCGACGGTCGTCGTCGACGACGTCCACATCACGTACACGGTCCACGGCGCGCGTACGGGCAGGGGCAGCGCGACCTCGGCGCTCAGCCGGCTCACCTCGCGTCGCCGCAACCCCGGCGCACGCCAGGTGCACGCCGTGAAGGGGGTCAGCTTCGCCGCGTACAAGGGCGAGGCGATCGGCCTGATCGGCTCCAACGGCTCGGGCAAGTCGACCCTGCTGAAGGCGGTCGCGGGCCTGCTCCCGCCGACCCGGGGCAAGGTCCACACCCAGGGCCAGCCGTCGCTGCTCGGCGTGAACGCGGCGCTGATGGGCGACCTGACCGGCGAGCGCAACGTGGTGCTGGGCGGGCTGGCGATGGGCATGACGCGCGAGCAGATCCGCGCACGCTACGACGAGATCGTCGACTTCTCCGGCATCAACGAGAAGGGCGACTTCATCACGCTGCCGATGCGTACGTACTCCTCCGGCATGGGCGCCCGTCTCCGCTTCTCCATCGCGGCCGCCAAGAGCCACGACGTCCTCCTGATCGACGAGGCCCTGTCCACGGGCGACGCGAAGTTCCAGCGCCGCAGCAAGGACCGCATCAAGGAACTGCGCGCGGAGGCGGGCACGGTCTTCCTGGTCAGCCACAGCAACAAGTCGATCACCGAGACCTGCGACCGCGCACTGTGGCTGGAGGCGGGCACGCTGAGGATGGACGGCCCGGCCAAGGAGGTGGTGAAGGCCTACGAGGCCTTCACCAAGCGCAAGTAACCGACCCCGTCCGGCCACTTCCAGCCGACCCGGCCACCCTCGGCCCGCCCGGCGATTGAGGGCATCTTTCCAGCCCGTCCGGCGCTTGAGGACACACCCCCCACGCCGAGGGGCCGGCACCCACCAGGTGCCGGCCCCTCGGACGTACAACGAACAACCCCTACGCGTGCGTACGCAACAACGTCCGCATCGTCCGCATGGCCACCGACAGATTCGCCAGATCGAACGCATCCGACCCCTGGATCTCCTCCAGCGTCGACCGCGACCGAGCCAGGATCGCCGCGTTCTTCTCCTCCCACGCCCGGAACCGCTCCTCCGGCGTCGAGGACCCGTTCCCCACGCTCAGCACGTCCGACGTGAGCGCCGCGTGCGCCGCGTACAGGTCCTCGCGAATGGACGCGCGGGCCATGGACTGCCAGCGGTCGGCCCGCGGCAGCTCGATGATCCGGTCCATGAGCTGCGTGATCCGCAACCGGTCCGCGAGGTCGTAGTAGACCTCGGCGACCTCCAGCGGCTCCTTGCCCGTACGGTCGGCGATGGCCACGATGTCCAGCGCCGGGAAGGCGGAGGAGAATCCGGCCACCCGGACCGCCAGCTCGTCCGGTACTCCCGCGGCCGTGAGCTCGTCGAGGATCGAGTGGTACCAGTCCAGGTCGGCGCCCCGGACCAGCTTGGGCAGTTCGTTCCAGACCTGCTCGACGCCGTCCCGGAACAGGTCGATGGTCTCCGCGATGGCGACGGGCTGCGGCCGGTTGCCCAGCAGCCAGCGCGAACCGCGCTCGACCAGCCGCCGCGAGTGCAGCCGGATCCGGGTCTGGACGTCGGCCGCGACCTTGTTGTCGAGCTCCTCGACCGCGTCCCACACCTGCGACAGACCGAAGATCTCGCGGGCGGTGAACTGGGCCCGGACGATCTCCTCGATCGACGCCCCGGTCTCCTCCCGCAGCCGGTGCAGGAAGGTCGAACCGGCGGTGTTCACCGTGTCGTTGACCAGGACCGTCGTGATGATCTCGCGCCGCAGCGCGTGCCCGTCGACCGCCTCGGGGAACCGCTCGCGCAGCGCGCTCGGGAAGTAGGCGTGCACCAGCTTCTGCAGGTGCGGGTCGTCCGGCAGGACGGTGGAGATCAGCTCGTCCGCCGTCGTGATCTTCGTGTAGGCGAGCAGAACGGCCAGCTCGGGCTGGCTCAGCCCCTTCTCGTTGCTGAGCAGCTCCCGGATGTGCCGGTCGGCGGGCAGGAACTCCAGCGCCCGGTCCAGCGCACCGTCGCGCTCCAGCCGCCGCATGAAGCGCTGCTGGGCGTGGAGCAGCGAGGGCGCCTGCGCGGAGGCGTTGGAGAGGGCGACGTTCTGCGCGTAGTTGTTGCGCAGGACGAGCGCGCCGACCTCGTCGGTCATGTCGGCGAGCAGCTTGTTGCGCTGCTTGACCGTCATGTCGCCGTCCCGGACGAGACCGTTGAGCAGGATCTTGATGTTCACCTCGTGGTCGGAGGTGTCCACGCCGGCGCTGTTGTCGATCGCGTCGGTGTTGATCCGGCCGCCGTTGCGGGCGAACTCGATCCGGCCGAGCTGGGTGGCGCCGAGGTTGCCGCCCTCGCCGACGACCTTGGCCCGCAGGTCCTCGCCGTTGACGCGGATCGCGTCGTTGGCCTTGTCACCGACGTCGGCGTTCGACTCGGAGACGGCCTTGATGTACGTGCCGATGCCACCGTTCCACACCAGGTCGACGGGGGCCTTGAGGATGGTCTTCATCAGGTCGGCGGGCGTCATCTTGCTCACCGACGCGTCGATGCCGAGCGCTTCGCGGATGTGCGCGTTGAGCGGGATGGACTTGGCGCTGCGCGGGTGGATGCCGCCGCCCGCGGAGAGCAGGTCGGTGTTGTAGTCGGCCCAGGAGCTGCGCGGCAGGTCGAACAGGCGGCGCCGCTCGGCGTACGAGGTGGCGGCGTCCGGGTTCGGGTCGATGAAGATGTGCCGGTGGTCGAAGGCGGCGACCAGGCGGATGTGCTCGGAGAGCAGCATGCCGTTACCGAAGACGTCGCCGGACATGTCGCCGACGCCGACGACGGTGAAGTCCTCGGTCTGGGTGTCGTGGCCCAGCTCCCGGAAGTGCCGCTTGACGGACTCCCAGGCGCCCCGGGCGGTGATGCCCATGCCCTTGTGGTCGTAGCCGGCCGAACCGCCGGAGGCGAACGCGTCGCCGAGCCAGAAGTTGTAGGCGACGGCGACCTCGTTGGCGATGTCGGAGAAGCTCGCGGTGCCCTTGTCGGCGGCGACGACGAGGTAGGTGTCGTCCTCGTCGTGGCGGACGACGTCGGTGGGCGGCACGACCTCGCCGGCGACCATGTTGTCGGTGATGTCGAGCAGCGCGGAGATGAACGTGCGGTAGGCGGCGATGCCCTCGGCGAACCAGGCGTCGCGGTCCACGGACGGGTCCGGGAGCTGCTTGGCGACGAAGCCGCCCTTGGCGCCGACGGGCACGATGACGGTGTTCTTCACCATCTGCGCCTTGACCAGTCCGAGGATCTCCGTACGGAAGTCCTCGCGCCGGTCCGACCAGCGCAGCCCACCGCGGGCGACCTTGCCGAAGCGCAGGTGGACGCCCTCGACGCGCGGCGAGTAGACCCAGATCTCGTACGCCGGCCGGGGCGCGGGCAGGTCCGGGATGGCCTGCGGGTCGAACTTCATCGAGACGTAGGAGTGCGGCGTGCCGTCCTCCGTGTGCTGGAAGAAGTTGGTACGCAGGGTGGCCTTGATGACGGTGAGGAAGGACCGCAGGATCCGGTCCTCGTCGAGCGAGGCGACCTGGTCCAGGGCCCCGTCCAGCTCCTCCAGGAGGCCGTCGGTCAGCTCGGTACCGGCGCTCTGCCTGCCGGGCGACATCCGCGCCTCGAAGAGCGAGACGAGCAGCCGGGTGGTGTGGACGTTGTTGCGGAGCGTGGACTCCATGTAGTCCTGGCTGAAGGGGGATCCGGCCTGCCGCAGGTACTTCGCGTAGGCGCGCAGCACCATGGCCTGGCGCCAGTTCAGCCCGGCGCCGAGGACCAGCGCGTTGAAGCCGTCGTTCTCCGCCTCGCCCTTCCAGACGGCGGCGAAGGCCTCCTGGAAGCGGGCGCGGGCGTCGTCGGCGAGGTAGTTGCCGTTGCCGTTGACCAGAGGCATCCGCAGCCCGAAGTCGTAGATCCAGGCGTGAGTGCGGTCCGCGCAGCGCAGCTCGTACGGCCGCTCGTCGACGACCTCGACACCGAGCTGCTGGAGGGCCGGGAGGACGGCGGAGAGGGAGACCTGCTCACCGGTCCGGTAGATCTTGAAGCGGCGCTCACCGGGGCCCGCGCCGACGGGCTCGTACAGGCTGAGGGCGAAGTCCTTCTCAGTCTCCCGGAGGGTCTCGAGGTGGACCAGGTCGGAGACGGCGGCGCGCGGCGAGTGGTCGGCCTTGTACCCCTCGGGGAACGAGTGGCCGTACTGGCGCTGGAGTTCGGCGGCGCGCTCCTCGCCCAGCTCGGCGTTGAGGGCTTCTCCGAAGCCGTCGGCCCAGGAGCGGGCGGCCTCGACGAGGCGGGCCTCGATGCGGTCGGCGTCGGCGTCGGTGAGGTGCGGCAGCTCGGTGCCGGCGGGGACCCGGATGACGAAGTGCAGCCGGGAGAGGATCGACTCGGTGTTCCAGGCGGTGAAGTCGACGCTGGTGCCGCCGAGCTCCTCCTTGAGGATGTCGATCAGCCGCAGGCGCACGGCGGTGGTGTAGCGGTCGCGCGGCAGGTAGACGATCGCCGAGTAGTAGCGCCCGTACTCGTCCTGACGCAGGTAGAGCCGCAGCCGGCGGCGCTCCTGGAGGTAGAGGACGGAGGTCGCGATGGCGCGGAGCTGGTCGACGGGCGTCTGGAACAGCTCGTCGCGCGGGTAGGTCTCCAGGATCTGAAGCAGGTCGCGCCCGTCGTGGCTGTTGTACGAGAAGCCGGCGCCCTCGACGACCTCGGCGACCTTGCGGCGGATGACGGGCACCCGGCGCACGGACTCGGTGTACGCGGCGGAGGAGAAGAGGCCGAGGAAGCGGCGCTCGCCGACGACGTTGCCCTTGGCGTCGAACTTCTTCACGCCGACGTAGTCGAGGTAGCTGGGACGGTGCACGGTGGCCCGGCTGTTGGCCTTCGTCAGGACGAGGAGCTTGTGCTCGCGGGCCTTGGCGCGGACGTCGGCGGGGAGCCGGTCGAAGGACGGGCTGACCGGGTGGGCCTCGTCCTCGCTGTGCTGCGGGTCGGAGCGCAGGATGCCCAGCCCGGTGCCGGGGACGGCGGCCAGCGCGTCGCTGTCCTTCAGCTCGTACTCGCGGTAGCCGAGGAAGGTGAAGTGGTCGGCTGCCAGCCAGCGCAGCAGCTCGCGGGCCTCCTCGACCTCCTCGTCGGCGAGGTCGTCGAGCGGCTCGCCCGGCAGGTCGTCGGCGATCCGGAGGGCGGCGTCGCGCATCTTCCCCCAGTCCTCGACGGTCTCCCGCACGTCGGACAGGACGCGCAGCAGGTCGGCGGTGATCTGCTGGAGGTCGGCGCGGTCGGTCTCACGGTCGATCTCGACGTGGATCCAGGACTCGACGAGCGCGTCGTGCGGCAGCTCGCTCTTCCCGTCCTTGGCGCTCTTGCCGCCCTGGCCGCTCTTGGCCGCCTTCGGGATGCCGGGACCGCCGGAGAGGACCTCGATGAGCTTGCCGGTGACATCGCGGCGGACGGTGACCTGCGGGTGGATCACGAGGTGGATGCCGCGGTCCTGCCGGGACAGCTCGTTGGTGACGGAGTCCACGAGGAAGGGCATGTCGTCGGTGACGACCTCGACGACGGAGTGGCTGCAGGCCCAGCCGTTCTCCTCGACGGTCGGGGTGTGCACCCGGACGTTCGCGGTGCCCTGGGGACGGTTCTCGGCGAGCCGGTAGTGCGAGGCGGCCGCACCGAAGATGTCGACCGGGTCACGGCCGCTGAGGTCTTCCGGAGCCGTGTGCAGGTAGTAGCGCTGGAGGTAGGCGAGCACCGTGTCCTGACCGGCGGAGGCGGCCGCGTCGGCCCCGGCGGCGGAGACCCGCGCCCGGGGGGCACCTCCCGGGCCACCGACACCACCGCCCGGACCGTTGTCAGCTACCTTGGCGGCCCCTGCGAGCAGCTCGGCCTTGGCTTCGTCCAGCTTGGTCTGCATGTCCTCTGGCTCCTGTCGCGCGCCGTTGCGTGACGTAGGTGAGAAAAGCGACGTACCGCCACGACGCGAGGTTTCCGGTCTGGGTCGACGCTATGCCGCTTCGGGAGTTCCCCGGGACCACATGGGCCATTTTTGACGGCCGGTCCGGAGTCGGGAGATCGCGGATCGCCCGGGTGCGGTGGCACTCCGGGCGGCGGCCGGGGGCTTCGCTGCCCCCGAGGCGTATCGCGCTGATCACGGCACCAGGCTATCTCTCCCGCACCCCACCGCGTCATGAGCTGCTTGTGTACAAAAGAACCCCCCGAACTTTGACACTCTGGACAGTGCGCCGCGCCGCCTTGGCGAACTCCGGGAACCGGGGCAATCTGTGGATAACGCCCGAATCAGGCCACCGGCAGACCGCGAGCCGACCCGCCGGGGCCGATCGCCCCCGAGGAGTCCGCCATGCCGCAGAAGATCCTCATCGTCACCGGCGACGCCGCCGAGTCGCTCGAAGTGCTCTACCCGTACCAGCGACTGCTGGAGGAGGGGTACGAGGTCGACATCGCGGCCCCCGAGCGCAAGACGCTGCGCTTCGTGGTCCATGACTTCGAGCCCGGCTTCGACACGTACACGGAGAAGCCCGGTTACACCTGGCCCGCCGACCTGTCCTTCGCCGAGGTCGACCCCGGGGCCTACATCGCCCTGGTGATCCCCGGCGGCCGGGCCCCCGAGTACCTCCGCAACAACGCCGAGCTGCGGAAGATCGTCGGCGCCTTCTTCTCCGCGGACCGCCCGGTGGCCCAGATCTGCCACGGCCCCCTGATCACCGCCGCCACCGGCAACCTCAGCGGCCGCACCGTCACGGCGTACCCGGCGCTGGAACCGGACATGCAGAGCGCGGGAGCGACGTTCCAGGACACGGAGGCGGTGGTGGACGGCCCCCTGGTCTCGTCGAGAGCGTGGCCGGACCACGCGGCATGGATGCGAGAGTTCCTGAAGGTGCTCCGCTCAAGCCCGTCCGGCACACCTTCCAGCCCGTCCGGCGCTTGAGTACATCTTTGAGCTCAGCCACACCCCGCCCCGCAGGGCGCCTGTCCAGCCCGTCCGGCGCTTGAGGACCGGGGCCCGGGGCAGCGCCCCGAAGACCCGCACCACCGCACCCCGCACCGCTGGCCAAAAAAAACCCTTACGCGGCAAACGTCTCCGCCAACGCCACCGCCTCCCCCAGACTGTCCACCACCGGCACCCCCGCCCCCTCCAGACTGCTC
>NZ_QWFA01000241.1 GCF_003501885.1 Streptomyces globisporus
CAGCCCCGACCGTGCTCCACGCCTGGCGGGGCTGGTGGGGCTGGTGAGGTCGCTCATGCTCCGCTCCCCTCCTCCCACTGCTGCTGGAGCCGGTTCATCCCTCGCATCCACCGGTCGGGATCGGCGGCGCGGGCCTGGTAGTACCCGGCCACCTCGGGGTGCGGCAGGACCAGGAAGCGGTCGGCGTCCATCGCCTCGAAGAGGGCGTCGGCGACGGCGTCCGGCTCGATGGCGCCGGGGGCGAGGACCAGCTCGCCGGCCGAACCGGCGGCGGTGAGCATGTCGGTGCGCACGCCCTGCGGACAGATCGCGTGGACCTTGATCCCGCGGTGGCGGTAGGTGAGCGAGAGCCACTCGGCGAACGCCACCGCCCCGTGCTTGGTGACGCTGTAGGGGGCGGCGCCGATCATCGTCAGCAGCCCGGCGGCGGACGCGGTCGTGACGAACCGCCCGCTGCCGCGCTCCAGCCAGTCCGGCAGGAGGGCCCTGGCCGCGCGGACGTGGGCCATCACATTGACGTCCCAGGCTGCGGCCCAGACCTCCTCGTCGGCGAACACGTCCCCTGGCGAGGCCAGACCGGCGTTGGCGCAGTAGACGTCGACCGTGCCGTCCAGCGCCTCCCGGGCCTCCTCCACGATCCCCGAGGCGTCCCCGGCGACGGCGATGCCGCCGATCTCCTTCGCGAGCGGTTCGATCCGCGCGAGGTCGAGGTCGTTGACGACGACCCGCGCCCCTCCGGCGGCGAACCTGCGGGCCAGAGCGGCTCCGATGCCGCCTCCGGCCCCCGTGACCACCACACCGGCGCCCTGCACCGTACCCATCGTCATCCCGCCTCTCCGATCCGGCTGCACCGGCAGACTAACCGGTCGGTATGTGATCGGGAAGGGCCTGGGCGCGACACGGCGGGCGGCTCGGGGAATCGGCGCGGCCCAGGTCGTTCCGCGCGGCCCCGGCCCGCGCTAGCGTGCGTGGCCATGACAGTCGGCGCGATCATGGAGGTAGCGGAATGAGCCTGACCCGACGTGGTGTGCTGGCCGCGGGAGGCGCGATGGGAGCGCTCGCGGCGACGGCGGCCGGCACCGGTAGCGCCTCCGCCGCCCCCGGACGCGGCCCGGGGCACGGGCGCGGCCGGGTGCGTACCGGCTTCGACCGGCTGGCGGCCGACGGCTACCGGCTGCTGCGGGGCGAGAAGGTCGGGGTCGTCACCAACCCGACCGGCATCACCGCCGATGTCCGGCACATCGTCGATGTGATGCACCCGGACGAGCGGGTGAACCTGACCGCGGTGTTCGGCCCCGAGCACGGGTTCCGGGGCACCGCGCAGGCGGGCGGCTCCGAGGGCCGTTACGACGACCCGGCGACCGGGCTGCCGGTCTACGACACGTACCTCAAGAGCGGGCAGGACCTCGCGGACATCTTCACCGCGTCGGGCGTGGACACCGTGGTCTTCGACATCCAGGACGCGGGTGCGCGCTTCTACACGTACATCTGGACGCTGTACGACTGCATGGAGGCGGCGGCGCTCGCGGGCAAGAGGCTCGTCGTGCTGGACCGGCCGAACCCGGTGACCGGGCGGGCGGCGCTGGGCCCGGTGCTGGACCCGGCGTTCGCCACGTTCGTCGGCCGCCGGGAGATCGCCCAGGCGCACGGGATGACGGTGGCGGAGCTGGCGCTGTTCTTCAACGCGGAGTTCCTGCACGAGAATCCGGTGCGCCTTGAGGTGGTCACGATGTCGGGGTGGCGGCGCTCGGACTTCTTCGACGACACCGGGCTGCCGTGGGTGCCGCCGAGCCCGAACATGCCGACGCCCGAGACGGCTCTGGTCTACGCCGGGACCTGCCTCTTCGAGGGGACGAACCTCTCCGAGGGGCGGGGCACCACGCGCCCCTTCGAACTCCTCGGAGCGGAGGGCATCGACCACCGCTGGGCGGCCGCGGCGAACGCGCTGGAACTGCCGGGGGTCGCCTTCCGGGAGGCGTACTTCGCGCCGACATTCTCCAAGTTCCAGGGCAGGACGGTGGGCGGGGTCCAGCTCCACGTCCAGGACCGGGAGGTCTTCGACCCGGTCCGCACCGGGATCGGCCTCCTGGTGACCGCGAAGCAGACGTGGAGCGGCTTCGCCTGGCGGCCGGACAACTGGATCGACAAGCTCACCGGGAACACCCGGGTCCGCACGATGATCGACGCGGGCGCGGACACGGACGCGGTGGTACGGGCGTGGCAGCGGGACCTGTCGGCGTTCCGGGCGAAGCGGCGGAGGTATCTGCGGTACGGGGGTTAGCCTCTCGGCTCAGGCTGCCGTGAGATCCATGTCGCCGAGGCACTCGCCGTCGTCCGTGAGGCCCCGCTTGCGGTACCCGAGCCGGAGGTAGAACTCCTCGGGCCCGCCCTCGCCCGGCTTCCAGGTCACGGTCGAGACCGTCCCGCCGCGCCGGCGGATCTCCTCGTTCACCGCCCCGACGGCGAACCGCCCGTAGCCCCGGCCCTGCTCCCCCGCGGCGACGGCGAGCCGCCAGAGCCCGGAGCGGTTCGGGGCGTCGGGCACCCCGGCGTCGAAGTCGAACGCCAGGTCGAAGTACGCCATCACGAAGCCGACGGCACGCTCACCGTCACAGATCAGCCGGGGCCAGGCGAGGTCGGGATGCACATAGGCCTCGGCAAGGGACTGCGCGACCGGGGAGACGAACCTGCGCTGCTCGGGTGCGACTTCCAGCCGACAGGCGTCGAGCACATTGTCGGCGGTGATCTTTTCGAGGCGCGGTCGAGCTGTGGTCATGGGGGAACCCAACCTCAGGGGGCCGTACCGGCGCCAGGGGATTTCGCCATCCGCCGGACACCTCCCGGGAACGCGCGCCCTCGCACCACCGGCCCGTGCGCCGCTCCGCTTCCGCCCGTGGCACCCCGCCCCACATGGGGATTCTCGGCCAATGGGCGGATTTCATCTTTCGATGGAGCCGAAACGGGCAGGCGTACGTCCATTCCATGACGTCCAAGGACGAGCGACGGAGGTGGCGGTGTCATGGCCGGTTTCCGGAGTCTTGCGAGACAGGTCCGAGATCCGCGGGGCGATCTGGCCCTGCGGCGGTATTCGCTGCGGAAGTGTTTGGAGAGGTTCGCCCCGTACGGGCACCGGGCGACCTGGGACCATCTGTGCGCCAGGCACGGGATCGGCCCCGAGGACCGGGAGCCCGATCCGGTGCGCCTGCTGAGCGCACTGGACGAACTGGAGGAGGCGCGGGCCGTCTGGCTCGCGTACGAGGCGGGGTTCGCGGAGCGGCGGCGGCGCGAGAAGCATGCTGGGCTGCGGCGGCCCGGTGCGTTCGACGACTGGCACCGGCGCACCTGGGGCGGTCACGGGGTGGCCCGCTGCACCGACCCGGGCGTCCATCCCACGGAGCCGCTCGCGGAGGTCCTGCGCCGTCTGATCGCGGCTCTCGGCTCCGGCCCCGGCTCGGCCTGTCCGGTCTGTGCGGGCACCGGCATCGAGTGGCGGCAGGAGCGGGGCGAGGAGCCGTGGGCGGGCCCGGTGTGCACGGGCTGCGGGATCGCGGTGCCACAGCCCGCCCTGACCGACCGCACCCTGGCCAGGGCCCGGCTGCCACGGCACCGGAGGCCGACCGCGGCGGCGGCCGCGTGACGTGACGGAACAGGAACGACGTTCGGTACTTCGGTACTAGGGGCGGTGCTTGGTCGGCTGCTTGCGTTCGGGCATCAGACGGGAACCGGTGATCTTCTCGCCGTTGATGTCGTCGGGGTTGGAGAGGACGCAGGTCTCCAGCGACAGACAGCCGCAGCCGATGCAGTCCGTCAGATGGTCGCGCAACCGGTGCAACTGCGTGATGCGCTCGTCCAGTTCCTTGCGCCACGCCTCGGAGAGACGGGCCCAGTCCTCGCGGTTCGGCGTGCGCTCCTCGGGCAGTTCCGAGAGCGCGTCCCGGATCGTGGCCAGCGGAATGCCGACGCGCTGGGCCGCCCGGACGAACGCGACCCGGCGCAGCGCGTCACGGGAGTACCGGCGCTGGTTGCCACTGGTGCGGCTGCTGGTGATCAGGCCCTTGGACTCGTAGAAGTGCAGGGCCGAGACGGCGGCGCCGCTGCGCGCCGAGAGCTGGCCGACCGAGAGTTCGTGGAGTGTCTGTGGGATCTGGGGCACCCCTCAAACCTACTGCCATGTCGTTGACAGGAACGGGCCGCCCAACGATGCTGAGCAAGCGCTTAGACATCGCGCCGGATGGTGCGTCGAGCCGGAAGGCAGGGACCGGGAACATGGCAGAGCCGAGGATCTTCACGTCCGCACAGGAGCTGCGGGACGGAGTGGGCCAGCAGCTGGGACACAGCGACTGGCTGGAGATCGAGCAGAAGAGGATCGACCAGTTCGCCGAGGCGACCGGCGATCACCAGTGGATCCATGTGGACCCGGAGCGGGCGAAGGACGGGCCGTTCGGCACGACCATCGCGCACGGCTATCTGACGCTCTCGCTGCTGCCCGCGCTGGTACCGCAGGTGATGCGGGTCGAGGGCATGAAGATGGGCATCAACTACGGGACCAACAAGGTCCGTTTCCCCTCGACCGTCCCCGTCGGCTCGCGGCTGCGGGCCACCGCGGTGCTCCGGGAGGTCACGGAGGTGGGCGGTGGCGTGCAGGTCACGGCGGTCGTCACCGTCGAGCGCGAGGACAGCGAGAAGCCGGCCTGTGTCGCGGAGTCGGTGTCCCGCTACTACTTCTGAACCGCGGCTTCAAGACCGCCGGGGCTACCGCGGAATCTGCCGGGCCCCGACCATCCGCAGGACGAGGTCGGCGTACAGCTCGCCGACCTCGTCGGGCGTGCGGCTGCCCTGGGCGTTGAACCAGCGGGCCACGTCGATGCAGAGGGAGAGCACCGCGAGCGTGGTGCCGGGGACGTCGGGGACGTCGAACTCGCCGTCGCGCACCCCTTCGCCGATGATCCGGCGCACCACCGCGTCGCTCCTGCGCCGCAGCGCGACGATCTCGGTGCGGTGCTCCTCGCCCAGCGCGTCGAGCTCGTACTGCACGACCCGGGCGGTGGTGTGGCGCTCCGCGTGCCAGCGGACGAAGGAGCGGACGGCTCCGGCGAGCCGTTCGGCGGCCGTGCCGTCCCGGTCCGCCTCGGTGTCGAGGACGTACAGCGCCCGCTCGTGGCCGATCTTGCTGATCCGGTGGAGCAGCTCTTCCTTGGTCTTGAAGTGGATGTAGAGCGCGGCCGGGCTCATTCCGGCCCGGCCGGCGATGTCACGGGTGGTGGTCGCGTGGTACCCGCGCTCGGCGAAGGCGTCCACTGCGGCGACGAGGAGCCGCCTGGCCGCCTCGGGAGTGACCTCGCCCCACGGCGTGTCCTCGCCGGTCGTCTCCTCCGCCGCACACATCGCCCAGGACCCCTCTCCGTCAACAGGACGAACACCATACCCCGAACCTGAGCAAGCGCTTAGGGCTTGTCCCGCCGACGGTACGGGTCAGAGCTTCTGGAACGGGTCGTGCTCGGCGAGGATCTTCTCCAGCCGGGCCTGGTCGACCCGGCTGTGGATCTGCCCGGCCTCCTGGCGGTCCCTGATCACCTTGGCCAGCGTGAAGCAGGACGTGACCAGGTAGAGCACGCCGATGGCGAGGAATCCGCGCACCCAGGCGTCGGCATCGAGGAAGAAGATACCGAAGGCGACCGCGCCGATGGCCACCATGAAGGAGGCCACGGCCTGGACGTAGAAGGCTGCGGTGCTCTGCTGCTTGACCGATGTCGTGTCACTCATGGGCTCAGCATCCCGCCGGCGTGGCGCACGCCACATCCGCGCCCGTACTCAGGCCGGCGCAGGCCGGTACTCAGACACCCGTGCGAGCCCGGGGCCGAGCAGGAGGCACGGACACCGGTCAGAAGGCGGAGACACCGGTGAGGGCGCGGCCGATGATCAGCTTCTGGATCTGACTGGTGCCCTCGTAGAGCGTCATCACGCGGGCGTCCCGCAGCAGCTTACCCACCGGGTACTCGTCGATGTAGCCGTAGCCGCCGAAGACCTGGAGGGCGTTGTTGGCGCAGCGGACGGCGGCCTCGGAGGCGTACAGCTTGGCCTTCGAGGCGGCGGTGGCGAAGTCCTGGCCCCGGTCGATCAGGTCGGCGACCCGCCAGGTCAGCAGCCGGGCGGCGTCCACGTCCACGGCGATGTCGCTCAGCAGTTCCTGGACGAGCTGGTGGCGGGCGATGGCCTTGCCGAACTGCTCGCGCTCACCGGCGTACCGCACGGCGGCGTCCAGGGCGGCCTGGGCGATGCCGACACAGCCCGCCGCGACCGACATGCGGCCCTTGGCGAGGGCGGACATGGCGATGGAGAAGCCCTTGCCCTCGGGGCCGAGGAGGCAGGACGCCGGTATCCGGACGTCCTCAAGAACCAGTTCGGCGGTGGCCTGGCCGCGCAGGCCCAGCTTGCCGTGGATGGTGCGGCGGGTGAGGCCGGGGGTGTCGGCGGGGACGAGGAAGGCGGAGACGCCGCGGTGGCCGGGGCTGTCATGTGTCCGCGCGAAGAGCAGGACGACGTCGGCCCAGGTGCCGTTGGTGATGAACATCTTGGTGCCGTTGACCACGTAGTCACCGCCGTCGCGGACGGCCCTGGTGGCGAGGTTCCCGGCGTCCGAGCCGGTGCCGGGCTCGGTGAGGCCGAAGCAGCCGATCGCCTCGCCGGAGGTGAGCCGGGGCAGCCACTGCCGCTTCTGCTCCTGACTCCCCCACGACGCGATCGTCTTGGCGACGAGGCCGAGCGATACGGAGACGATGCCGCGCACCGAGGAGTCGCCGCGCCCCAGCTCCTCGGTGACCAGGCAGTAGGAGAGGTGGTCACCGCCGGACCCGCCGTACTCCTCGGCGACGGTCAGCCCGAGGAAGCCGAGATCGCCGAGCTTCTTCACGATCGACCTGTCGACATTCTCGGCCCGGTCCCATGCGACGACGTGCGGGGCGACTTCACGGGCGACGAAGTCCTCGGCCAGTTTCCGGACGGCTTCCTGCTCCACGCTGAGCGCCAGGTCCATCGTGCGCCACCCCGCTTCCGACGATCGCTTAATTAGCACTGCTAGTTTCTGGCTCGCAGGGCCTACTATGAGCCGCATGGCCCGACCGCGCAAGCCCCTCCTCAGCCGAGACCGCATCGTCGGGGCGGCGAGCGCTCTCGTGGACGCCGAGGGGCTCGACGCCGTCTCCACCCGGCGGCTGGCGGCTGTCCTGGGGGTGAGCGGGCCCTCGCTCTACAACCACTTCCGCAACAAGGAGGAGATCCTCGACGCCGTCGCCGACGCGGTCTCCGCGCAGGTCGACCTGTCGATGTTCGAGGAGTCCGACCCGCGCGACTGGCGGGAGGCCCTGCACGACTGGGCGCTGTCCTACCGGGCCGCGCTCGCCGCGCACCCGCACATCGTCCCGGTGCTGGCCCGGGGGCCGGGCCGCCGTCCGGCGGGGCTGCGGGTGGCCGACGCGGTGTTCGGGGCGATGGTGGGGGCGGGGTGGCCGCCCGCGCAGGCGACCCGGATCGGGGCGCTGATGCGGTACTTCATCACCGGCTCGGCGCTGGGCTCCTTCGCCGGGGGCTTCGTCGACGACGAGACCGCCTACGACCCCGCCGACTATCCGCACCTCGGCCAGGCCCACCTGCTGGCCGACCACCGCCGCCAGGTCGACGAAGGGGCCTTCGAGACGGGGCTGCGGGCGCTGCTGGACGGGCTGGCGATCCAGTACGAGCAGTACGCGCGGGCGGTGGGCGACAACGCGGCGACGGTCCGGCCGGTGCCGAACCGTCCGTGACGCACGCTGGACGTATGGACCGTTCCCCCCGGCCACGGCCGCACGACTCCACCGCCGTCCGCCTCGCCGCGACGGCAGCCTGACGCCCCGCCGCTTGCGGACGGACCCGCGCCGTTCCAGCCCGTCCGGCGTTTGAGGACGGAACCGGTGCTGGGGTTGGGCGGCATCCCTGCTTCCCGGAAACGGAGGAGTCGCCCCGTACCACCGCCACGGTTCCCAAACGCCGGACGGGCTGGGAGGGCGGACGGGCTGGAGGGGGCGGACG
>NZ_QWFA01000242.1 GCF_003501885.1 Streptomyces globisporus
CCCCACCGGGTCGGCCGCCACCGCCCCCGGGCCCGCCCATGCCGAACCCGCCCGTCGAAGGGCCGGCCGTCACGATCGAGCCCTGGTGGCCGCTGTTCAGGGTGTTCACGGTGTACGCCGTCGGCCCCGCCAGCGACGCCGCGCAGCTCAGCCCCACCACGGCGAGCGCCAGGCCCCGCCCGCCGACCCGCCCGACGACCAGCAGCCCGAGCGCGCCGGCGATCCCGCCCGCGAGCACCGCCCACCGCAGCCACGGCAGGTAGTCCGGGGTGCGGCCCAGCAGGACGTACGCCCACAGCACCGTCGCGAGGACCGTGCCCGCGAGCACCGCACGCGGCCACCACGCGCCCCGCTCCTCCCACAGCACCGTGACGCCCATGGCGACGAGCGCCGCGACGTACGGGGCGAGGGCCACCGTGTAGTACTGGTGGAAGATCCCGGCCATGAAGCTGAACACGGCAGCGGTCATGACCAGCGCACCGCCCCAGGCGATGAACGCCGCCCGGGCGGAGTCCGTCCGCCCGGCCTTCCGGGTCAGCCAGAGACCGGCCACCAGCAGGATCAGCGCGGCCGGGAGCAGCCAGGCGATCTGGCCGCCGACCTCGGAGTTGAACATCCGCCCGATGCCGGTATCGCCCCAGCCACCGCCGCCACCACGGCCGCCGCCCCCGCCGACGCTTCCGGTCTCCTCGCCGTTGATGCGACCGAGCCCGTTGTAGCCGAAGGTCAGCTCCAGGAACGAGTTGTTCTGCGAGCCCCCGACGTACGGCCGCGAGGACGCCGGCATCAGCTCCACGATCGCGACCCACCAGCCACCGGCGACGACCATCGTCAGCGCGGAGAGGGCGAGTTGGCCGATCCGCTTCCGTCCGGGGACGGGGGCGCACACCGCGTACAGCACGGCCAGCGGCGGCAGGATCAGGAACGCCTGGAGGGTCTTCGTCAGGAACGCGAGCCCCACTGCCGCCCCCGCCCACAGCAGCCACCTCGTCCGGCCCTGCTCCAGCGCCCGCAGCACGCACCACACGGTGACGGTCATCAGCAACGCCAGCAGCGCGTCCGGGTTGTTGAAGCGGAACATCAGCGCGGCGACCGGCGTCAGCGCGAAGACCCCGACCGCGATCAGCCCGGCGACCGGCCCGAAGCGACGACGTACGGCGGAGTTGAGGACGGCCGCCGTGGCGAGGGCCATCAGGACCTGAGGGGCCAGGATCGCCCAGGAGTTGAGCCCGAAGAGCCGAACGGAGAGGGCCATCGGCCAGAGGGCGGCCGGGGGCTTGTCGACGGTGATCGCGTTCGCGGAGTCCAGCGAGCCGAAGAAGAGGGCCTTCCAGCTCTGGCTGCCCGCCTGAACGGCGGCGGAGTAGAAGGAGTTGGCGTAACCGGAGGCGCTGAGGTTGCAGACGTAGGCGAGGCCGACGGCGAGCAGCAGCCCGTACAGCGCGGGGCGCGCCCAGCGGGGGCCGCGGTCCGGCACGGACGGCCCGGGCGGCGCGGCGGCCGGGGTCGTGGGGGCGGTGGACGTGGTCATCGCAGATCCTCGGAAGCAGGGGGCTCGGGGGCGGTGGTCGTCGTCATCGGACGTCCTCGGAGTCGGGGGCGCGGTGGGTGCCGGCCGGGAAGACCCAGGCGCGCAGGAGCAGGAAGCGCAGCACGGTGGCGGCGAGGTTGGCGGTGATCAGGACGGCCAGCTCCGTGCCGTGCGAGGGCGAGCCGGAGGCCGCGCCGAGCGCCGCGAGGGAGCCGCTGGTCAGCGCGAGGCCGATCGCGAAGACGACCAGGCCCTGGGCCTGATGGCGGACGGCTCCGCTCCGGCCGCGTACCCCGAAGGTGAGCCGGCGGTTGGCTGCGGTGTTGGCGACGGCGGAGACGAGCAGAGCGCCGCCGTTGGCGACCTGCGGGCCGACGCCGAGCCGGAAGAGGGAGTAGAGGGCGAGGTAGAAGAGGGTGGACAGGACGCCCACGGCACAGAATCCGATGAGCTGGCGGGCGAGTCCGCGCTCCACCCCGGTCAGCGCCCGGTCGCGCGGATCGTCCCCGAAAGGTCGGGCCAGACGGTCCAGCGGCAGAGCGCCGACGGCCAGCGCCCGCCCCACCCGCCACACGCCTTTCAGGTCCTCGGTGGCCGTCCGCACGATGTGGACGGTCGAGTCGGGGTCGTCGATCCAGTCGACGGGCACCTCGTGGATGCGCAGCCCGGCCCGTTCGGCGAGGACGAGCAGCTCGGTGTCGAAGAACCAGCCGCTGTCCTCCACCATCGGCAGCAGCCGCTCGGCCACCTCGCGCCGGATCGCCTTGAACCCGCACTGGGCGTCGCTGAACCCGGCGGCGAGCGAGGAGCGCAGGATGAGGTTGTAGGCCCGCGAGATGAACTCCCGCTTTGTTCCCCGCACCACCCGCGAACTCCGGGCCAGCCGTGACCCGATGGCCAGGTCGGAGTGGCCGGAGATCAGCGGGGCGACCAGCGGGAGGAGCGCGTTGAGGTCGGTGGAGAGGTCGACGTCCATATAGGCGAGGACCGGGGCGTCGGAGGCCGACCACACCGCCCGCAGGGCCCGCCCGCGCCCCTTCTCCTCCAGCCGGACGTACCGCACCCCGGGCAGCTCGGCGGCGAGCGCGGCGGCCACGGCCGGGGTGGCGTCGGTGCTCGCGTTGTCGGCGACGGTGATGCGGAAGGGGTACGGGAAGGTCCGCGCGAGATGGCCGTGGAGGCGGACGACACAGGGGTGGAGGTCCTTCTCCTCGTTGTACACGGGGACGACGACGTCGAGCACGGGGACGGCGGAGGCCGTGGCGACCGGCTGCCGGGCCGGAAGGTGCTCCCGGCCCGGCAGCCGGCCGTCGGCCCTGCCGTACCCGCCGTCCCTGCTGCTACTGCGGCGGCCGGTCGTTCCGGGGCCGCTCCGGAGGCTGCTGTCGGTGGTCATGGCTCCGACGTTCGCCAACCGCGCTGTCACACCGGTGTGGTGAGCCTGTCCCCGACCTGTGAGTCCGCGCGGATCACGTCGTGGCCCGCCGGAACGCCGTCCGCCGGAACGACATCCGCCTGCAGGTCGACCGCGAAGACCGTGCGGCCCGGCGCGGACTCCACCCGTACGCGGCCGCCGTGCGCGGAGACGACGGCCTGCACGATGGCGAGGCCGAGCCCGGTGGACCCGGTCGCTCCGCCGCCGTCGGCGTCCCGCGCCCGGGAGGCGTCCCCTCGGGCGAACCGTTCGAAGACATGCGGCAGCAGCTCCGCCGGGATGCCGGGCCCGTCGTCCCGCACCTCCAGCGTGACAGGGCCCCCGGCGCGTACGGGCGGCTCGACGGAGACCGTGACGGTGGTCCCGGGCGGGGTGTGCGTGCGGGCGTTGGCGAGCAGGTTGACCAGCACCTGCTGGAGCCGGTCGGGATCGGCGCGTACGGTCACGGGCTCGGCGGCCTCGGGCAGTTCGAGCCGCCAGTGGTGCCGGGCGGAGCCGGTGCCCGACCCGTCCGCCCCTGTTCCGTCCGCCACCCGGGCGTCGCTCACCGCGTCCACGACCAGGGGAAGCAGATCGGTGGTGCCGTACGAGAGCGGACGCCCGGCGTCCAGCCGGGCCAGCAGCAGCAGATCCTCCACCAGGCCCGTCATCCGGTCCGCCTCCGACTCGATCCGCCCCAGCGCGTGCCGGGTGACGGGGTCGGGCTCCGGGCCCGCGGACCGGGCGGAGGGGCCCGGCGCTCCCCCGCCCGCGCGGCGGGTCAGCTCGGCGTACCCCCGGATCGAGGCGAGCGGCGTACGCAGCTCATGGCTGGCGTCGGCGACGAACTGCCGGACCCGCGTCTCGCTCTCCTGGCGGGCGGCGAGGGCCGAACCGACGTGCCCCAGCATCCGGTTGAGCGCGGCACCCACCTGCCCGACCTCGGTACGGGGATCGGCCTCGGCGTCCGGGACGCGTTCCAGGAGCGCCACCTCACCGCTGTGCAGGGGGAGTTCGGAGACCCGGGTGGCCGTGGCGGCGACCCGGCGCAACGGCCGCAGGGCGACCCCGACGAGCACGGTGCCCGCGATCAAGGCGGCGATGAGCCCGGCGGCGGTGACGCAGACCTCGACGACGATCAGGGTGGTCAGCGCCCCGCTCACCTCGGCGCTGGGGATGCCGACGAGGACGGTGTCCCCCTCGGCGGTGGTCGTGGCCTCGACCCGGTAGCCGCCGAGACCGGGCAGATCGACGCTCCGGGTCCCGTCGCCGGCCCCCGGTGCGGCCTTCTCCAGCGCGGCCCGCTGCTCCCCGGTCAGCGGCTTCGCGCTCTCCTGGGCGCGGAGCCCGCTGTCCTCGACGACCTTCGACGCGGTGACGTCCCCGTCGCCGTCGACGAGCGCCCCGAACGTGCCGAGCGGCTGCCCGCCCCCGCCGACGAAGCCGAGCGGGCCCGCCTCGCGCAGCGTCTCGGGCAACGGGAGGGGACCGGGCGGCCGTCGGGCGCGCTCGACGACGGAGTGCAGCTGGTCGTCGAGCTTGCCGTACATGTAGCTGTGGAAGGCGATCGCGGTGACGGACCCGATGACGGCCGCGACGACGGCGATCAGGGACACGGCGGAGACGACGAGCCGGGTCCGCAGCGTCCAGGGCCTGCGCAACACCTGCATGGCCTTCATGGCCTTCATCGCCTTCATGAAGGGCCCCTACTCACCGGGCTTGATCAGATACCCCGCGCCGCGCCGGGTGTGGATCATCGGCGTGCGCCCGGCGTCGATCTTCTTGCGGAGGTAGGAGATGTAGAGCTCGACGACGTTGGCCTGGCCGCCGAAGTCGTAGTTCCAGACCCGGTCGAGGATCTGGGCCTTGCTGAGCACCCGGCGCGGGTTACGCATCAGGAAGCGCAGCAGCTCGAACTCGGTGGCGGTGACGTGGATCGCCTCCCCGCCCCGCCACACCTCGTGGCTGTCCTCGTCGAGCACCAGGTCCCCGACGGTCAGCGTGGACTCGCTGCGCTCGGCGGCGACGGCCGAGCCCGAGCGGCGGATGAGCCCGCGCAGCCGGGCCACGACCTCCTCCAGGCTGAACGGCTTGGTGACGTAGTCGTCGCCGCCCGCGGTAAGACCGGCGATCCGGTCCTCGACGGCGTCACGGGCGGTCAGGAAGAGGACGGGCACATCGGCGTACTCGCGGCGCAGCCGGCCCAGCACGGCCAGCCCGTCCATGTCCGGCAGCATCACGTCCAGGACCACCGCGTCCGGTCGGAAGTCGCGGGCCGCCCGGACCGCCGCGGCCCCGTCCCCGGCGCTGCGCACCTCCCACCCCTCGTAGCGCAGGGCCATCGAGAGCAGCTCGGTGAGCGGAGCCTCATCGTCCACGACCAGGACCCGGACGGGGGTACGGTCCGGCCTGAGCAGTTCAGTACGCCCCTGGGGCGAGGTCGTCGTCGTCATGGGCCCCACACTGTGAGACGCCCGTGAGAGAAGCCTGACCCGTTCCTGTGAATTCCCTGAGAAAGCGGGACAGGCCCTAGTCGTCCGGCAGCTCGAACAACGAGGCGGCGTTCCCGTAACAGACCGCGCGCAACCACGCATCGCCCAGTCCGAGCCGCTCCAGGGCCTCCAGCTGATGGACGTACGGGTACGGAATGTTCGGGAAGTCCGTCCCCAGCAGGATGCGGTCCCCGAGATCGGCGAGCCGCCCGCGTTCGGCCGCCGGGAACGGGCTCAGCCGCTCGCTGAAGTCGGTGAACGCCATGGTCGTATCGAGCCGGACCTCCGTGTATGCCTCCGCCAGCGTCAGGAACTCCGGCATCCCCATGTGCGCGACGATCAGCCGCAGCCGGGGGTGCCGGGCCAGCAGCCGTCCGATCGGCTCGGGACCGGTGAACTTCCCCGGCGCGGGACCCGAGCCGCAGTGCATGACCACCGGAATCCCGGCCTCCGCCAGCAGCCCCCACACGGCGTCCAGCAACGGGTCATTGGCGTCGTACGCGCCCACCTGAAGGTGCGACTTGAACACCCGGGCGCCCGCCTCGACGGCGTCCTTCACGTACACCTCCACGCCCTCCTCCGGGAAGAGGGTCGCGGTGTGCAGACAGTCGGGGGTCCGGGCGGCGAAGTCGGCGGCCCAGCCGTTCAGCCAGCGGGCCATACCGGGCTTGTGCGGGTAGAGCATGGCGGTGAACCGGACCACCCCGAACGCCCGCAGCAGGTCGAGCCGCCGCTCCTCCTCGTACCGGTACGTGATCGGCCACTCCAGCCCCGTCAGCGGCCCGGCCGCGTCGAAGTAGGCCCACACCTTGCGCAGGACCTGCTCGGGCATGAAGTGGGTGTGCACGTCGATGATCCCGGGCAGCCCGAGCCGCTCCCGGAACCGCACCACGTCATCGCTTCCCGTTTCCATGCGCAGGCCCTTTCGCCGGTCGTCCGGAACAACCCACCCGGTCGTTCAGAACAACCCACCCTGCACACCGCCGCCGCCGATGTCGATGAGGGGGACACGTACATCGCTCGCGGTCTCCTCGGTCGCCCGGGTCACCGCCGTCAGGTCCCACCCGGTGATCAGCCGCGTATCCAGCACGACCACGCCCCCGCCCGCCACCGCGAGATGCAGATCGGGCCCGGCCGCCGCGACGAGCCGCCCCGCGACGACGCCACCGTCGACCAGCTCCCGCACCGAACGGACGGGCGCGGGGGCACTCTCCCGTGCCGACGGGCCGGGCGCGGATGCCGGCTCGGGCGCACGGTCGAGCCCGAAAGTGCCCACCTGGTCCACGACTTCGAGGGGAAGCCGCTCCAACGACTCGGGCCAGCCACGCCCTTCGAGCGCCGCCGCCAGCCCGTACAGCTCCGCCACCGCCCCGGCCCGCTCCTCCGGCCCCGGCAGCTGCCCCCGTACGGCCCTCTTCCTGGCGTACGGGATCCGGTCGGGCACCCCGAGGGCCGCCCGCAGCACCTCCTCGGTCCGCCGCGCCGCCATGAGGGGCCCGCGCCCCAGCCAGCTGAAGGCCACGGCCCCCTGCTCCCGCAGCCGGGCAGCCCCGCGCTCCTCCCCCGTGATCCCGACCTTGACCATGCCGGGCCCGAACCAGGCGAGGTACACGCGGTACGTCCGGGGGTCGTCCGCCATCGTGTCGGCGGCCACCGAATGCGCCCGGTCCAGCCGCGCACACTCCGCGCACCGCCCTCCGGTGGACCGCCCCGGCACCACGGCCCCCAGCGGGCAGACGTTCCCCCGGGCGCCCACGCAGTGCCGCTCCCCGACGGCCCGGAACCCGAGCCCGGCCCCGTACGCGAGCACACTCACCCGCCGGTCACCGCCCCGGCTCCACCCCAGCTCGGGCACCTCCCGGGGCCACCGCACCCCGGCACACCGCCACCCGCCACCGGATTCCCGGACCTCACACGTCATCCGGGGATGCTACGCGCGCCCTCCGACACCCTCGATCCCACCGACGCCGCCGACGCCACCGACACCTTCGATCCGCCGCCGCATCGCGACCATGCGCCGCACGAAGCGCCGGTTGAACCAGATCATCCAGCTCATGAACGCCACGCCGAAGCCGAGCGTCCACAGCCCCGCCGGCACATCGCCGGAGGTGAACCAGAGCAACGGCGTCCCCAGGAAGATCACCCCGAGCATGGGGAAGGCCCACCGCCGACTGCGCCGCAGCTTCTCCTCCCGCCGCCGGATCAGTCGGACCATGGCCTCCTGCTCGGCCGGGTCGTCGGGCAGCTCGCCGTTCTTCGCGATGCGGCGCTCCAGCTCCGGCACCCTGTCAGGCTCGGTGCCCACGGCCTTCGCGTCCCGCCGCCTGCGCCGCATCAGGAACCACGTCAGGAAACCGGCGTAGAAGACACCCCCGACCAACGCCTCCGGCCACGCGGACCAGCCGCGGAACGCCAGCCGGACGGCGACCCCGATCACCAGCACCAGCAGCCCGACGGCCCACCACTGATCGCGCCAACGCCCTTGCTGCGCCTGTCCCTTCGCTCCCATCGTGCCCACCTCCGAACGGAGAGGCGCCCAGCACGCCCCGTAAGAGGTCGGCTACCCCGCCCCCGCCGCCGGACCAGACTGCTGACCAGGTCATCCTGCGGAGCCCGGC
>NZ_QWFA01000243.1 GCF_003501885.1 Streptomyces globisporus
GCCGCACGGGCTGCGTGACGGCCCCGGCCGCCCCGCAGCCTCCCGCTCCCGCGGCCCCGCCCGTCACGCAGCCCGTGCGGCTGACCAAGATCACGCTGACGAAGAGCGCCCCGTCCGTCTCGCTCGCCAAGCAGGGCGGCACCTCCGGCGCGCTGCGCGTCAACCTCAACTGGGAAGTGCGCAAACAGTTCAAGGGCTGGGGAGCGAAACTCGGACGGGCCGTCGCCATGCACGCCGATCTCGATCTTGATCTCTGCGCGCTCTACGAACTCACCGACGGACGCAAGGGAGTTGTGCAGGCCCTCGGAAACGCGTTCGGTTCTCTGAATCAGCCGCCCTTTATCCATCTCGACGGCGACGACCGCACCGGTGCACTTTCCACCGGAGAGAACATGACCATCAACCTCGATCACAAGAACCTGCTGCGGCGCGTACTGATCTTCGTCACTGTCTATGAGGGCGCCCGGAGTTTCGCCGATCTCCATGCCACGGTCACCCTCCAGCCGCAGAACGGCGCAGCCGTCGACTTCTCCCTCGACGAGTGCACCGTGCCCTCCACGGTCTGCGCCCTCGCCCTGATCACCAACAACGGCGGCGACCTCACCGTGCAGCGGGAGGCCCGCTACCTCGTTCCGGAACGGGGCGTCAGCCCCCAGCGCACCATCGACGCCGCCTACGGCTGGGGCATGAACTGGACGCCCGGCCGCAAGTGACGACCCGCGCCCGACCGGACCGGCCGCCCGCCTTGCGGCGGAGTCGTCACCGGTCGGGCGCGGCCTCCGGGCGCGCATACGTACGGCCCTTCCACGCCGCGCCCCGCCCCCGGTAGTGCTGCACGGCCGAGTCGACCGTCATCAGCAGGTACAGCACCGCCGTCAGCGGCAGCAGCGGGCCCAGCCACGGCGACTGCCGGTAGTACGCCAGCATCGGCAGATACGTCGCCGTCATCACCGCCCACGCCGCGCCGCCCGCCCAGGCCGCCGCCGCGTCACCCGTCGCCACCCCCGCCACCAGCGTCGCGGGCGGCGCCACATAGACGAGCAGCAGCCCCGGGACCGTCCCCGCCAGCAGCAGCGGGCTGTGCCGCAACTGCGCGTACGCACTGCGCGCGACCATCCGCCACAGATCCGCGAGCCGCGGATACGGCCGCACACTGTCCACCCGCTCCGCGAGCCCCAGCCAGATCCGGCCGCCGCTGCGCCGCACCTCCCGCGCCAGCGACACGTCGTCGATCACCGCCTGCCGGATCGACTCCGGGATCCGCGCCCGCTCGGCGGCCTCCGTACGCAACAGGACACAGCCCCCCGCCGCCGCGGCCGTCCGCGATCGGGCGCTGTTCACCCGGCGGAACGGGTAGAGCTGCCCGAAGAAGTAGACGAACGCGGGCACCACCAGGCGCTCCCAGACGCTCTCCACCCGCAGCCGCGCCATCTGCGACACCAGGTCGAAGCCGTCGGGGCCGCCGGGACCGGCCGCGGCCACCAGATCGCGCAGGCTGTCCGGCTCGTGCGCGATGTCCGCGTCGGTCAGCAGCAGGAAGTCCGGCTTGTCCCGCCGGGCCACCGCGATCCCGTGCCGCAGGGCCCACAGCTTGCCTGTCCAGCCCCGCTCGGGCTCCCCGGGCGTCACCACCGTCAGCGGGAGACCGTCGTACCGGGCGGCCAGGTCCCGGGCCAGCTGCCCGGTCCCGTCGCTGCTGCAGTCGTCGACGAGGATGATCCGCGCGTCCCCCGGATAGTCCTGGACCAGCAGCGACGGCAGGCTCACCGGCAGCATCGCCGCCTCGTCGCGGGCCGGCACGACCACCGCCACCGACGGCCAGCGCGCCGGGTCGGTGCGCCGGGGGAGCCGCTGGTCCGTCCGCCAGTAGAAGCCCTGCCCCAGCAGCAGCCACACCCACGCGATCAGCGAACCCACGGCGATCCAGGCAACGGCGCTCATCCGCCGAAGTCTGCCCCACCGAGCCCGGTTCGCAAGGGCTGTCGGCTAGGGTGACCGGGTGAAGATCGCGCTCATGGACTCCGGAATCGGCCTGCTGGCGGCAGCGGCCGCCGTGCGCCGCCTGCGGCCCGACGCCGAGCTGGTGCTCTCCTCCGACCCCGGCTCGATGCCCTGGGGGCCCCGTACCCCCGAGGACCTGACCGCGCTCGCCCTGGACGTCGCCCGCGCCGCCGCGGCCCAACGCCCCGACGCGCTGATCATCGCCTGCAATACGGCCTCGGTCCACGCCCTGCCGGCGATCCGCGCCGAACTGGAGCCCGCCCTGCCGGTCATCGGCACGGTCCCCGCGATCAAGCCCGCGGCCGCGGGCGGCGGCTCCGTCGCCATCTGGGCCACCCCGGCCACCACCGGCAGCCCCTACCAGCGCGGACTGATCGCGGAATTCGGCGGCTCCGCCGAGGTCACCGAGGTGCCCTGCCCCGGACTCGCCGACGCCGTGGAGCACGGCGACGAGGACGCGATCGACCGGACCGTCGCGGCGGCCGCCGCCCTCACCCCGTCCGATGTACGGGCCGTCGTCCTCGGCTGCACCCACTACGAGCTCGTCGCGACCCGGATCCGCGACGCCGTGCAGCGGCCCGGCCGCCCGCCGCTCGCCCTGCATGCCTCCGCCGGGGCGGTCGCCGCCCAGGCGCTGCGCCGGATCGGCGCGGCGCCGACCCCGACGGCCGCACCCTCCGGCACGCTCACCGTGCTGCGGGCCGGCCGGGTCGCCGCCCTCCCGGACGCTGCCCTGACCTACGCGGAAGGCCGGATCCTGGTCGCCGGAGCGCCCGTCCGCTGACCGTACGGCTCGCCCGATCGGCCCTCGCAGCTCCGGCCGGGGGACCGGAACGCGGCTACGCTGCTGAATATGACCGACCACCCCGAGAGTGCGAGGCACGGGTCGAGCCAGGCGCCGCCCGCGGAGTGGAACGGCCGCGCCACCAACCGGCTGCAGTGGCTGCTGGCCCTCGCGGGCGCGGGATGTGTGGCGCTCGGCATCGAGCTCGCCGTCGACGGGGCCTGGACCTCGGGCATCGCCCCGCTGCTCATGTCCGTGATCGGCTGCCTCGCCGCCGGACTGCTGATCCTCTTCGGCACGCTCGCCTTCGTCCATGTGGCCGTCAAGGTCGACGGGGACAGCCTGGAGGTCCGCTGCGGCCACGCCGGCGTGCCGCGCCGCCGGATCCTGCTCAGCCATGTCACGGGCGCGGAGTTCGTCCCCCGGATCAATCCGCGCGAGTGGGGCGGCTGGGGCTACCGCTGGCGCCCCGAACAGGGCACCGCCGTGGTGGTCCGCAAGGGCGAGGGCATGGCCCTGCGCCTCGGCGACGGCCGGACCTTCACCGTCACGGTCGACGACGCGGAGACGGCCGTACGGTTCATCCGGCAACGCCTGCACCTGCCGTCCCCGGGAAAGCGGCCCGGCGACTGACCGGGCCGCCCCGTCGCCCGGCATCCCGTCCGGTGGCCGGGCAGCCCGCCGCCCGGCATCCTCGCCGGTGACCGCGACGCCCCGGCGGCGAGCCGCCCCGAAGCCGCCGGGGACCCGGCCCCGCGCAGGTCAACGCCGCCGCTCACAGCCGCCCACCGTAGACTCCGGCGGGTGAGCGCCACCATGACCCCCGTCGACGATTCGCCGCCCCCGGCATCCCCCCGGGCCGCCGGACTGCCCCGGCGGCTCCTCCGCCCGGCCGCCGCCGTGCTGTCCGGGCTCCTGCTCTACGCGAGCTTCCCGCCCCGGACCGTGTGGTGGCTCGTGCTGCCCGGCTTCGCGCTGCTCGGCTGGGTGCTGCACGGGCGCCGGCTGCGGGCCGCTTTCGGCCTCGGCCTCCTGTCGGGCCTCGGCTTCATGCTGCCGCTGCTCCACTGGACCGGCGAGGACGTCGGCCCGGTGCCGTGGCTGGCCCTGGCCGCCGCGGAGGGGCTCTTCATCGCCGTGGGGTGCCTGGGCATCGCCGCGGTGACCCGCCTCGCGTACTGGCCCGTGTGGGCGGCCGCCGTCTGGACGCTGGACGAGGCGGTCCGCGCCCGGATCCCGTTCGGCGGCTTCCCCTGGGGCAAGATCGCCTTCGGCCAGTCCGAGAGCGCCTTCCTGCCGCTCGCCGCGCTCGGCGGCACCCCGCTGCTCTCCTTCGCCGTCGTCCTGTGCGGCTTCGGCCTCTACGAGGCGGTGCGCCAGGTCTTGGCGTACCGGTCCACCGGGAAGATCCCCCGTGCCGCCGTCGCCGGGGCCGCCGCGAGCGTCCTCGTACCCATCGCGGGCGCCCTCGCGGCACTGCCCCTCGTCGACGACTCGGCCGAGAACGGCACGGCCACCGTCGCCGCGATCCAGGGCAATGTGCCGCGCCTCGGCCTCGACTTCAACGCCCAGCGCCGCGCCGTCCTCGACAACCACGCCCGGCGCACCGCCGAGCTGGCCGAGGACGTGAAGGCGGGCAAGGAGAAGCAGCCCGACTTCGTGCTGTGGCCGGAGAACTCCTCCGACCTCGACCCCTACCTCAACACGGACGCCCGCCAGGTCATCGACGACGCGGTCAAGGCGATCGGCGCCCCCACGGTCGTCGGCTCGGTGGTCGAGAAGGGCTCCGACAGCCTCCGCAACACGCTGATCGAGTGGGACCCCGACCAGGGCCCCGTGGCCACCTACGACAAGCGCCACATCCAGCCGTTCGGCGAGTACATGCCGATGCGCACGGTCGCCCGCTTCTTCAGCGAGGACGTGGACCGGGTGCAGCGCGAGTTCGTCCCCGGCACCGAGGTGGGCGTCTTCGACCTCGCGGGGACGAAGGTGGGGCTCGTGACCTGTTACGAGGCCGCCTTCGACGACGCCGTACGCGACACGGTCACCCACGGCGGGCAGATGATCGCCGTGCCGAGCAACAACGCGACCTTCGGCCGCAGCGAGATGACCTACCAGCAGCTGGCCATGTCCCAGGTGCGGGCCGTCGAGCACGGCCGGGCTGTCGTCGTCCCCGTCACCAGCGGGGTCAGCGCGGTGATCCGGCCCGACGGCACGATCGTGGAGAAGAGCGGCATGTTCACCCCCGACGCCCTCGTCGACGAGGTCCCGCTGCGCTCCTCGCTCACCCCCGCCACCCGGATGGGCCCGCTGCCCGAGGGCGTCATCGTGCTGCTGGCCCTGGCGGGCCTGGGCTGGGTCGGCGTCTCGGCGCTCCGGGCCCGCAGGGCCGGAGGCACGGCACCGTAGCACCTGATCAGGCCGCGTAGGCTCGGATCCATGGCTACTCCCGACTTCATCCGTGACATCCGCGCCACCGCCGGGCACCAGTTGCTCCTGCTGCCCGGCGTGACGGCCATCGTGCTCGACGACGAGGGCCGCGTGCTGCTGGGCCGGCGCGCGGACACGGGGAAGTGGTCGGTCATCGGAGGGATCTCCGAGCCCGGGGAGGAGCCGGCGGCGACGGCGGAGCGCGAGGTGCTGGAGGAGACCGGCGTGCACTGCGTGGCCGAGCGGGTGGTGCTCACCCAGGCGCTGGAGCCTGTGCAGTACGCCAACGGCGACCGTTGCCAGTACCTGGACATCACCTTCCGCTGCCGGGCGACCGGCGGCGAGGCGCGGGTCAACGACGACGAGTCGCTGGAGGTGGGCTGGTTCCCGCTGGACGGGCTCCCGCCGCTCGGCGAGTTCGCCCTGTTCCGGATCAAGCAGGCCCTCACCGAGGGTCCCGCCTGGTTCCAGCCCACCCCGCGCACGACCTGAACCTTTACTGCACGGTGAGGGTTCCTGCGACCTCTACCGCACGGTGAAGTTCCCTGTCGCCCCGGTGAACGGCGTGATCTTCCCGAGCAGGTTCTTCGCGTCCCCGTGGTGGACGATCCGGTAGGTGCCGGGTGCGGTGTCCGCCGCGATCCTCCAGGTGATCGTGGCCTTCGAGGTCCCGCTCAGACCGTTGAGCCGGGACCAGCGGTAGGTGGTCTCCCAGTCACCGTCGTCCAGGACCCGCTTCCAGGTGCCGTTCTCCAGCCGCTGGACCTCCAGGAAGGTGGAGCCCCGGCGGACGTTGTTCTTCGGGTGGCCGGTGGCGAACTCGACGGTGGCGGTGGAGCCGGGCGCGTACGAGCTCTCCGGGGCCTTGAGGACCCCGCCGAACGCCTTGCCCGTGGGCGGGTTGTCGTACACGACGCCCGTCTGGAAGGTGAACTGCCGCCCCGACTCGTCCGCCGGCATCGTGCCCCGCTCCAAGGCCGTGCCCGCGCGCAGGGACGCCGCGATGCGGGCGTACTCCTGCTGATAGGCGGGCAGGGTGTAGCGGCCGTACAGCGTGGAGCCGCCCTCGTAGTTCTGGGTGTCGTACTCCTCCGGCGTCGTGACGTACTGGCTGTAGGCGTTGGCGTACCCCTGGAGCAGGACGCGGTCCAGCTCCACGCCCAGCCGCTCGGCCACCGTGCGGCGTACGCGCAGGCCGGAGGCGATCGTGAACTCGCCCGGGGCGGCCACCAGGTGCAGCTCGCCGATCTTCATGATCTGCAGGGGGAGCCGCTTCGGGGTCACCGGATGGACGTTGCTCAGCAGGCCCGTGGGGATCAGGCTCGCCTTGGGGTACTGGCAGGTCGCGAGCCAGGACGGGGTATCCACGCGCAGCGCTTCGAGGACGGTGGCGATCGGGGTGCGCATGCCCTCCTCGAAGAGGGGGATGGCCGGGCCGTCCTCGACGCTGCCAGCGAGCGTGGACGCGCCCACGACGGCGGGACAGGTGCGGTGTTCCTTGCCGTCCGGGGTGTACTCCGGCCGTACGGTCACGTTCTCCATGTCGACATAGGCGAGCCGGGAGTCGACCCCTCCGGCGACGGGCCGCGCATCGTCGTAGATCTCGCGGGCCTTGTCGAGCTGGCGCTCGCCGATGATGCGCGCGTTCTCGAACGCGTCCTCGGTGGGCCCGGAACCGGGCTTCAGGTTGAGGTTGGGGGACATGTCGCCGGCGTTGGTGTTGGGGAAGGCGGCGACGAATCCCGGGGTGTCGTCGAGATACCGGACGCCCTCGTGGTCGTGCTCCCAGGCGTAGGAGGCGTAGCCCTTGTTGTCGGGGCTGATGAGCGTGTTCTTGTTGGTGATCGAGGTGTTGTGGGTGGCGAACCAGCTGATCGCCCCCGCGTCCTTCTCGCCCTGCTGGAAACGCAGCACGGTCATCGCCGGGTCGATGCCGTCGGGGAAGGCGGCCCGGTCGGCGGCCGGATTGCGGTCGAACGCCTCCCGCGAGCGGTTGACGCTGGCGTTGGTCAGGGTCCCCGTTCCCAGGCTCATCGTGCCGGGCTTCAGGTCCTCGTGCGCCTCGGCCACGGACTCGGTGATGCCGTCGACGATCGCCCGGTAGGTCTCCTTCTGGAAACCGAGGACGGAGAGGTTGTAGGCGACGTTGTGGGAGTACCCGCCGGGCCCCGAGTGGGTGTGGGTGGCCGAGAGCAGGACGTTCTCCTCGCCGTACAGGCTGCCGTAACGCTCCTTCAACTGCGCCATGACGCCCTGCCGGACGGACTGGAAGACCATCGCCAGGTCGGCGTTGACGTACACCACCCGCTTGCCGCTCGCCCGGTCGACGACGACGAAGGCGCGCGACCGCTGCCGCTGGTGGATGCCCGAGGTCTTCTGGTCGAAGCTGGAGTAGCCCATCATCCCCGTCTCGGCCGCCTCGCCCGTGACATCGGCGATGCCGCGCCCGACGAGGTAGCCCGGCTCCTCGGCGGTGTCCGACGCGGACGCGGGGGAGGGGGCGCCGAGGGTGACCGCTCCGAGGGCGGCGGCGAGCAGGGCGACGGGGAGCCTGCGCCGGGAGCGGCGGACGGTGGGGGGTGGCATGGAACCTCCTGGGGCG
>NZ_QWFA01000244.1 GCF_003501885.1 Streptomyces globisporus
CGAGGAGACGCCCCCTCTCCCCGAACCGAGCGAACCGAGCGCGGGGGGAGGGAAGAAGCGCCGCGCTCGGTTCGCTCGGTTCGGGGAGAGGGGGCGTCTCCTCGGCGAGGGGTGGGGCTTCCGGGTGTGCCTGTGCCTTCGCCCGTTCCTGCGGCTGTGCTTGCTCTTGCGGTGCTGCCGGTGCCGGCCTGTCCGTGGGGAGTTGGGGATCGTACGCCTTGAAGGCCCGTTCCTCGCGGCGTCGTTCCCGTACGGCACGGCCACGGGACACCACCCCGAGCGTGAACACCGTGAGGACCAGCAGCACCATCAGTTCGCCGATGAACAGTCCCCAGAACAGGCCGTATCCGGACAGCTGGGACCTGGGTGTCTCCGGCCAGGCCGCGGTCAGGTCCTGGGGTGCGGTGACCAGCTCGCGCAGGGCGAGCGGGGAGCGCGTGAACGTCACGCCGTCCGGCCAGGCCCCGTGGGCGAACAGCCCGGCCAGGCCGGTGGCCGTCCAGGCGACCAGGGTGGCCGCGAGAAGGAGGGCCAGGAGGCCGATCAGCAGGCCGTCCGGGACGCCGCCGCCCTGGGGCCCGCCGTCGTAAACGTCGTGAGGGGCGGGACCGTTGCCCCGGCCCCGCGCTGGCCGGCGTGCCATGTCAGGCCACCGTTGACTCTGACGACTCGTTCATCCGTTGCTGGTGCTCGATCCGGGCCGCCCGTTGCTCCGCCTCCAGTTCGGCGGCGCGGATGTCCTCGGGGAGGAGGTCGTCCGGGTCCATGGCCGAGCCCTCGGTCATGGCGCGGTCGGTGAAGACCAGGGGGCGTTCGGCCTCGGTGATCAGGTGTTTGACGACCTGGACGTTGCCGTTGACGTCCCAGACGGCGATGCCGGGGGTGAGGGTCGGGATGATCTCGACGGCCCAGCGGGGCAGGCCGATGACCCGGCCGGTCGCTCTGGCCTCGTCCGTCTTCTGCGCGTAGATCGTGCGGGTGGAGGCCATCTTGAGGATCGCCGCCGCTTCCTTCGCCGCTGCTCCGTCCACCACGTCGCTGAGGTGGTGGACGACGGCGACGAACGAGAGTCCGAGGCGGCGTCCGAACTTCAGCAGACGCTGGAAAAGCTGGGCGACGAAAGGTGAGTTGATGATGTGCCACGCCTCCTCGACCAGGAAGATGCGCTTCTTGCGGTCGGGCCTGATCCAGGTGTGTTCCAGCCAGACGCCGACGATCGCCATCAGGATGGGCATCGCGATCGAGTTGCGGTCGATGTGCGAGAGGTCGAAGACGATGAGGGGTGCGTCGAGGTCGATGCCGACGGTGGTGGGGCCGTCGAACATGCCGCGCAGGTCACCGTCTACGAGGCGGTCCAGGACGAGGGCGACGTCCAGGCCCCAGGCCCGTACATCGTCTATGTCGACGTTCATCGCCTCGGCGGACTCGGGCTCGGGGTGGCGCAGCTGCTCCACGATATCCATCAGGACCGGCTGGCGGTCGGTGATGGTCGCGGTGACGTAGGCGTGGGCGACCTTGAGCGCGAAGCCGGAACGCTCGTCGAGGCCGTGGCCCATCGCGACTTCGATGATCGTACGGAGCAGGGCGAGCTGGCCGGTGGTGGTGATGGACGGGTCGAGGGGGTTGAGGCGGATACCGCCGTTGAGGGCTGCGGTCGGGTCCAGGCGGATGGGGGTTATGCCCAGCTCCTGGGCGATGAGGTTCCACTCGCCGACGCCGTCCTCGCCCTGGGCGTCGAGGACGACGACCTGGCGGTCGCGGAAGCGGAGCTGGCGCAGGACGTAGGTCTTCTCCAGCGCCGACTTGCCGTTGCCGGACTCGCCGAGGACCAGCCAGTGGGGGGCGGGGAGCTGCTGCCCGTACAGCTGGAAGGGGTCGTAGATGTAGCCCTTGCCGCTGTAGACCTCGCGGCCGATGATCACACCGGAGTCGCCGAGGCCGGGGGCGGCGGTGGGGAGGTAGACGGCCTGGGCCTGGCCCGTGGACGTACGGACGGGGAGGCGGGTCGTCTCCACCTTGCCGAAGAGGAAGGAGGTGAAGGCATCCGACAATGCGGACAGGGGGTCTCGCATGGCGTGGGTGCCCTCTCTTCCTGCGGGTTGGGCGGCTTGGGCGGGGTGGGTTCGGTGTTCTGTGCGGGTGCTCGGGTCAGCGGCGGATGCCGGTGGCGAACGGGAGTGTGTTCACGAAGGCGCGGTGGTGCTCGCGGTCGCACCACTCCAGCTTGAGATACGACTTGCCGGCCGAGGCGCGGATCGTGCGCTTGTCGCGGGCGAGCGCTTCGGGTGAGCGGGACGACACCGTGATGTACCCCACCAGGTTCACTCCGGCCGCTCCGCTGGCGAGATCTTCACCCCGCTGGTCGAGCCGGCCGTGGGCGGCGATGTCGCGGGGGTCGACGGTGCGGTTCATCTTGGCCTGGCGGCTGGCCTCGGCGTCGTCGTTGGTCTTCTCGGTCAGCATGCGTTCGATGGCGACCTCGGTGGGTTCGAGGTCCATGCAGACGGCGACGGTGCGGATGACGTCGGGGGTGTGGACGAGGAGCGGGGCGAGGAAGTTGACGCCCACGGGGGTCATCGGCCACTCCTTCACCCAGGCCGTGGCGTGGCACCAGGGGGCGCGGGTGGTGGACTCGCGGGTCTTGGCCTGGAGGAACGTGGGCTCGACCGCGTCCAGTTCGGCGGGCCAGGCGTTGCGCTTGGTCATGGCCTGGATGTGGTCGATGGGGTGGTCGGGGTCGTACATGGAGTGCACGAGGGAGGCGACGCGGCTCTGGCCGAGCGGCTGGCGGACCCGGATGTCGGCCTCGGCGAGGCGGGCGCAGATGTCGGTGAGCTCGCGGGCCATGACGACGGCGAGCCCGGCGTCGCGGTCGAGCTTGCGGCCGCCGTGGGGGCGGGCGGCGCGGGCCATGGCGTTGGCCTCGGCGGCCAGTTCACGGCTGTAGTGCATGCAGGCGACGAGGTAGGCGCGGTGCTGCTCGCTGGAGGTGGAGACCATCGACTGGAGCTGGTCGTAGGAGTCCTGGAGCCAGGCCGGGGACGCCTTGTCGCCGCGCTGGGCGACGTCCTTGGCGTGGGCGTCGGGGTCGGCGGGGAGGGTGCGGGCGAGCATCTGGAGGCGGGTGACGAAGCCGTCGCCGTTGGCCACGTGCTTGAGGAGGGTGCCGAAGCGGTCGACGAGGGCTTCCTGGTCCTCGCTGTCGCGGAGGCCGACGCCGGGGCCCTCGATCTCGATGGCGGCGGTGACGGTGCGCCGGTCGGCGTGGAGGAGTACGGCGATCTCGTCGGGGCCGAAGGGGGCGGCGAGCCAGCTGATCCGGCCGATGCCGGGGGGCGGGCCGATCTCGACCTCGCGGCCGTCGGCGCTGACGCCGGCTTCCATGGCGCCCGAACGGTAGGCGGTGCCGCGGCGCAGGGAGCGCTTGAAGGTGCGGTTGATCTCGAACCACTTGTAGAAGGTGCGGCCCTTGTACGGGACGTACACGACGGCGAGGGCCAGCATCGGGAAGCCGACGAGGCAGACGATGCGGAGGGAGAGGAGGGGGACGAGGAGCCCGCTCATCATGCCGAGGAACGCGCCGACGATGATCAGGGCGATCTCGCCGGTCTCGCGGTTCTTGCCGACGATCGCGTTCGGCCGGGCGCGGCCGATGAGATACGTGCGGCGGGGCGTCATCGTGTGGGACTGGGTCGTCAACGCCCTCCACCTCCTGTGCTCGAGTTACCTGTGGTGCCGAAGCCGCCTCCGCCTCGGGACGAGCGGCTGCTGTGGGGGGTGGCGGAGGTGGGCGCGGAGCCGCTGCGGGGCGAGGGTGCGGCGGAGGGGACAGATCCGCCGCCGACCCCGCCGCCGCCTCCGCTTCCGCCGGAGGTGCGGGAGCTGTGGGCGGCGACGCCGCCGCTGGCCGGGTTGGCGGGGCGGGCGCCGCCTCCGCCGCTGTTCTGGTCGTTGCGGCCGCTGTGGGTCTTGATGCCCTGGGAGACGAGGGCTGCCGGGGAGCTGATGAGGGCGGCGGCCTGGGAACCGTCGGTGGCCTGCTTGCGGTTGGTGCGGGCGCCCTGGATCTCGTCGCCGAAGCCGGGGACGAAGCGGTAGATCATGGCGGAGGCGAAGATGGCCAGCAGGATGATGGAGAGGCCGGAGACGACGGCGGAGAAGGCGTCGGGTCCGTCGCCCGAGGAGAGTGCTCCGGCGAGGCCGAGGACGATGACGATGACCGGCTTCACCATGATCACCGCGATCATGATGCCGGCCCAGCGGCGGACGTGGCCCCACATGTTCTTGTCGACGAGGCCGGCGTAGACGACGATCCCGAGGAGCGCGCCGACGTAGAGCAGGGCGGCGCGGATGACGAGCTCCAGCCACAGGATGCCGGCGGCGAGGATCGAGACGAGCGAGACGACGATCAGCATGATGGGGCCGCCGCCGATGTCCTCGCCCTTCTTGAGGGCTTCGGCGAACGAGCCGAAGAAGACGTCGGTCTGGCCGCCCGTGGCAGAGGCGATGATCTCGGTGACGCCGTCGGTGGCGGAGACGATCGTGTAGAGGATCAGCGGGGTGAAGGCCGAGGCGAGGACGGTGAGCCAGAGGAAGCCGACGGCCTCGGAGATCGCGGTGGTGAGGGGGACGCCGCGGATGGCGCGCTTGGCGACGGCGAGGAGCCAGAGGACGAGGGTGAGGATGGTGGAGGCCGCGAAGATGACGGCGTACTGCTGGAGGAACTTGGGGTTGGTGAAGTCGACGTTCGCCGTGGAGTCGACGGCCTCGCTGAGCTTGCCGACGATCCAGGAGGCGGCGTCGGCGCAGCCTTGGGCGAGGGAGGAGAGGGGGTCGAGGGCGTCGGTGGGGGGGACGTCCTGGGTACGGGAGCCTGCGCCTTCGCCGCCTTCGCAGTAGTCCTTGGCGGGGCCACGGATCAGGTCGCACGCGTCGTTGCTGGTCGAAGGAGACGGTGTTGGTGTGGGGTCGGCGGCTGCACGGCCGGCGAAGAGAACGACCGCCGCTTGAATACTGGCGAAGGTTGTGACGACCGAAAGCCCGCGAAGGGACCTCTTACCTGGCATAGGTGAACCCTCCGAACTGCTGCACGGCGTCGGCCATCTCTTCCGCGGAAGAGGCGGCCTGGTCGCGACCGACGGGTACGGGGCCGTCTTTCTGCTGGAAGTCGGAGATCTTCCAGTCCCCACCGACCCACCGCAGCTCGTACGTGGTGGTGTACCAGCTCTCCGACACTGGGTTCTTGGAGCCTTCACCGGCCAGGCCGAACAGGGCGGAGTACCAGACAGCCACGCTCGCGGTGTCGCCTGCGTATTTCTCCACCTTGGTGCCCACCGGGTTGGCACGGGAAATAAAGGTCAGACCTTCTGGAGCGCTGCCATCCGGCTTCAATCCGATGCTTGTCAGGAAGGATTGGTCGGAGTAGACCTTGTCCAAGTCACCTTGTCGCGCGCTTGCTACGTCAGGCGCGTATACCGCCTTGGAAATTTCTCGGCGCCGCTCCTGAGAAAACATGCCGTCGGAAACCAACGCCACGGAGTAGTTCGCCGCCGCGCTCTGCGCCCCCTGCTCGTCGTGGGCGAAGCCGGAGGGGATCGTGCCGGTCTTGCCCTCGACGGGCCTCGTGCCGGTGGCCGCGGTGGGGGCGCTTCCCGCGGCTCCGGAGCTCTTGGCGCCCGGGGACGCGTCGTCGTCGCTGCCACCGCCCCGGTTGGCGAAGGCGATGGCGGCGACGAGGAGGACGACGATGCCGGTGATCGTCACGAGGGAGCGGGAGTTGCGGACGGGGCGGCGTCCGTTGGGGTTGCCCGGGTTGCCGTCGGGGAGACGGGTACGGGTCTGACGGGTGCCGCCGAGCGTGCTGTACGGGTCGTCCGCACGGCCCCCCTGGTCCTTGCCGCGGTAGTCGTGCTCGTCACCGGGACTCATGCCGCGTTCGCCCCCTCGGTCGTGTGCGGATCCGCGCAAAACGACGGTAGCTGTGCTGGTTGCCGCTTGAGCGCGGTGTGGTGACTCGACATCAGGGAAACGCAACCTCAGCCGGTGGGCGCGACGGGCGGACGGTGGGGAGCGGGCTGGGACGGCCCGGAGGGAGACGGCCGGTGGTGGGTCAGACGGCCATTCCGTACACGATGGTGAACAGGGTTCCCAGGGAGCCGATGATGAAGACCCCTGTCAGCCCTGCCACGATCAGGCCCTTGCCCTGTTCCGCGCTGAACGTGTCGCGCAGTGCCGTCGCTCCGATGCGCTGCTTCGCAGCACCCCAGATCGCGATGCCGAGGCAGAGCAGGATGGCGATGGCCATCACCACCTCGATCATGATGCGCGCCTCGTTGCCCAGCGTCCCGAACGGCCCCCAGTCCGGAGCGATTCCGCCGATGATGGTGGTGATGTCGCCCTTCTCTGCTGCCAGGATCATGTAAGTCACCGCCCCTGTTGGGTAGTTCGCTGCCCGTGCCGTCCGGCATGGGTCGCCTTCTATCTTCGCTGATGAAACCGCGCTCGCACGACGCCTTCCCGGGTCTCTTTACCCGGATCTCGCACGTTTGACCGGGGCGGCCGCCCTGACCTGCGGCTCGTCCGCTCCTCGCGCATATGGCTGGTTACTCTGTGTATCACGGCCTGTGACCAGGAGCAACGACGGTGGTCATGGGTTCTGATGCGGTTGCAGCGTTCGCGGGGCACGGCGTGTTCGTATGCGCCGTTCGAGAGCCGTCGGTGCGCCGGTCGGCACCCTGTTCGATGCTTCGTCAGTCGGGTTCGGGGAACGCCGCGCTGTGGGACGGCGGGCCCGGTCGGTCCTGCGGGGGCGGCGGTCAGCGGTGGGCGTGACGCCGAGTCAGCCGGGTGCGGCGGTAGTAGGAGACGGTGACGGCCCCCAGGAGCGGACCCCAGAGGACGAGCGGCTGGTAGATGACACCGACCAGCAGGCGGCCGGCGGGGGTCATGTCCGGGTGGGGGTACGTCCACCACAGGGGCATGGTGGCCCAGATCGCCGTCAGCGCGAGGGCCCCGGCGGCGGCCGGTACGACGGCGGCCAGGGGGCGAACCGGGCGGCCGCCGATGACGGGTATCCAGTGGGGCACCGATTCGCCCCACGGCCGGACCAGGCCGAGCGAGAGCAGGGCGAGCAGTTCGCAGGCGACGCTCAGTGTCAGCATCCACAGCTTGGAGCCCGGGGTGTCGAACGGTACGAAGCCGGCCGCGGTGTACCCGGACGGGAACCCGCACACCATCGCCAGCCGCCACAGCCCGGTCGGCAGCGCGAGCAGCGTGATCAGTTGCGCGGCGCGAACCGCCCACCGGGCCGGAGGAATGGACGCTGCGGGGGCGGGGTCGGTGTGGTGTTCCTTTCGGGTTCGCATGCGTTCCATCGTGGTTCGTGGGGTGTGGCGGGGCGTCAGCTTCTGTTCCCGAGTCCTCGGTTCTGCGGTACGAGGCCCGGGGCGCGGAACTCCGCCGTGCGGGGGAGAGGGCCTCCGCCCGGGCCCCCGCGCGGGCGACCGCCGCCGTGCGCCGGTGTGTCCGCCCATGTCCGCCGCCCCCTTCGTTCGGGTGAACCGGGCGGGCTCCACGGGAGCAGGGCCTCCGCTTCGTCCGGCCGGGAATCACGGGATGGCGTGCGTGGGGCGCCGGGGCCTCGCGTGCTGACGTACGGCATGTCGCGTACGGCGGATTTGGCACAGTGCCGCTCCACGATCAAGAGATCAAGAGAACGGGGTGAGCGGTGTGGGCGGAGTGACCGTGGTCGGGCAGCCGAACGACGGCCGGGAGCGGGCGAGGGCGTCGGCCGGACCGGCGGGGGCGGCCGGGGGA
>NZ_QWFA01000245.1 GCF_003501885.1 Streptomyces globisporus
CCTCCCCGCCGTGGAGGGCCAGGCCCCCACCCCGGCCGGCCCCACCCTGCGCGAGCAGACCCTCCAGACCTTCGCCAACGTCAAGGCGATCCTGGAGGAGGGCGGCGCGAGCTGGGACGACGTGATGATGATGCGCGTCTACCTCACCGACGTGGACCACTTCGCGGAGATGAACGAGATCTACAACGCCTACTTCGCCGAGCAGAACCTGAAGGAGGCCCCCTCCGCCCGCACGACCGTCTACGTGGGTCTGCCCAAGGGCCTGCTCATCGAGATCGACGCGCTCGCGGTGCTGAGCTGAGCTGACGGTTCCCGCACCCCCCAGGACCGTCCGGCCCTCTCCCCTCTGAATTCCTTGCTCCACACGCAGGACCACTCCCGCAGTACGCCGTACGGCACGGCGCCCCGCTCCCCGGGGGCGCCGTGCCGCGCTCCCCCCTGCCCTCCAGCACCACCGGAGTCCCCATGCTGCTCGCCGCAACCCCCTCGCCGGCCGAGACCCCACCGCACACCGGTGGACTGCTCCTCCTGATCGACGGCACCGCCGGTCTGCTGACCGTCGCCGCCCTCGGGATCGCCCTGCTGCTCTTCCTGATCATCAAGGTCAGGCTCCAGCCGTTCGTCGCCCTGCTCGCGGTCTCCATAGCCGTCGGCCTCGGCGCCGGGCTCTCGGTCACCGAACTCTTCGGTACCGTGCAGAAATCCGCCGCCGTCTCGGTCATCGAATCCGGCATGGGCGGCATCCTCGGCCATGTCGCGATCATCATCGGACTCGGCACCATGCTCGGCGCGATCCTCGAAGTCTCCGGCGGGGCCGAGGTGTTGAGCGCCCGGCTGCTGAACCTCTTCGGTGAGAAGCGCGCCCCGCTCGCCATGGGGATGACCGGCCTCGTCTTCGGTATCCCGGTCTTCTTCGACGTCGGCATCTTCGTCCTCGCGCCGATCGTGTACGCCGCCGCCAAGCGCTCCGGAAAATCGATCCTGCTCTACGCCATGCCGCTGCTGGCGGGCCTGTCGATGACCCACGCGTTCCTGCCGCCGCACCCCGGCCCGGTGGCCGCCGCCGGACTCTTCAACGTGTCGCTGGGCTGGGTCATCCTGATGGGCGTCGTCGTCGGCATCCCGTCCGTCATCGCCGCCTGGGGCTACTCCGCCTGGATCGGCAAGCGGGTCTTCGTCGACGTGCCGCAGGACATGGTGGAGGCCGCCGAGGAGGCCAAGGCCGCCGTCGCCGCCGAGCAGCGCGCCGCGGGCGTCACCCCGCACGAGAAGCCGGTCCCGCTCCTCACGGTCCTGGCGATCATCGGCACCCCGCTGATCCTGATCCTCGCCGCGACGTTCTCCTCGATCGCCCTGGACCCGTCCACGCCGCGCTCGGTGATCGAGTTCTTCGGCAACCCGTTCGTCGCCCTGACGATCGCCCTGTTCCTCGCGTACTACCTGCTGGGCATCCGGCGCGGCTGGTCCCGCAAGTCCCTGGAGTCCGTCTCCACGTCCTCGCTCAAGCCCGTCGGCAACATCCTGCTGGTGGTCGGCGCGGGCGGCATCTTCGGCGCGGTCCTCAAGGGCAGCGGCATCGCGGACGCGCTCGCCGACACCTTCAACGACGTCGGCCTGCCCGTCATCCTGCTCGCCTGGCTGATCTCGGTCGTCCTGCGCGTCGCCCAGGGCTCGGCCACCGTCGCGATCGTCACCACGGCCGGGATCGTGGTCCCGCTCGTCGAGGGCCAGGACCTCTCCCAGGCCCACCTCGCGCTGATCATCATGGCGATCTCGGCGGGCTCGATCTTCGCCTCGCACGTGAACGACGGCGGCTTCTGGATGGTGTCGAAGTACTTCGGCATCAGCGAGCGCGACACCCTGAAGTCCTGGACGGTCCTGGAGACGGTGCTCTCGGTCGCGGGCTTCGTGGTCGCGGCGCTGCTCAGCCTGGTCATCTAGGGGCACTGGGGGCGGGGCCCGGCGAGCCCCGCCCCCGGGAGGCTCCCCTCAACTGTCCTTACGCGCGACGTAGTAGACGTTCAGGACATCGCCCTCCACCTCGCGCATCTCCACCTCCCCGAAGCCCGCCTCCGCCAGCATGCGCAGCGCGGTCTGCCGACCCCATACGGTCCCCAGGCCCGCCCCGCCCTCGCCGAGCGAGACCGTCATGCAGTAGAAGACCGAGAAGGTGTAGAGCGTGGGCCCCAGCGGGAGGTCCAGGTTCTCCTCCAGCCTGCTGGAGGCCGCGATGTCCCCCATCAGGAACACCCCGTCGTCCCGCAGCGCACCGGCGACCGCCGCCAGGGCCTCCGCCGGACGGGCCAGGTCGTGGATCACGTCGAAGGCGGTGATCAGGTCGTACGGGCCGGTCACGGCGGCCGCGTCCGCAAGCTCGAAGTGCGCGTTCCGCAGGCCGAGCCGCCCCGCCTCCTCCCGGGCCGCCGCGATACCGCCCTCCGACATGTCGACCCCGGTGAACCGGCTGGCCGGGAACGCCCGCGCCAGCAGGTTCACCGCGTGCCCCTGCCCCGTACCGATGTCGAGCACGTCCAGACCGGCGCCCGAGTCCAGCCGCGCCGGCAGGCCGGGCACCAGCGGGATGATCGCGTCGACCAGCGCCGCGTCGTACACCCGGGCGGTCTCCTCGGCCTGGAGCTCCTGGAACTTCGGGTACGAGGAGTACGGCACGCCGCCCCCGTCCCGGAACGCCGCGACCACCTCGTCCTCGACCAGCCCGATCAGCGCGAGGTCCTGGAGGAAGGAGGCCAGGTTGTCCGGCCCGGCGTCGCGGCAGAGGGACGCGGCGTGCTCGGGCGGCAGCCGGTACGTACCGTCCGCCGGGTCGTACACGACGATCCCGCCCACCGTCACCCCACCCAGCCACTCGCGCACATAGCGTTCGTGCAGCCCGGCGGCCCCGGCGATCTCCTCGCTGGTCGACGGCGGCAGCTGCGCCATCACGTCGAACAGCCGCGTCCGGTGACCGAGGCTGCACAGATACCCCAGGCAGGAATCGTTCAGCACCTGGACCATCCGCCCGGCGAACTCCTCCTGCCGGGCCGGATCCCTGGTCCGCTGGATCGTGTGCGACATGGCGCCTCCTCGGGAAGGCCGCAGCGCGCAGCGGGGACCCCCGCCCGCTTCGTCCCCGTATCCGCCGCTCGCTGCCGGCCGATGGGTTCCCTCAAGATTTTACTGCCGTGCACACCCCTTGTGCTGTCCCGCCGATTGCGCTTCCTTGATCGGCATGGCGGAGACAAGCGCAACCACAGGGACAGGGGAGCCGGCCTCCCGACCACGTAAGTCCAGCTGGAAGTACATCGGCCCCGGCATCGTCGTCGCGGCGACCGGGGTCGGGGCCGGCGACCTGGTCGCGACGCTGATCGCGGGCAGCAAGTTCGGCTACACCCTGATGTGGGCGGCGGTGATCGGCTGCGTCGTCAAGATCTCGCTCGCCGAGGCCGCCGGCCGCTGGCACCTGGCGACCGGGCGCACGCTCTTCGACGGCTGGCGCAGCCTGGGCCCCTGGACCACGGTCTACTTCGCGATCTACGTCGTGGTCTGGGGCTTCATCTACGGGGCGACGGCCATGTCCTCCAGCGCCCTGCCCATCGTGGCGCTGTTCCCCGACGGGCCGGGGCTGAAGTTCTGGGCGATCGTGACCGGGCTCATCGGACTGGTCTTCGTCTGGTTCAACCGGTACGCCGTCTTCGAGAAGGTCATGACGGTCCTGATCGGCATCATGTTCGTGGTGGTCGTGTACGTGGCCATCCGCGTCGTCCCGGACGTCGGCGCCTCGTTCGCCGGACTGCTGCCCGTGCTCCCGGACGGCTCGCTTCTCTACACCCTCGGACTGATCGGCGGCGTCGGCGGCACGATCACCATGGCCGCCTACGGGTACTGGGTCAACGCCAAGGGCTGGAGCGACTCCTCCTGGATGAAGGTGATGCGGCTCGACAACCGGGTCGCCTACATCACCACCGGGCTCTTCGTCGTGGCGATGCTCATCGTCGGCGCCGAGCTGCTGCACGCCTCGCAGACCGCCCTCACCTCCGGCGACCGCGGGCTGGTCGACCTGGGCAAGGTGCTGGAGGACCGCTTCGGCGCGGGCACCGCCAAGCTCTTCCTGGTCGGCTTCTTCGCCACGTCGTTCTCGTCGCTGATCGGCGTCTGGCACGGGGTGAGCCTGATGTTCGCCGACTTCGTGGAGCGGTTCCGGGCCCCGGTGGACCCGGGGAAGGAGCACGCCGGTCCGGCCGCCACCGAGCGGCAGCAGCGCTCGCTGCCCTTCCGCGCCTACCTCCTCTGGCTGACCTTCCCGCCGATGACGCTGCTCTGGCTGGACGAGCCCTTCGGTCTGGTCATCGCCTACGGGGTGCTCGGCGCGTTCTTCATGCCCTTCCTGGCCCTGACCCTGATCTGGCTGCTCAACTCCTCCCGTACGCCGGGTGAATGGCGTAACGGATGGGTCAGCAACGGGATGCTCGCCCTCTCCGGGCTGCTGTTCGTCGTGCTGTGCGTCCAGCAGGTGCGCGACCTGCCCTGGTGACACAGCCGGCCGACGCCGCAGCGCCGCCGGGGGAGCGGCGGCGCTGCAGGTTCGGGGACGCGTCGGTGTTACGGGATACGGGTCACGGCAGGCTGCGGACGTGCGGGCCGACCGCCTTCGACCAGGCGAACCCGGCCGTCGCGTCCCAGTTCGTCGACCAGGTCATGGCGCCCCGCAGCGACGGGTAGGTCTTCGATGGCTTGAACGAGCCGCAGTTGGTGCCCCTGGTCAGGCAGTCCAGCGCAGCGTTGACGATCGACGGGCTGACGTATCCGCTGCCCGCGCCCCGCGTGGAGGCAGGGACGCCGATGCCGACCTGGGACGGGTCGAGGCCGCCCTCCAGCTGGATGCAGGCGAGCGCGGTGAGGAAGTCCACCGAACCCTGCGAGTAGACCTTGCCGTCACAGCCGAGCATCGAACCGCTGTTGTAGTACTGCATGTTGACGACGGTCAGGATGTCCTTGATGTTGAGCGCCGTCTTGAAGTACTCGCCCGACGTCGACTGCATGTCGATCGTCTGCGGAGCCATCGTGATGACCAGTCCGCTGCCCGCCTTCGCCGACAGCCGGCGCAGCGCCTTCGTCATGTAGGTGGCGTTGAGGCCGTTCTCCAGGTCGATGTCGACCCCGTTGAAGCCGTAGTCCTGCATCAGCGCGTACACCGAGTCGGCGAACGCGGTGGCGGAGGCGTCGTTGTCGACCCGGACCGTGCCCAGCTCGCCGCCGATCGAGATGATGACGCTCTTGCCCTGGGCCTGCTTGGTCCTGATGTCGGAGCGGAACTGGGCGTCGGTGTAGCCGTTCAGCCCGGCCGTGTCCAGGTTGAAGGTGACCTGGCCCGGCGTCGGCGTGGCGTCCGCGAAGGAGACCGCGATGATGTCGTAGTCGGCCGGGACGTCGGTGAGCTTCTGGACGGCCGCGCCGTTGTTGAAGTTCTGCCAGTAGCCGGTGACCGCGTGCTCGGGCACCGCGGGGCCGGGGCCGGGGCCCGTGCCCTCCTTCGCCGTACGCGCGCTGATGGCAGCCGACTTGACCGACTCACCGGCCGCGTTGGTGGCGCTCACCGAGAACTGGTAGGCGGTGTCCGCGGTCAGGCCCGTGACGGTCGCCGAGGTCCCGGTGGAGGTGGTCGCCTGCACGCCGTTCCGGTACACCTTGTAACCCGTGGCGCCGGAGACCGCGTTCCAGGACAGGGCGACGGAGGACGTGGTCGTGGCGCCCGCCGTGAGGCCGGCCGGGGCCGCCGGGACGACCGGTCCGGGCTCCTCGCCGCCCCCGCCGTCGGGCCCCGTCACCTCGACGTCGTCGGCGAAGTAGGCGGCCTGCCCGTACCAGCCGTGGGTGTAGACGGTCACCGATGTGGTGTTCGCGCCGGTCGTGAAGCTGGTGGACAGCTTGGTCCAGGAGGAGGAGCCCGGCGTCCAGGTGGAGACGTCCGTGGTCCCCGTGCCGCTCACACCGAGGTAGGCGTAACCGCCCTGCACCCAGGAGCTGAGCGCGTACGTCGAGTTGGGCTTCACCTTGACCGACTGCGAACACTTGGCGTTGTCCTGGCCGGCCGGGGTGGCCTTCAGTGCGGACGTTCCGCTGCGCACGGGCGAGGAGACGGCGGCGCCACTGCCCCCGGAACAGGTCCAGTTGGCGAGGCCCGATTCGAAGCCCGCGTTCTTGGCGTTGTTGACGTCGGCGGCCTGGGCGGTGCTGACGAGCCCGGTGACGGTCAGGGCGGCGGCCGTGGCGACGGCCAGGGCGCCACCGAGCACGGGCCGGGAGCGGCGGCGTCTTCTGCGACTGCTGCCTGCGGAGCGTTCCACTGGTGCCTCCGGGGGGAGTTGGGGGGTGCCGGGGATGGGCGGTGCGGTGCAGTGCGCATAAACTGGTCCAGACCAATCAAGTTGTCAAGACCTCTGGCAGTGAAAGGCCGTCCGTGGACGCGGGCGCGAGCGGGTGCGGGCACCCCCGTACGGGGGTGCCGGGCGGCGGATTCCCGGTCGGGAGGCGGCACCGCGACCCCACTCCGCCCCCCGCACGAGTGATCTTGCGGGAGATCTCCGGACGGTCACGGAAACGGCCTTACGGAAAGGGGGTCCATCGCGCCGAAATCCAGGATGACGTGCGCGAATGGATGCGTGATCGAAAAGCGGACGCGGGATTCGGTAACGCTCCGCAGTGGCGGTCGAGTGGGGCGAAATCGATTTCATCCCGTTTAGCACCCTGCCCCCGTTGGAACGGTGTTCGCATGGTGCCGTACTGGTCTCCGATAACTGTTCTCTGCCTGGTGAGACGTGGCTAAAGTGCTGGGGCAGGAGCACGGAGCAGGAGCGATTGCGGTCGGCGTCCCCACGTCGACCGGAGCCGAAACGGGGAGAGCGTGCCGACCGCGATAGCAGTGACGAGCGCAGACCTGGTGCTGCCGCCGACCGACCAGCAGACACCGACCGCCGCTCTGCTCCAGGCCCCCGAGGCCCAGGTGCTGGAGCTGGCGATCGGCGACATGCACCTGCTGCTGGAACAGCACGGGTATGTGATCGCCCTCTACCCCTCGGGCATCCGGCCCGAGCACGAACGCCGCCTCCACTCCATCCGCTCGGTGCTGGAGAGCGACCGGATCGCCCTGGTCAAGGTGGACCTCCCGCCCCTCGGCGTCGCCGTACTGGTGCGCCAGCTGAGGCAGTTGTCCATCTGTGACTTCAGCCCCGGAGTGGTCGCCTCCGCCGCCCGGCTGCTGTCGCACTACATCTACGCGGGCGCCCTCCTCAACTCCGTCGCCCGGCTCGACCGGGTCCCGGTCAGCCTCAAGAGCCACGCCAAGTCCTGGGTCCCCGGATCCCAGTTCGCCGTGCTCGCCGGCCCCGAGCCGCAGTTGGTGAAAGTGGGTCCGACCGCCGAACCGCTGGCGGGACCGGATTTCGGTACGCATCTTCTGGTGGCCAAAGGGAATCTGCAGTCGGAGTGGGTACAGGAGACCCTTGCGCCCGCCTGGAAGGTCCAGGCCATTCACGACACCCCGGTCCCGGCCGACTCGCCGCGCTGGTGGGGTACGGGAAAGCTGGTGGAGTTCGCCGCCCATCTTCCCGACCTCTCCGTGCTCTACCAGCTGGTCTCCTCCGTACGCCGGGAAAAGTGTCACTGGTGCGCCATGGAACTGATCGGCGACCGCTGCGCATTCTGTTCCGCACCTCTTCCGGTTTCGGAGAACCGCGCGCTGCCCGCCGGTGTCCAACACCATGGGGCCGACGAATCACCGGGCCCCTGACGCGACCGCTCCCCGCCCACCGT
>NZ_QWFA01000246.1 GCF_003501885.1 Streptomyces globisporus
CCCCCTCAGCCGTCCTCCTCCCCCGGCCCGGCCGGCTCCGGATGCGCCGCCGCCAGTCGGCGCGGGGCGACCTGCCGCCAGGAGTCGGCGAGGATGGCAGCCAGCTCGCCCCTGCCCTCCAGCGCCGACAGCCGGACGCGCATCCACGCGTAGTGGTCGTCGTGCCCCTCGCGGATGAAGAACTTCTCCGGCTCGGCGGCGATCAGCTCGGCACGGTCCTCGCGGGGGCACTTCACGCCCATCGACGTCTCGTCGTCGCCGAGCGAGGCGAAGATCCTGCCCGCCACCCGGAAGGTGGGCTGCCCCCAGGCGAGCTTCTCGGCGGTGTCGGGCAGGGAGAGCGCGGCCGAGCGGACGTCGGCGGCGGTGATCGTGGCGTCGGCGGTCATTCCGGCCTCCGTTTCGAGGGCCCGACGGTGCGCTGCCGGGATTCGACCGTAACGCCCTGCACCGACATCCACCCGCGGCCGGACCCGCGTCCAACACCCCGCGCCCAGCACCGCGCCGCACCCGCACCCGCACCCGCACCCGCACGACCCTCGGCCCGACGCCCCGCGCCTCGCGCCTCGCCCGGCGCAGTGGGCCCTGCAGACCCATTGACCGCGTCCGAGAGCTGAACCTACTCTGAACGGCGTCATTCAGAAAGCGCTTTCTATACACCCACAGCCGGCTTCTACCGCACAGGGAGCGCCCCATGAGACGCCGTTCGTTACGCCGGGCCGGCCGCGTCGGCCGATCGCCCGGCGGCCCGTCCCCCCTCATCGCCGTCACCTCGCTCCTGGCGCTTGTCCTCGCTCTGCTGGTGGCGTCGCCGACCGGCGCGCAGGCGGCCGATGGGTACCGGGTGCTCGTCTACTCCGAGGTCACCAACTCCGACCACCCCTCGATCCCGGCGGGCGTCGAGGCCATCGAGAAGCTCGGGGCCGAGCACGGTTTCGCGGTGGAGGCCACCGCCGACTCCTCGGTCTTCACCGACGCGGACCTCGGCCGCTTCCAGGCGGTCGTCTTCAACAACACCAACTCCACACCGGAGACCGGTGACTTGCTGAACACGGAGGAGCGGGCCGCACTCCAGCGGTACATCCGGGCGGGCGGCGGCTGGGTCGGGCTGCACTCCGCGTCCGCCAGCGAGCGGGACTGGGAGTGGTACGAGGGCCTGGTCGGCGCGATCTTCGACAAGCACCCCACCCCGCAGACCGGCCGGATCAAGGTCCTCGACCACGCGCACCCCTCCACGCAGCACCTTCCCGACCTCTGGGAGCGCCAGGAGGAGTGGTACAACTGGCGCACCAACCCCACGTCCAAGGTGCACACCCTCGCCCAGATCAAGGTGCGCGACGGGATCGACGGGCTCGACGAGGGCGTCGACCACCCGTTCTCCTGGTGCCAGAACTACGACGGGGGCCGGTCCTGGTTCACGGCGGGCGGGCACGACGAGGCGGCCTTCCAGGAGGAGGCGTTCGTCCAGCACCTGCTCGGCGGCATCCAGTGGGCGGCCGGTGCGGCGGAGGGCGACTGCACCGCGACGCGCACCGGTTCGTTCCAGCGGACCCCGCTGGCCACGAGCGATCTGGCCGACCCGTTCGAGCTGGCTGTCGCCCCCGACCGCCGGGTGTTCTTCGCCCAGCGGACCGGGAAGCTGAAGGTGATCGACCAGGAGACGATGAAGGTCTCCACCGCACTGGACTTCGCGTACACCCCGGAGATGACCAGCCAGTCGGACGGCCTGCTGGGGCTGACGCTCGACCCCGGATTCGCCGGGAACAACTGGCTGTATCTGCTCTACTCCGACAAGGTCGAGAAGCGGCTGAACCTGTCCCGCTTCACCGCCGACGGCAACACCGTCGACCCGGCCTCCGAGAAGCGGCTGCTGACCGTGCCGACGCTGCGCGGCGAGGGGCGGGCCAACTCGCACATGGCCGGTTCGCTCGCCTTCGACAAGGACGGCAACCTGTACGCGGCGACCGGCGACAACACCGACCCGTTCGCCTCGGACGGCTTCACGCCGATCGACGAGGGCGAGGGCCGCCGCGCCTGGGACGCGCAGATGACCGCGGGCAACACCAACGACCTGCGCGGCAAGGTCCTGCGAATCACTCCGAAGGACGACGGCACGTACTCCGTCCCCGAGGGGAACCTCTTCGCCCCGGGTACGGAGAAGACCCGGCCCGAGATCTACGCGATGGGGATGCGCAACCCGTTCCGGATCACCACCGATCCGATCAGCGGGGCCCTGATGGTCGCGGACTACGGCCCCGACGCCCGCGAGGCGAAGGCGGACCGAGGGCCGGAGGGCACGGTCGAGTACACCCGTATCACCAAGGCGGGGAACTTCGGCTGGCCGTACTGCATCGGCGACAACACCCCGTTCAACGACTACGACTTCGCGACGAAGACGTCCGGGCCGGAGTTCGACTGCGGGGCGCTGGTCAACGACTCGCCGAACAACACCGGGCTGCGGGAGCTGCCGCCGGCCCAGCCCGCCACGGTCTGGTACGCGTACTCCGCGTCGGCCGAGTTCCCGGAGGTGGGCACCGGAGGCGGCGGCCCGATGGGCGGTCCGGTCTACGACTACGACCCGGACAACACCTACCGCACCAAGTTCCCCGCGTACTTCGAGGGGAAGGCGTTCAACTATGAGCTGACCCGCCGCTGGTTCAAGACGTTCTCGTACCAGAGCGAGGACCAGACGTTCACCGATCCCCGGTTCGACCCGGTGAAGGCGGGCGACCTCCAGTCGGTCAACGGCATCTTCGAGGACATGGAGTGGAACCAGCCCTTCGACGCGGACTTCGGTCCCGACGGGGCGCTGTACGTCATCGACTTCGGCCTCGGCAGCGGCACCGGCCGGGGCGGGAGCAACGAGGGCGCGGGGATCTACCGGATCGATTACGTGGGCGACGGCCGGCTGCCCGACGCCAAGATCTCCGTCGACCGGGACAGCGGGCCGGACCCGCTGACCGTGAAGTTCTCCAGCGAGGGTTCGGGGCTGCCCGGCGATCACCCCGTCACCTATGCCTGGGACTTCGACGGCGACGGCACCACGGACTCCACCGAGGCCGCCCCCTCGCACACGTACACCGCGAAGGGGCTGCACACCGCGCGGCTCACCGTGACCGGCCCCGACGAGCTGACGGCGCTCGCGGTGCAAGAGATCGCGGTGGGCAACACCCGGCCCGAGGTGACGATCCAACAGCCGCCGGACGGCGGGATGTTCAGCTTCGGGGACACGATCCCGTTCACGGTGAGGGTGACCGACGCGGAGGACGACGAAAGCGGGCGGATCGACTGCTCGCGGGTCGTGGTGCAGTCGCAGCTCGGCCATGACACCCATCTGCATCCGCTGGACAACTACACCGGCTGCACCGGGGAGATCGTCACGGATGCCGGGGACAGCCACGGTCCGGGGCAGAACCTCTACTACGGGATCACCGCCCAGTACGAGGACAAGGGGGCCCCGGACGCCCCGGCGCTGACCGGCTCCACCTCGCTGACCCTGCGCACCTCCTTCCGTGAGGCCGAGCACCGCACGGCGACCGGCGGACCCAACGGCGGTGCGGAGATCGGGAGTCGGGCCGACGCGTCCGGCGGGAAGCGGCTGATCGAGATCGAGGACGGCGACTGGGTCGGCTTCGACCCGGTGAACCTCGCCGACGTCGACTCGGTGACGGTCGGAGCGTCCTCCGGCGGGCTCGGCGGCACGGTGGAGTTCCGGGCCGGATCCCCCACCGGTGAGCTGCTGGGCTCGGTCGAGATCCCGAACACGGGCGGCTACGACAAGCTGATCTCCCCGACGACGGAGCTCAAGGACCCGGGCGGTTCGACCACGCTGTACGCGGTCTTCACCAACCCGGACTGGGGTCCCGACAAGGCCGATCTGCTCTCGGTCGACTGGCTGCACTTCAACGGCCCGGGCGTGGAGAAAAAGGGCGGGACGACGGTCGCGGTGAAGGCCGAACCGGCGTCCGGCGCCGCTCCGTTCGCTGTCTCCCTGAGCAGCACGGTCGAGCCCGCCGAGGGCCGCACGATCGCCTCGTACCACTGGGACTTCGGCGACAACGTGAAGCCGTCCGGCACCGAGGGGCCGACGGCGACGCACACCTACGACCGCAAGGGCGCCTACACAGCCCATCTGACGGTCACCGACAACAAGGGCGACACGACCACCGGCGCCGTCCGCATCAACGTCAGGTGAGTCGGTGGACGTGAATCGACGTGAAGTGAGGAGTCCCGTGGGAACGCAGCACGTGAACGGAGCCCGAAGAGGCTTTCTCGGTACGGCGCTGGGGGCGGTGGCCGCCGTCGGCCTCGGCGCGGCCCCGGCCGCCGCGACGGCCCGGCGGGGCTGCCGGCGGATCCCGCCGTCGGGGATCGGCATGCACCTGTACACCATGCGGACGCCGCTCGCGGCGGACTTCGCGGGGACGCTGGAGCAGCTCGCGGAGATCGGGTACGCGACGGTCGGCGTGAGCGGCCGGCACCAAAACTCCCCCGCCGCGATCCGGCAGATGCTGGACCGGGCCCGGCTCAAGGCGGTGCTGGAGCATGTCGGCTACGACATCGTGACCGGCTCCGGGCTGCCGCAGGCGCTGGAGGACGTCCACACCCTCGGCGGTCAGTGGATCGTGGTGCCGAGCCTGCCCGGTTCACTGCACTCACCGGACGGGTACCGGGAAGTGGCACGGCAGTTCAACCGGGCGGGTCTGGCCGCCCGGGAGTCCGGGCTCAAGCTGCTCTACCACAATCACGGCAGCGACCATGAGGTGGTGGACGGCGTCAGCCTGTACGACATCCTGCTCAACGAGACCGATCCGGAGCTGGTCGGCTTCGAGCTGGATCTGTACTGGGCGGCCGACGGCGGCTCGTCCGACCCGGGCGAGCTGTTCGCCCGGCACCGGGGGCGCTTCCCCGCGCTCCATGTGAAGGACATGGCGCCCAACGGGGACTTCGCGGACGTCGGGTCGGGGATCCTGGACTTCCCGGCGATGTTCGACACCGCGCGGCAGGGCGGGGTGAAGCAGTGGCTGGTGGAGCACGACGCGCCGGCCGATCCGTTCGCCTCGGCGCGGGCCAGCTACCGGTATCTGTCCCGGCTTCGCTACTGAGCTGTCGTGGCAGCGGTCCGGCGCCGGGTGTGCGGTACGGCGCCCGGGGCCGGACCGCGTCTCAGCGCTGGGCGGCGAGGAACTCCCCGTACCAGGTGAGGGTGGCGTCCAGCGCCGTCTCCAGCGGGGTGGGGGTGAGTCCGTAGGCCTTCTCGACGGCGGAGGAGTCAAGGATCTGCGGTTCGGTGTGCTGGTAGAACATCTCGGCGTACTCCGCCATGAACGTCTCGTCGAACGGGCCGAAGGGGCGGGGTTCGGCGACGACGGTGACGTCGACGGTCCGGCCGGTGCGTTGCTCGACGAGGGCGAGGATCTCGCGGGTGGTGCGGGCCGGTGCGGTGGGCAGGTGCCAGACGCGGCCGTCGGCGTCCGGGTGTTCGCCGAGGGTGGCGAGGCCGGCCGCGACGTCGTCGATGTACGTGTAGCTGTGCGGCAGGTCGATGTCGCCGAGCGCCGGCACGGGCTGCCCGGTGAGCGCGGCCGGGAAGACGGCCCCGCCGAGCGTGGAGTTGAGGACTCCGGGCCCGACGAAGTCGGCGGAGCGCCCGAGGACGACGGGGAGCCGGCCCTCGCGGTGGGCGGCGAGATAGCGGGCGTCCAGCTCGGCCCGCATCCGGCCCTTGCGGGTGGTGGCGTTCCACGGGGTGTCCTCGGTCATCACCGCGCCGTGCGTCTCCCCGTACGGGTAGAGCGTGTCGAGCACGACGAGCCGTGCGCCCTCCGCCTCGGCGGCGTCGAGGACCGCCTCCTGGATCTTCGGCATGACCTCCACCTGGAGGTGATAGCCGACATTGACGCAGTGGTACACGACGGCGGCCCCGGCCACGGCGTCGCGGGCGCCTTCGGGTGTGGCGACATCGGCGGCGTACCGCTCGGTGCCTTCGAGCGCGGGACCGCGCCCCGACCGGTCGACCAGCCGTACGGGGTGGCCTCGGCGGACCAGCTCGCGGGCGAGGGCGGTACCGGCGGGTCCGGAGCCGAGGACGGTGTGGAGGGGCTGGGCGGCGGTCATGGCGGGTCCCTTCGGGCGGCGGCGAAGGAAGCGGGGGCGCATGCGCTTTATGCACTCGCTTCTGTTAGAGACCATAACTTTCGAGAGCACTCATCGCAATAGCTGTCGTCAGACCCCTCAACGCGAAGGTCCCGGGCAGGAAACCTGCCCGGGACCGACCTTCACGGCGAAACACCCTCAGTCGTGCGCGGACACCGCCCCCAGCAGATCGCGGATGTGTGCCGCCGCCGCCCGGAACTCCGGGCGGCCCAGCGTCTCGCTGTAGTCGCGCTCGGCGGGCAGGCCCACCTCGATGATCTCCGTGACGGTGCCGGGGCGCGGGCTCATCACCACCACCCGGTCGGCCAGATAGACGGCCTCCGAGATGGAATGGGTCACCAGCAGGACCGTGGTGCCGGTGGTGCGCCAGATGCGGTTCAGCTCGGTGTTCATCTGCTCGCGGGTGAGGGCGTCCAGCGCGCCGAAGGGCTCGTCCATCAGCAGGACCGGCGGTTCGTGCAGCAACGCCCGGCAGAGCGCGACGCGTTGCTGCATACCGCCGGAGAGCTCGTGCGGGTAGGCGTCCTCGAATCCGCCCAGTCCGGTCATCCGGATCAGCTCGTCGGCCCGGGCGCGCGCCACGGCCGGTTCCATGCGGCGGATCTCGGCCTGGAGCAGGATGTTGCGCAGCGCCGAGCGCCACTCCAGCAGGGCCGCGCGCTGGAAGACGTAACCGATGTCGTGCCGGGGGCCGGTGACGCGCTCGCCGCCGAGGAGGACGTCCCCGGAGGAGGCGGTGAGCAGACCGGCCACCAGCTTGAGGAGGGTGGACTTGCCGCACCCGGACGGCCCGACGATGGCGACGAACTCCCCCGGCGCCACGTCCAGCGAGACATCGCTGAGCGCGGTGACATCGCGCTTCTTGCTCCGGAACCGGACCGCCACGTCCGTGAGCCGGACCCCTGCCGCCGGGCCCGCCCCTGCGACGGCCGGGACGCGCGGTGTCGTCTGCTGCTTCGGCATCGTCATCCCTTCAGCGCCGTCTTCGTGTCCCAGTACTCACCGACGGCCTTCGGCTTGGTGACCATGCCGGCCTCGGCGAACACGTCGATGGTCTGCTGCCAGTCCGCCTCGGTGTTGACGCCGGGCGCCTTGCCCTCGGTCGCCGCCGTGTGGAGCAGGGTCAGCGTCGTCGCGAACTGCTCGGACAGCACGGCCTCCGGGGGCAGTTGCTCGGACGCCCCCTCCATGGCCGCCACCGCCGGCTCCGGCGCCTTCGCGGCGGCCGCCCAGGCCTCGCTGACCGCCCTCACCATGCGCTCCGCCACCGCCGGCTTCGAGGCGAGGGTCCGCTGCCCGGCGAGCAGCCCGTTGGAGTAGAAGTTCAGGCCGTGCTCGGAGAAGCGGAGGTAGGAGACCGGCTTCTTGGCCTTGTCCTGCATGGTCGGGCCCTGATCACTGGCGTAACCGAGGAGGCCGTCGGTCTTTCCGGAGATCACCGCGGCGATCTTGCCCGCCGGGTCGGTGTTCTGGACGGTGACGTCGGACTCCTCGATGCCGTTCTTCTTCAGGAAGATCGGGAAGGTCTTGGACAGCGCGTCCCCGGCCGTCCCGGCGATCGTCCGCCCCTTCAGATCGCCGGGCCCCTCGATGCCCTTGGTGTCGAAGGACTGCACGGAGGCCGGGGTCGTCTGGAGGAAGACGCCGAGGCTCTTCACCTTCACACCCTGATCGACGCCCGCGAGCAGGGCCGGGGTGTCGGCCCAGCCGAAGTCACTCTGCCCGGCGGCCGTCGCCTGGACCGTCTTCTGGGAGCCCTGGCCCGCCCGGATGTCCAGGTCGATGCCGTGCTTCTCGAAGATCTTCTGCTGCTTGCCGTAGTAGAACGGCGCGTGTTCGCCGTACGGATACCAGTTGAGCGTCAGCGTGACCTTGTCCAGCTTCTTGCCGGAGTCGCTGGTGCTGGTCGAAGCCTCCTCGCCGCCGCAGGCGGTGGCCACCAGGACGAGGGGTACGACACCGATCAGGAGTCTGCGCGCATGCATGGGCTGGCCCTTCTCACGAGGAGGTCGGTGCGTGCTTCAGAACGTGGTGGTGGCCGAGGTGTCCCGGCGGCTGGCGTGCCACGGCAGGAGCAGCTTCTCGGCGATCTCGACGACGACGAACAGCACGACGCCGATCAGCGACATCACCAGCAGCCCCGCGAAGAGCATCGGTGTGTCGAGGTTGCCGTTGGCCTGGAGGATGACGTAGCCGAGCCCTTCGTTCGCTCCGACGAACTCGCCGACCACCGCACCGGTCACCGCGAGGGTGACGGCCACCTTGAGTCCGGAGAACAGATGCGGCAGGGACGCCGGGAAGCGGATCTTCACGAAGGTCTGCCAGGGCTTCGCCCCCATCGTGGCGGACAGTTGGAGCATCTCCGGGTCGACGGCCTTGAGTCCGGTGACCATCGAGATCACCACCGGGAAGAAGGCGATCAGCACGGCGATGAGGATCTTGGGCGCGATGCCGAACCCGAGCCACACCACGAAGAGCGGGGCGATGGCGATCTTCGGCACGACCTGGGCGAAGAGCAGGATCGGGTAGAGGGTGCGCTCGACCGTCGAGGAGTAGACCATCACCACCGCGGCCAGCACCCCGACGACGACCGCGATGGCGAAGCCGAGGAGCGTCTCGTACGTCGTCACCCAGGTGTGCTGCCAGAGGTACCCGGCCTTCGAGGTCAGGACGTCGAGCGTCGCACCGGGCGACGGCACGAGATAGGCCTCGATCAGCTCGGCGGCCGCGATCACCCACCAGACCACCAGGGCGGCGGGGCGCTTGCTGAGCGCGCTCTGACTCACGGTGAACTCCCTGAACTTCGGGGGCAGTTGTGGAGAGCTGTGCAATGCTGCGATGCTGCGGACCCGGTCCGTGAAGGCGCTTTCAGAAAGCGCTTTCTGGTAAGGTGCCGCCACGCTAATGACTGCTCCCGCGCACGGTCAAGAGGTCGTCCCGAAGTTTCGGGGCCCTGCCACCACCGCACCCCTGGGGGTCGAGTTGAGTGAACGGGAAACACCGGTCCACCCCGATACGCGACGGCGGGCGCCCGCCACCCATGTGACGCTCGACGCGGTGGCGCGCGAGGCGGGCGTCTCGCTCGCCACCGCGTCCCGGGCCCTCAACGGCACCACCCGGGTCCGCGACGATCTGCGCGGCCGGGTGCGCGCGGCGGCCGATCTCCTCGGCTACATCCCCAACGCCCATGCCCAGGCCCTCGCGAGCGCCGAGGGCAACCGTACGGTTGGGCTGATCTGCCACGACGTGGGCGACCCGTATTTCGCAGGCATCGCCGGCGGGGTGATGCGCGCGGCCGCCGAGCAGGACCTGCTGGTGATGCTGGCCTCCACCTTCCGGGAACCGGCGCGGGAGATCGCGTACGTCTCGATGCTGCGGGCCCAGCGGGCGCGGGCGATCCTGCTGATCGGCTCCGGCTTCCAGGACCGGGCCTGGGAGCGGGCGATGGACGCCGAGTTGGAGCCGTACGTCCGGGCGGGCGGCCGGGTCGCGGTGGTCAGCCGGCACCGGTCGATGCGGGTGGACACCGTCCAGCCGGAGAACCGGGCCGGGGCGGCGGCGCTCGCGGCCTCGCTGGTGGCACTGGGACACCGGGACTTCGCCGTGCTGAGCGGGCCGCCCGAACTGACCACGGTGGCCGACCGGTTGGCGGGCTTCCGGGAGGGGCTCGCCGCAGCGGGCATCACCCTTCGGCGGGTGGTGCGGGGGGCGTTCACGCGGGAGGG
>NZ_QWFA01000247.1 GCF_003501885.1 Streptomyces globisporus
GCTCACCGCGCCCCGCACCCCCCGCCGCCAACGCCTGCATCCCCATCGGCGCGGGCCCCGCCCGGAACTCCACCATCCAGTCCGCCGTCTCCGACCGCACCAGCTCCGTGACGTCCTCGGAGAACCTCCGCAGCACCCCCAGGCACCGCTCGGTCGCCTCGCTGGCCGTGCCCTCAGCCGGCCCGAGCGTCTCCCGTACGCACTCCGAGGCCCAGTCGAACTGAAGCACCTGGAGCCGCCGCTGCACGGCCTGGGCCGTGGCCAGGTTCCTTATCCACCCGGAGGTGAGGCCGAAATACCGGTCGCAGGCCATACAGGCGGCCCCCAGCAACAACGACAGATAGCCCCAGCCCGCCGAACCGCTCAGCGCACCGGTCAGGTCCAGCAGCGGCAGCGCCGCCCCGGCGACCACCCCGGCGGCCGTGCCCATTCGCAGGGTCCGGGCGGCCCGGCGCTTCCAGACCCGGTCGTGCAGATACCAGTCCGCGGTGTCCAGGGCGCCGGTCTCGACCCAGCGGTAGAGCTCGTCGAGCCGCTCGGCCGGCTCGCCCCAGTCGCCGAGGGGGAACGGGCGCCCGGTCAGATCGCGCCCACCGGCCCGCCACCCGGCGCGGCCGCCGGAGCGCCCGCCGGCCCGGCCCTCGGCGCGCCCCTCGGCAGGGACTCCCGTAGCGGAATGCTCAGCTCCGTTCTCACCGGATCCCGCATCGGACTCCTTGCGGGGCGGCCCCTCGGGCTGCATCTCCGGCTGACTCACCGGGGCACTCCTCTGCACTCTGACGGACGGGACGGACGCGTGGGGGTAACTAGGGGATAACTCTGCGTCACCGCACATGCACGCTCGTGTGCCGATGTGCATGCCCTTCCTACCGCCGAATGGTGGGCCGTGGGGTCGAAATCGCGGGATTCCCGCCTGGGCAGGGCCCCTGGTCAGGTATAGGAGCACTCACGCCGGTTCCGAGATCTCACTCGAAAGAGTTGGTCCCCGGTGGGTGGAGCGCGGTGACCGGGGAGCACGTAGGCTCGGCTTACCGAAACATTTGTCGTCGAAATGCCAGGAGTGACCGTGATTCCCGGTGGTGGCCAGCCCAACATGCAGCAGTTGCTCCAGCAGGCCCAGAAGATGCAGCAGGATCTCGCCGCGGCCCAGGAGGAACTGGCCAGGACCGAGGTCGAGGGACAGGCGGGCGGCGGTCTCGTGAAGGCCACGGTGACCGGCTCCGGCGAGCTGCGCGCCCTGGTGATCGACCCGAAGGCGGTGGACCCGGAGGACACCGAGACGCTCGCCGACCTCGTCGTCGCGGCCGTCCAGGCGGCCAACGAGAACGCGCAGGCGCTCCAGCAGGAGAAGCTCGGCCCGCTGGCGCAGGGCCTGGGCGGCGGGGGCGGCATCCCGGGTCTGCCGTTCTGACCCGGCCGGCCACAGGCCGGTAGGTTCCACAGGCCCGCAGGGCCTACTGGTACCGACCCGTACCCACTACGGTACGGAGCAGGAAGCGAAGAAAGGCGTTCCGTTGTACGAAGGCGTTGTTCAGGACCTCATCGACGAACTGGGCAGGCTGCCCGGCGTCGGTCCCAAGAGCGCGCAGCGGATCGCCTTCCACATCCTGCAGGCCGAGCCCACCGACGTACGCCGGCTCGCCCACGCCCTCCTGGAGGTCAAGGACAAGGTCCGGTTCTGCGAGGTGTGCGGGAACGTCGCGCAGCAGGAGCGGTGCGGGATCTGCCGGGACGCGCGCCGCGATCCGAGCGTCATCTGTGTGGTCGAGGAGCCCAAGGACGTCGTGGCGATCGAGCGGACGCGTGAGTTCCGGGGCCGGTACCACGTGCTGGGCGGGGCGATCAGCCCCATCGAGGGCGTCGGCCCGGACGACCTGCGGATCCGCGAGCTGCTGGCGCGGCTCGCGGACGGCTCCATCACGGAGCTGATCCTCGCGACCGACCCCAACCTGGAGGGTGAGGCCACCGCGACGTACCTGGCGCGGATGGTCAAGCCGATGGGTCTGAAGGTGACCCGGCTGGCCAGCGGTCTGCCGGTCGGCGGCGACCTGGAGTACGCCGACGAGGTCACCCTGGGCCGCGCCTTCGAGGGAAGGCGGCTGCTGGATGTCTGAGACCGGCACCGGCACCGCCGTACGCCCTGGGCCCGCGCCCGGGCCCAGGGCCCTGCACGTACCGTCGTCCGCTTCACCGTCTGTGACCGCGCCCACGGGAGGTCCCCTCGATGTCTGACGCCACGCTGAACTCCGTCACGCAGGACCCGGGCGACTTCGCCGTCCAGATCGCGGACCAGATCAAGACGTTCATCGTCGCGGTCGCCGAGGTGTCCAAGGTCGACGAGCCGGAAGAGGCCGTCCCGGTCCTGCTCCTCCAGGTCTCGCAGCTCCTGCTGGCGGGCGGCCGCCTCGGCGCGCACGAGGACGTCCTCCCCGACGAGCGGTACGAGCCCGACCTCGGCGCGGAGCCGGACGCGGACGGTCTGCGCGAGCGGTTCGCGGCGCTGCTGGAGCCGATCGACGTCTACTCCGAGGTCTTCGACCCGTACGAGCCCCGCAAGGCGCCCGTCCCGCACCGCATCTCCGACGACCTGGCCGACCTGGTCACCGACCTCGGCCACGGCCTCGCGCACTACGAGGCAGGCCGCACCACCGAAGCGCTGTGGTGGTGGCAGTTCTCGTACTTCTCCAACTGGGGCTCCACCGCCTCCGCCACCCTCCGCGCCCTCCAGTCCCTGGTCGCCCACATCCGCCTCGGCCAGCCCCTGGAGGAGCTGGACGGCCTGGACACCGACCAGGACCCGGGCGAGGAGAACCTCGCCGAGGAGGCGGGCCGCGTGATGCTCCAGGAGATCGCGGGGCCGCTGGGGCTGCGGCCGGTGAAGTAGCGGGGCAGACGGCTCACCGATGGTTCTTTCACTCGTTTGAGCTGAGGGTATAAGGAAGAGCTTTTACCCGGTCGAGGCGTACGCCGAGATGCGCAGCATGAACTGGGAGATCAACCTTCACGCATCGGTGGAGCGGCGGGCCATCCTCCTGGTGGCCGGTGAAAGGTGAAGCGGCGGATGCACGCGGCCGGCCTGAGTGCCGGGCCGGCTCCTTGACCTCGACCGCGGTTGAGGCAGGAGGCTCCGGGGTGAACGGCCGATCCGACGGCCGCCACTCGCAAGGAGACCCTCCATGGCCGCCATGACCCCCGCCGCCTCCACGCCCACCGTCATCGGCGTCCCCGCCCCGCAGGAGGACGTCGACGCCATCGTCGCGTTCGTCGCCCGGGTGCAGCACGCCCAGCAGAACGCGCTGCCCGACGCCTTCCTCGACGGCTTCCGCGAGGACGCCATCTGGACCACGGCCCACGGCAAGCGGCTGACCGGCCTGCCGGAGATCAGCGCCTTCACCCGCACGGTGCTGCCCCCGCAGGCGGACTCCCCGGTGACCGCCACGTACGCCGTCGACCTCATCCTCTTCATCCGGCCCGACGTGGCCGCCGTGAAGATCCGCCAGCGCCCGGCGAGCCGCGCCGGAGGTGCGTACCTGGACGAGATCTTCCACGGCCAGGAGGACCCCGCCGCGCTCATGGCCGCCCACCCCGAGGCGGTCCCCGGCACGCCGACCTACGTGCTCGCCAAGGACGACGGGGTCTGGCGCATCGCGGCCGCGCAGAACACCCAGGTCCTCGACGCGGAGACGCTGACGGCGGGCTGACACGGGCCCGCGCGGGCGAGCGGATCGCCAACCCGGCGGGTACGCCGACTGACCGCCCCGGCTGGCCGGTCCGTGTCCGATCGTGTGGGCTGGGACACAAACGGGAGTGCTCGACGGTCGGGCTGGGCAGCAGCCTCGTACGAGCAGTTCGGAGCGACACGCCGTACCGGGTGCTGAGCGGGACATCTCACCATCTGGTAATGGACGGGTCGATTCCGGACTGCTCGTTAAACTGAGCCGACCGCAGTAATGACTGAGCGAGGAGCGCACGTGGGCCTTGTCGTGCAGAAGTACGGAGGCTCCTCCGTAGCCGATGCCGAGGGCATCAAGCGGGTCGCCAAACGAGTCGTCGACGCCAAGAGGAACGGCAACCAGGTGGTTGTCGTGGTGTCCGCGATGGGCGACACGACGGACGAGTTGATAGATCTCGCCGAGCAGGTGTCTCCGATGCCTACCGGTCGAGAGTTCGACATGCTGCTGACCGCGGGTGAGCGGATCTCCATGGCCCTGCTGGCCATGGCGATCAAGAACCTGGGCCACGAGGCCCAGTCGTTCACGGGCAGCCAGGCCGGTGTCATCACCGACTCGGTCCACAACAAAGCGCGCATTATCGACGTCACCCCGGGCCGTATCCGGACCTCGATCGACGAGGGCAACATCGCCATCGTCGCCGGGTTCCAGGGCGTGTCCCAGGAGGGCAAGAACATCACCACCCTCGGCCGCGGCGGGTCGGACACGACCGCCGTCGCGCTGGCCGCCGCGCTGGACGCCGAGGTCTGCGAGATCTACACCGACGTCGACGGCGTCTTCACCGCGGACCCCCGGGTCGTGAAGAAGGCGAAGAAGATCGACTGGATCTCCTTCGAGGACATGCTGGAGCTGGCCGCGTCCGGCTCCAAGGTGCTGCTGCACCGCTGCGTCGAGTACGCACGCCGTTACAACATCCCGATCCACGTCCGCTCGTCCTTCTCCGGACTGCGCGGCACCTGGGTCAGCAACGAGCCGCAAGGGGACCAGAAGGTGGAGCACGCGATCATCTCCGGAGTCGCCCACGACGTCTCGGAGGCCAAGGTCACCGTCGTCGGCGTCCCGGACAAGCCGGGCGAGGCGGCCGCGATCTTCCGCGCCATCGCGAACGCCGAGGTCAACATCGACATGGTGGTGCAGAACGTCTCCGCCGCGTCGACCGGCCTGACGGACATCTCCTTCACCCTGCCCAAGGCCGAGGGCCGCAAGGCCATCGACGCCCTGGAGCGGGCCAAGGGCCCCATCGGCTTCGACTCGCTGCGCTACGACGACCAGATCGCCAAGATCTCCCTGGTCGGCGCGGGCATGAAGACCAACCCGGGCGTCACCGCCGGCTTCTTCGAGGCGCTGTCCGACGCGGGCGTCAACATCGAGCTGATCTCGACATCCGAGATCCGCATCTCGGTGGTCACCCGCGCCGACGACGTCAACGAGGCCGTGCGCGCCGTGCACACCGCCTTCGGGCTCGACAGCGACTCCGACGAGGCCGTGGTCTACGGAGGCACCGGCCGATGACGGAGCACCGCCCTTCGCTCGCGGTCGTCGGTGCGACCGGGGCGATCGGCGGTGTCATGCTCCGGATCCTCTCGCAGCACGCGGACGTCTGGGGCGAGGTCAGACTCGTCGCCTCACCGCGCTCGGCCGGCCGGAAGCTGGTCGTGCGCGGTGAGGAGAGCGAGGTCCTCCCGTTGGCCGAGGACGTGTTCGACGGCATCGACGTGGCCCTCTTCCTGGTGCCGGACGAGGTGTCCGCCCACTGGGCCCCCATCGCCGCCGCCAAGGGCGTCGTCGTCATCGACGACTCCGCCGCCTTCCGGCTCGACGACGACGTTCCGCTCGTCGTCCCCGAGATCAACCCCCATGCCGCACGGCTCAGACCGCGCGGCATCGTCGCGTCCCCGAACTGCACCACGCTGTCGCTGATCGTCGCGGTCGGCGCCCTGCACGCCGAATTCGGGCTCCGCGAACTCATCGTCTCCTCGTACCAGGCCGTCAGCGGCGTGGGCCGCGACGGCGTCGCCGCCCTGCGCGAACAGCTCGCCCTGGTCGCCGGTACGGAACTGGGCACCCAGCCCGGAGACGTACGCCGGGCCCTGGGTGACGAGGCCTCCACGGCCAAGAGCCCCTTCGCCGCGCCCGTCGCCCTGAACGTCGTGCCCTGGGCCGGTACGGACGCCGGGGACGGCTGGTCGTCCGAGGAGATCGCGCTGCGCGAGGAGTGCCGCAAGGTGCTCGGCATGCCGGACCTGAAGGCCACCGCGACCTGTGTGTACGTCCCCGTCGTCGCCACCCACTCGATGTCCGTCCACGCCCGCTTCGAGAACGAGGTCGCGGTCGCCAAGGCGCACGAGATCCTGGCGACCGCCCCCGGCGTGGTCCTGTTCGACAACCCGGCCGCCGGGGACTTCCCCACCCCGTCCGACGTCGTCGGCACCGACCCCACCTGGGTGGGCCGCGTCCGGCGGTCGATGGACGACCCGCATGCCCTGGAAATGTTCCTTTGCGGGGACAATCTCCGAAAAGGTGCGGCTTTGAACGTGGCGCAGATCGCCGAATCGGTCGCCGCCGAATTCCCTCGATGATGATCGAACCTGTTTTGTGGGATCTGTGAACGCCCTATGAGGAATTCGCTGGTCTGAACCTCTTGAGCTGGGACGTTGTCATGTCCGACGATGATCTCCCGGCCATCTGCAACCGCACCTCGGCCGGGTTGCGTCTATGCCGTCACTTTGTGCGTGGCCGGACGTCTCAACGGGGCATTTGGGGAAGAGCGGGTACGTATGAGGGCATGTCGCACAGCGTCGAACGTGGCGCGGTCCGCGTACAACCCTGACGGGGGGCAGCGTGTCCAACAGGCGTGGCAGAGGTTCTCGACATCACAGTGGTGGGCCCGTTGCGAGGCGCTTCGGTGCGCCCGCTCCGGCGGCCCCGCGCGCCCGGCGGCATGCCGGTGATCGCGCCCATGCCCGCTGCGCGCCCGGCCTCGCTGCCCTCGCAGCGCGGGGGTGCTGACGAGACCGTGGCAGCAGGAACCACGGTCGACCATCTCACCGAGACCTACCGCGCCCACTACCGCTCCCTGCTCGGCCTCGCGGCCCTGCTGCTGGACGACACCGCGTCCTGCGAGGACGTGGTGCAGGAGGCGTTCATCCGGGTGCACTCCGCGCGCAACCGGGTCCGTGAGCCCGAGAAGACCCTCGCCTACCTCCGGCAGACGGTCGTCAACCTCTCGCGCTCCGCACTGCGCCGCCGCATCCTCGGGCTGAAGCTGCTCTCCAAGCCGATGCCGGACATGGCGAGCGCGGAGGAGGGCGCGTACGACCAACTGGAGCGGGACGCGCTGATCAAGGCCATGAAGGGGCTCCAGCGACGCCAGCGCGAGGTGCTGGTGCTGCGCTACTTCGCGGACATGACGGAGGCCCAGGTCGCCGAGACGCTGGGCGTCTCGCTGGGCTCGGTGAAGGCGTACGGTTCGCGGGGCATCGCCGCACTGCGTGTGGTGATGGAGGCCCAGGCATGAGCGGGTCCGACCAGCACCCCGATATCCCTGAGCACAGGCACGAGAACGACCCGACGGGAAACGGAATTGTGAACCACGGGCCGGAGAAGACTCCGCACAGCGATCCGGACCGACCGCACGGTGAGAACGCGGGCCCCGGGGAGAGCGGGCCCCTCGAACCGGCGCCGCCCACGAGCGTGGACAGCGAGGTAACCGAGGACCCCGACGAGCGGGGCCCGGGCGCCGAGGCCCCATCGGACCCGGTCGTGAAGGCCCCGGCGGACGGTGACGCGGATACGGAGACCGGCGCGGACGCCCGTACGGAGACCGCCGACGACGACACGCGTACGGATACCGCAGCCCCCGCCCCCGGTGCGGGCAAAGCCCCCGGCGACGGCCCCGACGAGCCC
>NZ_QWFA01000248.1 GCF_003501885.1 Streptomyces globisporus
CCCGCAGGCGGCCGCAGAGGGGCGGGCGCGGGCAGGAGGGCCATCGTCGGGCCGCCTGCGGGGTGGTGGGTTCTCGTCGCGGGGGGCCTGCTACGGGGCGCCCGTAGCAGGCGCGCGGAGCCGGAAGCGTCGGCAGGCGGAGGCGGTACCGAGGCCACGAGGGCGGCGCGGCGACGAGGAGAGGGGTTCACGGGAAACTCCACGCAGGCAGGAAGAATTCTTACGGGCCGTTTCCTGACCTCCAGCGCTTCATTATGCCCTCTCCCGTCCGGCACGGTCGGCCCGGAGTCGCCGAGCTGGTCCCCTCCGGCCCGAAATCGCCGCAGCACGACGGGTATCGGCTCCGCGGAGTGTGCGCCGGGGAGCCGATCCCCCGTCAGTTCCGGCCACCGGCTCCGGCCGTCAGCGCTCTCCCGGGATGCGGGGCCGGGACGTGTCGGCGTACGGGCCGAGCGGCCGCGGCGAGGCCCCGGTGGACGACGGCGCGCTCCGGCGGCCGCCGGGCTTCGTGTTCCGGGACGCCTCCGGATCCGGCCGGCATCCCCGGCTGCGCAGCTCCGCGCCCGCGAGGGTGGCGGCGACCCGCAGGACGCGGTGGAGCCCGGCGGCGCTCAGGACCTCGCGGGCCTTGTCGGACCCGGCCACCACGGCCATCGAGATGCCGCGCTCCTCGGCCTGGCCCCGTACCCGCAGGAGGATTCCCAGGGCCCGGGGGGTGAGCAGGGGGGTGCGGATGTCCACGATGATCGCCCGGGGTCCGCAGCACGGCAGCAGACGGACGATCTCGCGCTCGATCGCCGCCTCGTTGTCGAGGTCGACCACGTCACCGAGTTCCACGACCAGGTGCGCGGCGTCGAGATGATAGCTGAGCAGGAACATGGGCACTCCAGGGAAGCAGGACTGAGTGCGCGGCCGCTTCCTGACCTGCGTACCGCGCGTATGCCCACTCGTCGGCACTCGACACCCGTCCGGCGGTGACAGGCGCGGGGCGTTGCCACCACCCGGAGAGAGCGGCGCGGCACGGTCCGTACAGTGCCATGCTGGTCCCAGGGTCCAAGCCCGGAAGGGAGCGATCATGACCGACGATGGAGTGCTCACACCGGGGCCGCCCGACCTCGTCTCTCTCCTGCTGGACACGGACACGCTGGACGACTTTCTCCATGCGCTGGCCCGGAGCGCCCTGCTCATGTCCCCCACGGCCGACGGGTGCGGGGTCACGCTGGAGCGGGAGAACCGCCCGCTGACCGTGGCCAGCGCGGGCATCAGCGCACCGCCGCTGGACGAGGCCCAGTACGGGCAGGACGACGGCCCCTGCCTGGAGGCGCTGCGCGACGGGCACGAGGTCCACGTGGGCGACATGCGCGAGGAGGGCCGCTGGAACGGCTACCCCGCCTTCGCGGTCGCCTCCGGGACCCGGTCGTCGCTGTCCCTGCCTATCGCGGCACACTCCCACACGGCGGGCGCCCTGAATCTGTACTCGCCCAAGGAGAACGGCTTCGCGGACGTCGACCTGGGCGGGCTGCGCGCTCTCGCCGCCCAGGCGACGGGGGCCGTCGCGCTCGCCCAGCGGCTCTCGGACACGCGGACCTTCACGGCCGATCTGGAAGCCGCCCTCCAGTCACGTTCCGTGATCGACCAGGCGGCCGGCATCGTCATGAACCAGCGCCGTTGCAGCGCGGAGGAGGCGCTCCACACCCTGCGCACCGCGTCGCAGCATCGCAACGTGAAGCTCCGCGACCTCTGTGCGCAGCTGGTCGGCAGCGTCTCCGGCGCCCCTCCCACCGGCGGCCCCGGCCTGCGCCCCCGTCCGTGACCTGAGGGCGGACACGGACGGCCGAACACCGGCCGGGGCATGTTTGGCATCCGGTGCGGGGGTACTCCTGCAGCAGGTATCCGGCGTACGCGGAGCTCAGGCGCCGACCGGTTGGGAAAGCAGCCATCGGCGCCGTCCGCCGACTTCAGAGTGTCACTCCTCGTCACGTCTCCAGGGGCGTCGTTGCGGTGCGCGTTGTTTAGTGGGATCCGTACGGGAAACGCGGGGGGTCGTCCCCCGATACGGAGTGAGGAGCACGTCATGCCGGCCGGATCGAACAAGAAACGTGAACGGCAGTACGAGCACATCAAGGAGAGCCAGGAGGAACAGGGCGCCTCCAACGGCCGCGCGAAGGAGATCGCGGCCCGGACCGTCAACAAGCAGCGCGCCCGGTCCGGCGAGTCGAAGACGGCGAGCAGGACGTCGACGCAGGACAAGAAGTCCGCCTACGAGCGGGGCGGCGAGCGCTCCCACAAGGGTGCGCAGGGTCCCACGAAGGACCAGCTCTACGCCGAGGCGAAGAAGAAGAACATCGACGGGCGTTCCGCCATGAACAAGGAACAGCTCCGCAAGGCCCTCGGCCGCTGACCGCCGGCACCGCCCGGGTCCGACAGCAGCCCGCACGACGGAGGAGCAGAAGATGCCCGCAGACGCACGCGGCGACGACGTGTACCAGCCGCAGGACGACGACGGCTCGATTGCCCCGAACGATGAGCTCGACCTGGAGAACACGCTCGACGAACGGGGCCTGGACGACCAGATGGAGGAGGGCTACAGCCCTCCCGAACGCCCCCTGGGTGTGACCAAGTTCGGCACGACGGGGGCGGAGGAGCGCCTGGGCGAATCGCTGGACCAGCGGCTCGCCCAGGAGGTCGACGATGTGGAGCCGCCCGCCGGGGACGGCATCGGCGACCTCGCCGAGGGCGAGGGGGAGCCCCAGGAAGGGGCGACCGTCGAGCCCCGGGCGGGCCGGCTCAGTGGGGCGGACGACGCGACCGGGCGGGAGAACGACGTGTTCGCCGAGGACGTGGGCATCGACGGCGGTGCCGCGTCGGCCGAGGAGGCGGCCGTCCATGTCAGGGACGAGGCGGACATCCCCCGGGACCGCGACACCTGACGGCGAGGGAGCCTGGCGGCAGGGGAGGACGGGCGAGCGGCGAGAGGAACGGCTGAGCATGGCAGGCGCGGCGATCTTCGATGTGGACGGCACGCTCACGGACACCAACCACCTGCACGTGGTGGCGTGGTGGGAGGCGTTCCGGCAGGCCGGGCACACGGTGCCGATGCCGGACATCCACCGGGCGGTCGGGCTCGGCTCGGGTGACCTGATCGAGCGGCTGCTCGGGGCCGACCGGGATCCCGGGCAGGACGAGGCCATCAGCTCCGCGCACACGGTCCTCTACGGCACGTACTTCGACCGGCTCCCCGCCTTCCGGGGCGCGGGCGATCTGCTGCGCACTCTGGCCGGACGTGACTGGCGGGTCGTCCTCGCCACCTCGGCGAGCGGGGCGGAGCTCGCGGCGCTGCGGCGCGCGGTGGACGCGGACGAGGCGATCCGGGACACGGCGAGTTCGGACGACGTGGACCGGGGCAAGCCGTCCGCGGAGCCCGTGGAGCTGGCCTGCCGCCTGGCCGGCGTCACTCCGGAGCAGGCGGTGTTCGTGGGCGACACGGTGTGGGACATGGAGGCGGCGGTCCGCGCCGGGGTGGGCGCGGTGGCCCTTCTGTCGGGCGGTATCCCGCGCGCCGACCTGGAGCGGGCGGGAGCGGACGTGGTCTACCGGGATGTCGCCGACCTGCTCGACCACCTCGACGACAGCCCGTTCGGACCGGGCCCCGCCTGACTCGCCCGGAACCGACTCGCCCGGACCGGAGCCTCTGGGCACCCACGTTTAGCACCGTTTACACCGGGTATGGGGTGTTTTGTGCTTCGGACAAGAGGCGCGCCCGTGGGATTTCCGGGCCCGTATCTGTCCGGCCCGGCGACCTTCCCGCGGCGGCCTGAACGCATCGTCGACGAGGAGTGACCGCCATGCAGGCAGCAGCCGCCCCCGAGAACGACCGCCCTACCGACATCCCATCGCCCGACCGGGCGTTCCGGCGGTTGCGGGCGCTTCCTCCCGGGCCGGAGCGTGACGCCCTGCGCGAGGAGACGATCTGCGCGTGGCTCCCGATGGCCCACCGGATCGCCACCCGGTTCCGTCACCGCGGCGAGGCCATGGACGATCTGCGACAGGTGGCCGCGATGGGGCTCGTCAAGGCGGTCGACCGCTACGACCCGGAGCGGGGCAAGGCCTTCGAGACCTATGCCGTACCCACCGTCACCGGGGAACTGAAGCGCCACTTCCGCGACCACACCTGGGACGTCCATGTGCCGCGCCGCGTCCAGGACCTCCGCAACCGGGTGCGGGTGGCCCGCCGCGAACTGGCGCAGAGCAGCGGGGGCGGGTCCCCGACCTGCGCCGAGATCGCCTCGGCCACCGGGCTCGGCGAGGAGGACGTGCTGCTGGGCCTGGAGGCCCTGGAGAGCTACAGCGCCCTCTCCCTGGACGCCGAACCCGCAGGCGTGGAGGGCGGTTCTCCCTTGGTCGACCGGCTGGGGTCCTGCGACACGGCTCTGGACACCGCGGTCGACCGTGAGGCCGTCAAGCCGGGGCTGCGGGAGCTTCCGGAGCGGGAGCGGACCATTCTGTACCTCCGGTACTTCCAGGACATGACCCAGGTGCGGATCGCCGAACGCCTCGGCATCTCGCAGATGCACGTGTCGCGCCTGCTCAGCCAGTCCTGCGAGCGGGTGCGCGAGGGCGTGCTCCAGGGAGCCCCCTGAAAACGGGCGGCCGCAGGCGGGGCAGGTCGGGCCACCCGGTCAGGTCAGGTACAGGTCCACCCGGTCAGGTCAGGTCAGATCAGGGGATGAGCAGGGTCTTGATCATGCCGTCGCCCTTCTTCCGGAACGTGTCATACGCCTGAGGCCCCTCTTCGAGCGGCAGGTGGTGGGTGGCGAACGAGTCCACGCCGAGCAGGTCGCCGTCGATGAGCAGGGGCAGAAGGTCGTCGACCCAGCGTTTGACGTTGGCCTGGCCCATGCGGAGCTGGATCTGCTTGTCGAACAGGGTGAGCATCGGCATCGGGTCGGCGGAGCCGCCGTACACGCCGGAGACGGAGATCGTGCCACCCCTGCGCACCAGGTCGATCGCCGTGTGCAGCGCGGCGAGGCGGTCGACGCCCGCCGTCTCCATCAGGCGCTGGGCGAGCGCGTCGGGCAGCAGCCCGACCGCCGTGTGCGCCACCTTGGCCACGGGCGAGCCATGGGCCTCCATACCCACGGCGTCGATCACCGCGTCCGTGCCGCGCCCGTCCGTGAGGTCGCGGACGGCGTCCCCGAGGTTCTTGCCGTAACGGCGCAGGTCGAGGCAGGTGGCACCGTACCCGCTGACCCGGTCGAGACGCTCGGGGACCAGATCGACCCCGATGACGAGGCCGGCGCCCCGGTGGAGGGCGATCCGGGCGGCCATGGCACCGATCGGGCCGAGGCCGAGCACGGTGACGCTGCCGCCGGGCGGGATGTCCGCGTACTCCACGGCCTGCCAGGCGGTGGGCAGGACGTCGGAGAGGAAGACGAACCGGTCGTCCGGCGGGCCGTGCGGGACCTTGATGGGCAGGGCGTTGCCGAACGGGACCCGCAGATACTCCGCCTGGCCTCCGGGCACCTGCCCGTAGAGCTTGGTGAACCCGAACAGGGATGCTCCCATGCCGCGGTCGCGCACCTGGGTCGTCTCGCACTGGGAGTGCAGCCCCTGCCCGCACATGTGGCAGTGACCGCAGGACACGTTGAAGGGGATCACGACCCGGTCTCCCGGGGCGACGGCGGTGACCTCGGGTCCGACCTCCTCCACCACGCCCATGGGCTCGTGCCCGAGGATGTCGCCGGGGTCGAGGTAGGGCCCGAGCACCTCGCACAGGTGGAGATCGGAGCCGCAGATGCCGGTGGACGTGATCCTGACGATGATGTCCGTCGGGTCCTGGATCCGCGGGTCCGGGACGGTCTCCACCCGGACGTCCCGCTTACCTTGATAGGTCAATGCGCGCACGGTCGGACTCCTTTCGGTACGCTCCGGTCGCCTTCGCGGCTTTCCCGCGAGGGCCGAACGCCGGGTTCCCGGCCCGTCCGGAACCAAACGGACGGCGGCCCGTCGACGGAGCACCGGCCCGGCCTTTGGGGAAGATTTTGAGAGGATGGAGCCATGGGAAACAGCGCTCTCATCGTCATCGACATGATCAATACGTACGATCACCCCGACGCCGAGCTGCTCGTCCCCTCCGTCCGCAGGGCGCTTCCGCACCTCACGCGTCTGATCGACCGTGCTCGCGCGGAGGGCGTGCCCGTCATCTACGCGAACGACAATTTCGGCCAGTGGCGCTCCCATCACGGCGAGATCATCGAGACGACTCTCGCGGGAAAGAACGCGGAACTGGTCGAGCCCTTGCTGCCGGACGACGATTCCCTTTTCGTCGTCAAGGCGCGGCACTCCATTTTCTACGAGACGCCGCTCAGCTATCTGCTCTCCGAATTGGCGGCGGACCATGTGGTGCTCTGCGGTCAGGTGACGGAGCAGTGTGTGCTGTATTCAGCGCTCGACGCGCATATCCGGCATCTGCGGGTGACGGTGCCGAGGGACGCCGTGGCGCACATTCACGGCGATCTCGCCGAGGCCGCGCTGCGCATGATGGAGCGCAACATGGGGGCCGCGGTCCTCGACGCGGACGACGTCTCGTTCTGAGCCCCGACCCGGCCTTCTCCCGGCTCCCTGCTCTCAGAGCGTCAGCGGTGTGCGCAGTGCCGATCGGCCCTCGCGCCACGCCGCCAGCAGGTGGTCGCCGAGGAGGTCCTCCAGGTGGCCGGTCGCCTCGATGCCCAGCACGACGTCGGCCGCCAGAGCGGGTTCGTCCTCCAGCAGGCCGCCGATCACCTCGTGGCGCACCACTTGTTCGTGGACCGCGTCGGCCTCCACGTGCTCGTCGTAGAACCGCTGCGCGGCGGGGCCCGCGCCCGCTCGGCGCAGGGCTTCGGCCAGCCGCCTCGACCCGGGGGACGAGGTGATCTCCACGGTCGCGAAGTGCCCGACCAGGGCGCCGCGCAGCCGTCGGTGCAGCCCGAAGAGGGACATCATGTTGACGACGGCCAGGGCCTGGACGGGCGCGGCGTCGAGATAGCGGCCGTACCGGGCGTCGAGGCCGAGGTCGGTCATCAGGTCGGCGAAGAGCTGGGCGTGGACGTTCTCCGCCCGTCCCGCCCCGAATTCGTCGAACTCGACGGCGACCATGCCCGCCTTCGCCCGGCCCCGGAGCCTGGGCACCACCCACAGATGCGGATCGGCCTCCTTGAGGTGGTAGAGCGAGCGCACGGCGGCGTACTCGCGCAGCTGCCACAGCTCGCCCTCCCGCCGGAGGTGGTGGCTGACGCTGCGGCCGTCGTCCCCGACGGGTTCCAGCTGGAGCTCGTCCACCGCCCGGGCCACGTCCCGCCCGCCCGAGCCGGCGTCGCGGCGCAGCGCGTCCAGGAAGACGTCCTCGGCCGCCGCGCGCACACCGAGCAGGGCGGGGTTCCATTCCAGGCGCTCGTCCACCCCGGCGAACCCCCGGTAGTGGAGCTCGTACAGGACGTACAGGAGGAGCTGGAGATCGTCCCCGTACGGGTCGGAGCGGCGGACCGCGTCGGCGGCGGGCAGACGGGTGCCGCTGCCCGCCAGCGCGGCGAGGACGCCCTCGCTCAGGGGTCCGCGTGCCGGGGGGAGGGCGGGA
>NZ_QWFA01000249.1 GCF_003501885.1 Streptomyces globisporus
GGTCGGCCGTGATGTTGTGCGCGTCCACGCTGGTGGCGAGCGCGACACCGTTGCGGTCGGTGATCTCGCCGCGCTCGCCACCAGCGTGGACGCGCACAACATCACGGCCGACCCCAAGCTCTTCACGCCCGAGGAGAGCAAGGCCCCCGACGCCCCGCAGCAGGCCGCGGCGCTGCTCGCCCCGATTCTCGGCAAGGACGTCGACGAGCTGGTCAAGAAGCTCTCGACGCCCAAGAGCCGCTACACCGTCCTCGCCTACCGGCAGACCCCCCAGGTCTGGAAGCAGATCAAGGACCTCAAGGCCGTCTTCGCCGAGAAGGCGTCCGAGGACAAGCTCAAGGGCGGCCCCGGAGCCAACGTCCTGGGCGGTGTCCTCCAGGAGCCGACCACCAGGCGCGTCTATCCCAACGGGGATCTCGCCGCCGGGATACTGGGCTTCGTCAGCGCCGACGGCAAGGGCGGCGGCGGCCTGGAGTCACAGCTGAACGAGGAGCTGGCGGGCGAGGACGGCAAGATCCGTTACGCCCAGGCGGGCGGCCGGCGGGTCCCCACCGCGGGCAGCAGCGAGATCCCGGCCGTGCCCGGCTCCGACATCGAGCTGACCATCGACCGCGATATCCAGTGGGCCGCGCAGAAGGCCATCAGCGACCAGGTCGCCGAGTCCAAGGCCGACCGCGGCTACGTCATCGTGCAGAACACGAAGACCGGCGAGCTGCTGGCCATGGCCAACGCCCCCGGCTACGACCCCAACGACCTCTCCGAGGCCACCTCGGCCCAGCTCGGCAACGCGGCCCTCCAGGACGTGTACGAGCCCGGCTCCACCAGCAAGGTCATGTCGATCGCGGCCGTGCTGGAGGAGGGGGCCGCCACGCCCGGCACCCATGTCACCGTCCCCAACCGGCTGCACCGGGGCGACCGCCTCTTCAAGGACGATGTCGACCACCCCACCTGGTACCTCACGCTCAACGGGGTGCTCGCCAAGTCCAGCAACATCGGCACCATCCTGGCGACCGGTCAGCTCGGCAAGACCCAGGCGGAGTCGAACAAGGTCCTCTACGACTACTTGCGGAAGTTCGGCCTCGGCCAGAAGACCGGGCTCGGCTACCCCGGCGAGTCACCCGGCCTGCTGGCGCACCCGAAGGACTGGTCGACCTCGCAGCAGTACACGATCCCCTTCGGCCAGGGCCTCTCCATCAACGCCGTCCAGGCCGCCTCGGTCTACTCCACGGTCGCCAACGGAGGCGTACGGGTCGCCCCCACCCTCGTCCGCGGAACCAAGGGCTCCGACGACCGCTTCACCCCGGCCGATGCCCCCGAGGAGAACCGGGTGGTCAGCGAGAAGACCGCCAAGACCCTCGCGACCATGCTCGAGTCCGTCGTCGACGACCGCGAGGGGACCGGCACCAAGGCCGCCATCCCCGGCTACCGGGTCGCGGGCAAGACCGGAACCGCCAACCGGGTCGACCCCGTCCGCGGCGTCTACAAGGGCTACACCGCCTCCTTCGCGGGCTTCGCCCCCGCCGACAACCCGCAGGTCACCGTCTACTGCGCGATCCAGAACCCCACCAAGGGCAGCTACTTCGGCGGCCAGATCTGCGGCCCGATCTACAAGAAGGTCATGGAGTTCGCGCTCAAGACGCTCCAGACCCCACCGTCCGGCAGCAAGCCGCCCCGGCTGCCGGTGTCCTTCAAACCCGGCGAGTGAACACGGGGATGCGCGAGCATCTCCTCCAAGGGAACCCTCAGTGACAACGATCACCCCCGACCCCGGGAACCGGAACGAGAACCGCCGGAACCAGGGTCCCTCGCTTCGCGAGAGCCCGCACCGGCCCGGTACGCTCACCGCCGTGCCCCACGCTGATCAGTCCCAAACCTCTCAGAAGGACGCGCCTGTGACCTACCCGGGAGCGCCCCGACCGGACCGGCTCCGGCCCACCCCCCTCGGCGAGCTGGCCGACCGGCTCGGCGTCGAGACCGCCGGGAGCGGTGACGTCACCGGCATCACGCACGACTCACGGGCCGTGCGACCCGGAGACGTGTACGCGGCCCTGCCCGGCGCCCGTATGCACGGCGCCGACTTCGCGGCCCAGGCCGCGGGTCTGGGCGCCGTCGCCGTCCTCACCGACCCCACCGGCGCCGAACGCGCCGCCGCCACCGGCCTCCCGGTCCTGGTCACCGAGAACCCGCGGGCCGTGATGGGCGAGCTGGCCGCCGACATCTACGGGCGGCCCGGCATCGGCCTGCTCCAGATCGGCATCACCGGAACCTCCGGCAAGACCACCACCGCGTACCTCGTCGAGGGCGGACTGCGCGCCGCCGGACGCCCCACCGGGCTGATCGGCACCGTCGAGATGCGGATCGGCGACGAGCGCATCAAGTCCGAGCGCACCACCCCCGAAGCCACCGACCTCCAGGCCCTGTTCGCCGTCATGCGCGAACGCGGCGTCGAGGCCGTCGCGATGGAGGTCTCCAGCCACGCCCTCGTGCTCGGCCGGGTCGACGGCTGCGTCTTCGACGTCGCCGTCTTCAACAACCTCAGCCCGGAGCACATGGAGTTCCACTCCGGCATGGAGGACTACTTCCAGGCCAAGGCCCAGCTCTTCACCCCCGAGCGCAGCCACCGCGGCGTGGTCAACTTCGACGACGAGTACGGCCGCAGGCTCATCACCGAGTCCGGCGTCCCCGTCACCACCTTCTCCGCCGAGGGCCACCCGGACGCCGACTGGCACGCCGAGGACGTCGAGGTCGGACCGCAGGACAGCACCTTCATCGCCGTCGGCCCCAAGGGCGAGCGCATCACCGCCCGCGCCCCGCTGCCCGGCCCGTTCAACGTCGCCAACACCCTCGCCGCGATCGTCACGCTGGCCGTCGCGGGCGTCGACCCGCAGATCGCCGCCGACGGCGTCGCCGCCGTCCCCGGGGTCCCGGGCCGGCTGGAGCGGGTGGACGCCGGTCAGCCCTACCTCGCCGTCGTCGACTACGCGCACAAGACCGACGCCGTCGAGTCCGTCCTGCGCTCCCTGCGCAAGGTCACCGAGGGCAAGGTGCACATCGTCCTCGGCTGCGGCGGCGACCGCGACACCACCAAGCGCGGCCCGATGGGCGCCGCCGCGGCCCGGCTCGCCGACACCGCCGTCCTGACCTCCGACAACCCCCGCTCCGAGGACCCCCTCGCGATCCTCGCCGCGATGCTCTCCGGCGCCGCCGAGGTCCCCGTCCACGAACGCGGCGACGTGCTGGTCGACGCGGACCGGGCCGCCGCCATCGCCGCGGCCGTCGCCCGCGCCGAGCCGGGCGACACCGTCCTGGTGGCGGGCAAGGGCCACGAGCAGGGCCAGGACGTCCACGGAGTGGTCCGCGCCTTCGACGACCGCAAGGTCCTGCACGCAGCCATCGAGCGGTCCCTGGCGCACCCCGGCGCCGACCGTGCCCCTCACCACGAGAACAACAGTCAGGGATGACCAAGTGATCACCCTTTCCCTCGCCGAGATCGCCGAAATCGTCGGCGGGCAGCCGCACGACATACCGGACCCGGCAGTCGCCGTGACCGGACCCGTCGTCATCGACTCCCGTGAGGTCGCGCCCGGCAGCCTGTTCGCCGCGTTCGCCGGCGAACGGGTCGACGGCCACGACTACGCCCAGCGCGCCGTCGAGGCGGGCGCGGCAGCCGTGCTGGCGGCCCGCCCCGTCGGCGTTCCGGCGATCGTCGTGGACGATGTCGTCGGCGCGCTCGGAGCCCTCGCCCGGGCCGCCGTCGAACGCCTCGGCACCAGCGTCGTCGCCCTCACCGGCTCGGCCGGCAAGACCTCCACCAAGGACCTGATCGCGCAGCTCCTCCAGCGCCACGGCCCGACCGTCTGGACGCCCGGCTCCCTCAACAACGAGATCGGGCTGCCGCTCACCGCCCTGAGCGCCACCGCCGAGACCGAGCACCTGGTCCTGGAGATGGGCGCCCGCGGCATCGGCCACATCCGCTACCTCACCGAGCTGACCCCGCCCCGGGTCGGCCTGGTCCTCAACGTCGGCTCCGCGCACCTCGGCGAGTTCGGCAGCCGGGAGGCCATCGCCCAGGCCAAGGGCGAGATGGTCGAGGGCCTGCCCGAGGACGGCTGCGCCGTGCTCAACGCCGACGACCCGCTCGTCCGCGCCATGGCCTCGCGCACCAGGGCCCGCGTCCTGCTCTTCGGAGAAGCCCCCGAAGCGGACGTACGGGGCGAGAAGGTCCGGATGACCCCCGACGGGCGGCCCGCGTTCGAGCTCCACACACCCACCGGGTGCAGCGACGTGACCATGCGCCTGTACGGTGAGCACCACGTGTCGAACGCGCTCGCCGCGGCCGCCGTCGCCCATGAGTTGGGCATGTCCGTGACCGAGATCGCCGATGCGCTCTCGGAGGCGGGCACCCTCTCCCGCTGGCGCATGGAGGTCACCGAGCGCGGGGACGGTGTGACGGTTGTCAACGACGCCTACAACGCGAACCCCGAATCCATGAGAGCCGCACTGCGTGCGCTGGCCGCCATGGGCCAGGCCCGAGGGGCCGACGGGGGACGCACCTGGGCGGTGCTCGGTCAGATGGCCGAGCTCGGTGACGCGTCGCTCGCCGAGCACGACGCGGTCGGACGGCTCGCCGTCCGGCTCAACGTCAGCAAGCTCGTCGCTGTCGGGGGGAGAGAAGCCTCCTGGCTGCAACTGGGCGCATATAACGAGGGTTCGTGGGGTGAGGAGTCGGTGCACGTGTCCGACGCGCAGGCGGCCGTCGACCTGTTGCGCAGTGAACTGCGCCCGGGAGACGTCGTGCTGGTGAAGGCGTCCCGGTCGATCGGCCTGGAGAAGGTCGCCCAGGCACTGCTGGAGAACTCGACCGAGGGCGAGGTCGCCGGCCGATGAGGCAGATCCTCTTCGCGGGGGCCATCGGGCTCTTCCTGACCCTGGTCGGTACCCCGCTGCTGATCAAGCTGCTGGCCCGCAAGGGCTACGGGCAGTTCATCCGGGACGACGGCCCGCGCACCCACGGAAGCAAGAAGGGCACGCCCACGATGGGCGGCATCGCCTTCATCCTGGCGACGATCATCGCGTACCTTCTCGCGAAGATCATCACGGGTGAGGACATCCGCTACTCCGGTGTCCTCGTGCTCTTCCTCATGGCGGGCATGGGCCTCGTCGGCTTCCTCGACGACTACATCAAGATCGTCAAGCAGCGTTCGCTCGGTCTGCGGGCCAAGGCGAAGATGGCCGGACAGCTGATCGTCGGCATCGCGTTCGCGGTGCTCTCGCTCCAGTTCCCCAACTCCGCGGGCAACACCCCGGCCTCCGACCGGCTCTCGTTCGTCGAGGACTTCGGCTGGTCGATCGGCCCGGTGCTGTTCTGCGTCTGGGCGCTGTTCATGATCCTCGCCATGTCCAACGGCGTGAACCTCACCGACGGCCTCGACGGTCTGGCCACCGGCGCCTCGGTGATGGTCTTCGGCGCCTACACCTTCATCGGCCTCTGGCAGTTCCAGGAGTCCTGCGCCAACGCGGACAACCTGACCAACCCCGGCGCCTGTTTCGAGGTACGCGACCCGCTCGACCTCGCCGTCGTCGCCGCAGCCCTGATGGGCGCCTGCTTCGGCTTCCTGTGGTGGAACACCTCGCCCGCCAAGATCTTCATGGGCGACACCGGCTCGCTCGCCCTCGGCGGCGCGCTCGCGGGCCTCGCGATCCTGTCGCGCACCGAGTTCCTGCTCGCCATCCTCGGCGGCCTCTTCGTGATGATCACCATGTCCGTGGTCATCCAGGTCGGTTCCTTCAAGATGACCGGCAAGCGCGTGTTCCGGATGGCACCGCTCCAGCACCACTTCGAACTCAAGGGGTGGTCCGAAGTCCTGGTCGTGGTCCGCTTCTGGATCATCCAGGGCATGTGCGTGATCGTCGGACTCGGCCTCTTCTACGCGGGATGGGCAGCCAAGAAGTGAGCACCGTGGACTGGCAGGGCAAGCACGTCACCGTCGCCGGGCTCGGCGTCAGCGGAATCCCCGCCGCCCGCGCCCTGCACGAGCGCGGCGCGCTCGTCACCGTCGTCAACGACGGCGACGACGAACGCGCCCGCGCACAGGCGGCCGAACTGGAGGCGCTCGGCATCACCGTGCGCCTCGGCGACGGCGCCACCCTGCCGCCGTCCACGGAACTCGTCGTCACCGCACCCGGCTGGCAGCCGGACAAGCCGCTCTTCCTGGCTGCCGCCGAGGCGGGCGTCCCGGTCTGGGGCGACGTCGAACTGGCCTGGCGTCTGCGCGGCGACAACGGCCGCAAGGCCGCCCCCTGGCTCGCGGTCACCGGCACCAACGGCAAGACCACGACCGTACGCATGCTGGCCTCCATCCTGGAGGCGGCGGGCCTGCGCACCGCGGCCGTCGGCAACATCGGCGTATCGCTGCTGGACGCGGTGCTCGGCGAGACGGAGTACGACGTCCTCGCCGTCGAACTCTCCAGCTACCAGCTGCACTGGGCGCCCTCCCTGCGCGCCCACTCCGCCGCCGTCCTCAACCTGGCCCCCGACCACCTCGACTGGCACGGCTCGATGGAGGCGTACGCCGCCGACAAGGGCCGCGTCTACGAGGGCAACACCGTGGCCTGCGTCTACAACGTGGCCGACCCGGCCACCGAGGACCTGGTCCGCGAGGCCGACGTCGAGGAGGGCTGCCGCGCCATCGGCTTCACCCTCGGCGCCCCCGGCCCCTCGCAGCTCGGCGTGGTCGACGGCATCCTCGTCGACCGGGCGTTCGTCGCCAACCGCCAGAAGCAGGCCCAGGAGCTGGCCGAGGTCAGCGACGTCAACCCGCCGGCCCCGCACAACATCGCCAACGCCCTCGCGGCCGCCGCCCTCGCCCGCGCCTTCGGCGTGGAGCCGGCCGCCGTCCGCGACGGGCTGCGCGCCTTCCGCCCCGACGCCCACCGCATCGAACACGTCGCGGACATCGGCGAAGTCGCCTACGTGGACGACTCCAAGGCCACCAACACCCACGCCACCGAGGCCTCGCTGGCCGCCTACGACTCCATCGTCTGGATCGCCGGCGGCCTCGCCAAGGGCGCCACCTTCGACGAGCTGGTCACCGGCGCGGCGAAGCGGCTGCGCGGCGTCGTGCTGATGGGCGCCGACCGCGCCCTCATCCACGAAGCCCTGACGCGACACGCCCCGGAAGTCCCGGTGGTCGACCTCGACCGGACCGACACTGGGGCGATGTCCGAAGCGGTCGCGCGGGCCGCCGAGCTCGCCCGGCCGGGCGATACGGTACTGCTGGCCCCGGCCTGTGCCTCGATGGACATGTTCACCAACTACAACAAGCGGGGCGAGGCGTTCGCGGACGCGGTCCGCGCACGCGCCGAGACGAGCGCCTGACCGACCGGGCCTCCGCGCCCGGGGTCACGGGCCCCGGGCACGAGCAGTGGAGGGGACAGCGACAATGCCGGCCGACGAGAGATTCGCCGTACGGCGGGAGAGCGCACGGGCCTCGGTACCCCGCCCCCTCGCCGCGGCGCCCGCC
>NZ_QWFA01000025.1 GCF_003501885.1 Streptomyces globisporus
GACCCCGGTGTCCCACCCCTCGTCCCGGCCCCCGCCGCGCGAGGCCGCGGTGACCTCCCAGCCGTCGGCGGCCAGCGCGCGGACCGCCGCCCGCCCGATCTGGCCCGTCGCTCCCAGCACCCATGCGTGTCCGTTGCTCATGCGGTCGACGCTAGGGGAGCGGGGCCTCCCGGACGAGGGCGCTCTGCCGGTGGCGGATTCGCCCTCAGCGTCGCAGCTTCGGGAACTTCCTCGGCGGCGCGGCAGCCTGCTCGGCCGCCTTCACCTTGGCCGCGTACTCGTCCACGTACTCCTGGCCGGAGAGCTCGAGGATCGCGTACATGATCTCGTCCGTCACCGCCCGGATCGCGGCCTTCTGGTTCTCCATTCCCGCGTAGCGGGAGAAGTCCAGCGGTTCGCCGAACCGGATCGCGACCCGCTTGATCTTCGGCACGACCTGGCCGGGCGGCTGGATCTCGAAGGTGCCGACCATCGCGCACGGGATCACCGGCACCCCTGCGGTGATCGCCATGACCGCGACCCCCACCTTGCCCTTGTAGAGGCGGCCGTCGTGCGAGCGGGTGCCCTCCGGATAGATCCCCAGCAGCTCGCCCTTGTTCAGTACGCCGAGCCCCTCGCGGATCGCCGCCTGCCCGGCGTCCTTGCCGGACCGGTCCACCGGGATCTGGCCCGCACTGCGGAAGAAGGCGGCCGTGAGCCGGCCCTTGATCCCCGGGCCGGTGAAGTATTCGGCCTTCGCCAGGAAGGTGATGCGGCGCTTGAGGATGGCCGGCATCAGGAAATGGTCCGAGAAGGAGAGGTGGTTGCCCGCGACGATCGCCGCGCCGTCCTCGGGGATGTTCTCCAGGCCCTCGATGCGGGGGCGGAACAAGAGCCGCAGAACGGGACCCAGAACGACATACTTCAGGACGTAATAAAACACCTTGTGGGTGCACCTCGCTCTGCCGGGCCGACTCAGGACTCGTACTACCAGGTCATGGTGGTGCCGGGACCCTACCCGCAGGGTCCCGGCACCACCATGCGACCGTAGCGAACCGGTCTCCCGACGCGTACCCGCCTCCGGGGCCGTCAGGCGTGGTCACCCGCCGTGACGTCGGGAGTGGTCACCCGCTGTGACGCCTCAGGTGTCCTGCGTGGCCAGCATGCCGATGGTGCACAGTCCCAGCACCACCCAGCCGAACCAGAGCCAGCCACTGCTTCCCAGCGCCACCGTGTACGCGGTCACCGCGACCAGCGCCCCGACGGTCATGTATCCCATGGTCTTCGTCGATCCGGACATGCGCGCACGCTCCTCGTCGGCCGCGCGGCCGTTGTCCCCATGGTCACCCCGTATGCGCCATTCGCGCTACTGTCCGCGCGCCTGCAAAGACGCGAGATAGGCGTTGTACGCCGCCAGCTCCTTGTCGCCGTCGCGGTCGGCGGCCCGGTCCGAGCGCCGGGCGGCACGCTGTTCGGAGTTGTACCACTGGTAGACCAGCGCGATCAGCACCAGCACCGAGGGGATCTCGCTGAACGCCCAGGCGATGCCGCCCGCCCAGTTCTGGTCGCTCAGGGCGTCGATGCCCAGCGAGGCGGGCGGATTCTCGTACGTCTTCACCATCGGCGTCGACGCCATCATCAGCGCGATCCCGAAGAACGCGTGGAACGGCATCCCGGCGAACAGCTCCAGCATCCGCATCACATAGCCGGGGCGGTGCGGACCCGGGTCCACGCCCATGATCGGCCAGAAGAAGACCAGGCCGACCGCGAGGAAGTGCACCATCATCCCGAGGTGGCCCGGCTTGGAGCCCATCAGGAAGTCGAAGATCGGCGTGAAGTAGAGCGCGTAGAGGCTCGCGATGAACAGCGGGATCGTGAACACCGGATGCGTGATGATCTTCATGTACCGGCTGTGCAGCAGCTTCAGCAGCAGCTCGCGCGGCCCGGTCCGGCCCCGGCCGGCCGGCGGCAGCGCCCGCAGCGCCAGCGTCACCGGGGCGCCCAGCAGCAGCAGGATCGGCGACAGCATGCTGATCACCATGTGCTGCACCATGTGCACGCTGAACATGACCATGCCGTAGTCGTTGAGCTTGGTGCACATCACCAGCGCGATGCTCAGCACGCCCACCGTGAAGAACACGATCCGGCTCACCGGCCAGCCGTCCCCCCGCCGACGCAGCCGCACCACGCCGTACCCGTACAGGGCGAGCGCCAGGATGCAGCCGGTCAGGAAGAACGGTTCGACGGAGAGCTCCAGCCCCCGTCCCAGCGTGAACGGCGGCAGATCCATGTTCATGCCGTGCCCGCTGTGATCCATCTGTTCACTCCCGATGGGGACACGTCCCCGTTTCGTGCCGGTTGTCCGGTCCAGAGTAGAACTGCCCCCGGCCGCGGTTGCGGCCGGGGGCAGTTCTGGAAGGACGTGTTCCTACAGCACGCACTCCGCCTCGGCGTACCGCTCGGCCGGGACCGTCTTCAGCGTCTCGACCGCCTCCGCCAGCGGGACCATCACGATGTCCGTGCCGCGCAGCGCGGTCAGCATCCCGAACTCGCCCCGGTGCGCCGCCTCCACCGCGTGCCAGCCGAACCGGGTCGCGAGGACGCGGTCGTACGCGGTCGGCGTACCGCCGCGCTGGACATGGCCGAGGATGACCGGGCGGGCCTCCTTGCCGAGCCGCTGCTCCAGCTCGCCGGAGAGCTGCGTGGCCACACCGGCGAACCGCTCGTGGCCGTAGATGTCCTTGACGCCCTGCTCGAACTGCATGGAGCCCTCGCGCGGCTTGGCGCCCTCGGCGACCACCACGATGGCGAACTTCTTGCCCGCCGAGAACCGCTTGCCGACCAGCTCGGTCAGCTCGTCGATGTCGAAGGGGCGCTCGGGCACCACGATCGCGTGGGCACCGGCGGCCATGCCCGAGTGCAGGGCGATCCAGCCGGTGTGACGGCCCATGACCTCGACGATCAGCACCCGCTGGTGCGACTCGGCGGTGGTCTTCAGCCGGTCCAGCGCCTCGGTCGCGACACCGACGGCGGTGTCGAAGCCGAAGGTGACGTCGGTGGACGCGATGTCGTTGTCGATGGTCTTGGGGACCCCGACGATGGGCAGCCCGGCCTCGGAGAGGAGGTTGGCCGCCTTCAGCGTGCCCTCGCCGCCGATCGGGATGATGGCGTCCAGGCCGAGGTCCGCGACATGGCCGCGGGCGCGCTCCACCCCGTCGCGCAGATGCGCGGGCTGGACGCGGGAGGAGCCGAGGATCGTGCCGCCGCGGGCCAGGATGCCGCCCACCGCGTCGAGGTCGAGCTTGCGGTAGTCCGCCTCCAGCAGGCCCTTCCAGCCGTCGTGGAAGCCGATGACCTCGTCGCCGTGATCCACCACCGCGCGGTGCACGACGGAACGGATGACGGCGTTGAGGCCGGGGCAGTCGCCGCCGGAGGTGAGTACGCCAATGCGCATGGCCCGGAAACCTTTGCAACGTGTAAGTCGACGACCGGACCACGCCGTCCGGTTGGATCCCCGCCACCCTACCGGCGCAGGGTGGCGGGGCCGAACCGGCCGTCCGCCTGGTGGACTTCGCTCAACCGAGCGAAATACCCCTCAGGCGGGCTGTCGCTCAACCGAGCGTCAGCCCCCTCAGGAGGGCTTTGCTCATGCGAGCGGAACGTGCCTCAGGCGGGCTGGGTCGCCGAGGCGATCCGCTCGGCGCGCAGCGCCTCGTACCAGCGGTCGTCGGTCGGCGGCAGCGCGTTCACGTCGAGGGCCAGCTTCAGCAGCAGATCGGCGATCTGCGGGTTGCGTGCCATCACCGGACCGTGCATGTACGTCCCGAAGACCGTGTCGTTGTACGCGCCCTCCGTGCCGTCCCCGGTGCCGTTGCCCCGGCCGAACCGCACCCGGGCGAACGGCCGTGCCGTCGGGCCGAGATGGGTGACGCCCTGGTGGTTCTCGAACCCGGTCAGGGGCTCAAGACCGAGCTGCGGGTCGATGTCCGCGAGGACGTCGCCGACGCACCGCGCGCCCTCACCGCGGGTGGAGACCACGTCGAGCAGACCGAGACCCTGCTCGCGCTCACCGAGGTCGTTGATGAACTCGTGGCCGAGGATCTGGTAGCCCGCGCAGACCGAGAAGATGATCGCGCCGTTGGACGCGGCCCGGGCCAGCCCGCCGTCGCGGCGCAGCCGCTCCGCCGCGAGGCGCTGCGGCCGGTCCTCACCGCCGCCGATCAGATAGATGTCGCCGGACGTCGGCACCGGCTGGTCGCTGCGCACGTCGACGCGCTGCACGTCCAGACCGCGCTGCCGGGCCCGCCGCTCCACGACCAGGGCGTTGCCCTGGTCGCCGTAGGTGCTGAGCAGGTCGGGGTAGACCCAGACCAGACGCAGACCGTTGTTCATACTTCGTCCTCTCCGGAGATGGCCGGGGCCGGGGTCAGTTGCCGACACGACGGCGCAGATCCTGGAAGGCGGTGTAGTTGGCGATGACCTCGATACGGCCGGGCGGGGCGTACTGCACGGCCTCGTCGAGGTTCTCGCAGACCCGGAAGTCGAGACCGGCCACTTCGAGGCGGACCGCGAGGTCCAGCTTCCGGTCGCCGAGCACGAAGATCGGGTGTCCGGCCAGCTGGGTGTAGTCCACGTCCCACAGCCAGGAGGTGTCCGTGCCGTCCGCGCCGCGGGCGTTCACCGAGAGGATCACCGGCGTCGGCGGCGGGTCGATCAGCGAGAAGGTCTCCAGCCAGCCGGCCGGGTTCTTCGCCAGCAGGAGCCGCAGCTCACGGTTCTGGAAGGTGACGACGTCGTACCGTCCGGCGACCGCCTGCACCTGGTACATCCGCTCCAGGGCGACCTGCGGCGGCACACCGAAGACGGCGGCCACGGCGGCCGAGCTGGCGGCGTTCGCCTTGTTGGCGCGGCCGGGCAGCTGGAGGTGGATCGGCCACGCCGAACCGTGCGGGTCCAGGACGTAGTCGCCGTTCAGCGCCCAGCTGGGGGCGGGGCGGCGGAAGCCGCACTGCCCGCAGAACCAGTCGTCGCCCGGACGCTGCATCACACCGCCGCAGGACGGGCAGGACCAGGCGTCGTCCTTCCACGCCTGACCGGCCGCCACCCACACCACGTTGGGCGAGGAGGAGGCCGCCCAGACGACCAGAGGGTCGTCCGCGTTGGCGATGATCACGGCCTTCGAACCGGACAGGCCCTCGCGCCAGTGCTCGGCCATCATCCGGGTCTCCGCCGCGCGGTCCAGCTGGTCGCGGGAGAGGTTGAGCAGCGCGATGGCCTTGGGCGTGGTGTCCCGGGCCACTCCCGCCAGATACTTCTCGTCGACCTCGATCACGCCGAACTTCGCGTCCGAGCCGCCGGCCAGCGCCGAAGTGATGCCCGCGGGCATGTTCGCGCCGAGCGCGTTCGACACGACGGGCCCGGCGGCCCGCAGCGCCTCGGCGATCAGCCGGGTGGTGGTCGTCTTGCCGTTCGTCGCCGACACGAGGATCACGTCCAGGTGCTGCGCCAGCCGCCCCAGCAGGTCGGGGTCGAGTTTGAGCGCCACCCGGCCGCCGATCACCGATCCGCTGCCCCGCCCCGCGGCGCGTGACACCGCCGCCGCGGCCTTGCCCGCCGTCACGGCCAGTTTGGCCCGCGGCGACAACGGCTCCGTGTTGCCTGCCATCGTCCTAGATCCTCCTTGCATCGGTCCGCGCCCAGCCTATCGATGTCCGCCGCATCGACCGCACCGCGGCACCACGGGAACTGACCGGCCGCGGCGGAACGTACGCTTGCCGCCATGCGAAACCGCCCGATCCCCGGCAGTTCCGGACTCGTCCGTGAGATGAGTCTGCTCGGCGACCCGTTGCTCCACCGGCCCTGCGAGGACGTCACGGACTTCGGCCCGTCGCTCGCGAAGCTGGTCGAGGACATGTTCGCCACGATGTACGCCGCACAGGGTGTCGGGCTCGCCGCCAACCAGATCGGCGTCCCGCTCAAGGTGTTCGTCTACGACTGCCCGGACGACGACGACGTCCGCCATCTGGGACACGTGGTCAATCCCGAACTGGTCGAGGCGGACGGACTCACCGTACGCGGACCGGAGGGCTGTCTGTCACTTCCGGGTCTGGAAGCGGGCACGGAACGCTTCGACCACGCGGTCGTCGAGGGGCTGACGATGACCGGCGAGCCGGTCAGGATCGCCGGGACGGGATGGTTCGCCCGGTGCCTCCAGCACGAGTGCGACCACCTGGAGGGCACCGTCTACCCCGACCGGCTGACCGGGCTGCGGCGCTCCCGGGTGCTGCGCGCCGCGCGCAGGGCCTCCTGGGCGCGGCAGGGCTGAGCAGCACCGGGGCCGGTGTCCCGGGACCTCAGAACCCCGGGCCGCCCTTGACGTCGCGGTCGCCCGCCTCCGCCAGCCGCCCCCACAGCAGATCGGCGAGGCTGCTGACCAGCCGCTCGCGGGAGCAGGGCCGGTCGGCGAGCCACCAGTCGCCCGCCGCGTGCATCATGCCGACGATCCCGTGCCCCCAGATGCGGGCCATCTGCTCGCTGTCGGGGCCCAGGTCGACCCGCTCGACGATCACCTGGCCCAGCTCCTCGCCGAGGCGGCGCAGCAGCGGTGCGGAGTGCCGGCCGACGTCGAAGCCCTGCTCGGCGGAGGGGGAGGCGTCGGCGGTGTCGGCCGCTCCGTCGGCGGGGTGCATCAGGAAGCGGTAGACCTGCGGGCGGGCCTCGATCGCGGCGAGATAGGTGTCGAGCGTGGACTCCACCCGCGCACGCCGCTCGGCGGGCGCGTCCAGTGCGGCGCGCAACGCGCTGAGCAGCGCGTCGGTGTGGCGCTTGGCCAGCGCGCGGTAGAGGCCGCCCTTGTCCCCGAAGTGGCGGTAGAGGATCGGCTTGGTGATGCCGGCCTCGGCGGCGATGGCGTTCATCGAGGCCTGCGGTCCGTCTCTGAGCACCACCCGGTCCGCCGCTTCCAGCAACTCGCGGCGACGGCGCTCGGCCGCGGTCCGCTGTCGCTCGGAGCTTCGTGCGGTCTCCATGTCGTCTCTCCCACCCCTGGCCACGCGATGCCGTCGCATCGCTCCTGCACGCCCGCGCAACGTAACACTCCACGGGGCGGGCGCCGGATCGGCTCCATGACGGTTGACAGTACCTACTTGCCGGTAACAGACTGTGGTTACCGCGAGTAACGCATGGTTTTTCACCGCAGTGCCTGGAGGGGAAACATGGCCGAGTTCACGCTTGAGCTCAACGACGACCAGAAGCAGGTCAAGGAGTGGCTCCACGGCTTCGCGGCGGATGTCATCCGCCCCGCCGCCGCCGAGTGGGACGAGCGTGAGGAAACGCCCTGGCCCGTCATCCAGGAAGCGGCCAAGGTCGGCATCTACTCCCTGGACTTCTACGCCCAGCAGTTCTTCGACCCTACGGGTCTGGGCATCCCGATGGCTATGGAGGAGCTCTTCTGGGGCGACGCGGGCATCGCCCTGTCGATCGTCGGTACGGGCCTGGCGGCCGTCGGCGTCCTCGCCAACGGCACCGAGGAGCAGATCGGCACCTGGATCCCGCAGATGTACGGCGACGCCGACGACGTGAAGGTCGCCGCCTTCTGCTCCTCCGAGCCCGACGCCGGCTCCGACGTCGCCTCGATGCGCACCCGGGCCGTGTACGACGAGGCCAAGGACGAGTGGGTCCTCAACGGCACCAAGACCTGGGCGACCAACGGCGGCATAGCCAACGTGCATGTGGTCGTCGCCGTGGTCGACCCCGACATCGGCTCCAAGGGCCATGCCTCCTTCATCGTGCCGCCGAACACCCCCGGCCTCTCCCAGGGCCAGAAGTTCAAGAAGCACGGCATCCGCGCGTCCCACACCGCCGAGGTGGTCCTGGAGGACGTCCGCGTCCCCGGACACTGTCTGCTCGGCGGCAAGGAGAAGCTCGACGAGCGCCTCGCCCGCGCGCGGGAGCGCGCCAAGTCCGGCGGCGAGCGCGTCAAGAACGCTGCGATGGCCACCTTCGAGGCATCCCGCCCGGCCGTCGGCGCGATGGCCGTGGGCACCGCCCGCGCGGCCTACGAGGTCGCCCTCGACTACGCGAAGACCCGCAGCCAGTTCGGCCGCCCGATCATCGACAACCAGGGCATCGCCTTCCAGCTCGCCGACATGCGCACCCGGATCGACGCGGCCCGGCTGCTGGTCTGGCGCGCCTCCTGGATGGCCACCACCGGAAAGCCGTTCACCTCGGCCGAGGGCTCCATGTCGAAGCTGTACGCGAGCGAGACCGCCCGGGACGTCACCGCGCAGGCGATCCAGATCCTCGGCGGCAACGGCTTCACCCGCGAGTACCCCGTCGAGCGCATGCACCGCGACGCGGCCATCTACACCATCTTCGAGGGCACCAGCGAGATCCAGCGCCTGGTCATCGCCCGCACGCTCTCGGGCATGCCGATCCGCTAGCGAACACGCCGAAAGAAGGGGGCCGTCCGCGGACGGCCCCCTTCTTTCGGCGTCGCTCAGCCCGGCAGGTGCGCCTCGATCGCCGCCACGACCTCCGTGGACTCCGGCTCGGAACGCGGCCTGATGCGGGCCACCGGCTCACCGGCCGGCGAGATCACGAACTTCTCGAAGTTCCACTGGACGTCCCCGGCCTCCCCGTCCGCGTCCGCCAGCTTCGTCAGCTCCGCGTACAGCGGGTGCCGGCCGTCGCCGTTGACGTCGATCTTCTCCAGCAGCGGGAAGCTGACCCCGTACGTCGTCGAGCAGAACGTCTGGATCTCCTCCGCGCTGCCCGGCTCCTGCCCGGCGAACTGGTTGCACGGGACGCCGAGCACGGTCAGGCCCCGGTCCCCGTAGTTCTGCTGCAACCGCTCCAGGCCCTCGTACTGCGGGGTGAGCCCGCACTTGGAGGCCACGTTCACCACCAGGACGGTCCGGCCGCCGTACGCGCCCAGCGTGGTCGGCTCGCCCGTGAGGGTGCGCAGCGGAATGTCGTGCAGCGTCATGAAGCTCTCCCTGTTCCTTGCGTGGTGCCGCTCATTGTGCCGCTCGCAGCTCACGGAGCGGCGAGCTCCTTGTAGTAGAAGGTCGTCGGCTTGAGGCTGCCCGCCGGGTCGGCCGCGTATCCCGGCACGCTCCCGACCTCTCTCCACCCCGCCCCGCAGTAGACCTGCTCGGCCAGGCTGCCGCTCTCGGTGTCCAGGATCAGCAGCGTGATGCCCTCGGTCGCCGCGTACGCCTCCACCGCCGCGAGCAGCGCCCTGCCGAGCCCCTGGCCGCGCGCGGAGGGGCGGACCATCAGCTTGGCGACCTCCGCGCGGTGGCGGGCGTTCGGCAGCGGGGCGCGGACGAGGGCGATCGTCCCGGAGACCCGGCCGCCCTCGCGGGCGATCCAGATGCCGATGCTCCCGGCCTCCACGGCGGCGGCCCGCTCCCGCCACCAGATGGCGGCCGCCTCCCGGTCCAACGGGGCCAGGAAGCCCACCGAGGACCCCTCATCGACGGTCTCGACCAGCAGGCCGGCCAGGTCGTCGGCGTACGTGACCAGTTCGGGGGCGGACACATGGACGATCTCGGTCATGGGCGGGGTCCTTTCGCGGGGGGAGGAGCCGGAGCGCGGCGGCGCAGCCGGGAGCGGGCCGGGCACCCCGGGGCGGAGGCTGTCTCCAGGGTGCATGGTGTGCGCCCCCCGGCGGCCGTCGCCTCCACCGGTGCCGTCCAACCCCTACCCCGGATGCGCTGCCGGCCACCGGGTACGGATGACACCGGTGCGGGAGACTTCACCCGGCGTCCGGGCGCACCCCGCCCCGGTCCCCAGGCGCGGGCGTCAGCCGGAGAGTCACCACGTACGCGACCACCACCGCCACGATCACCAAGGGCATCACGGTGAGCCCCTCCCTGCCCAGCAGCAGCGTCGCCAGGAGCACCGAGGACATCGGCAGCCGCAGCATCGCCACGCACATCGCCCCGACGCCCATCGCGAACCCCGCCGTGAGCTCCAGCCCCGGCAGATGGGACAGCGCGACACCGCCCACCGCGCCCACGAACATCGCGGGAAAGACCGGGCCGCCCCGGAAGCAGCTCAGCGAGGCGCAGTAGGCGAGCGACTTGCAGACGATGAGCAGGACGAGCGCACCGACCGAGTACTCCGCGCTCGCGGACAGGAGGTGGCCCAGCTCGTGCTCGCCCGAGTACAGCACCTCGGAACCGGCCTTGCCCGACGTCTCGGCGTACACCAGCGCCATCGCGCCGACGACCAGGCCCATCACCGCCGTGGCCACCACCGTCCGCCGCTCCACGCGTTCCTGGAGGGTCAGCGACAGCCGGCGGATGCCCGCGCCCGCGAAGGCCGCCGCGACACCGAGGACCAGCGCCCATCCGAACCCGGCGGCATCCGGGGCGGCCGCCGACGGCACCTCGCCCAGCGTCAGGGAGTACGTGCCCAGCCCCGTCCAGGACCCCAGCCCCGTGAAGATCAGCGCGCCGATCCCCGCCGAGAGCAGCCCGGGCACCAGGACCACGCCCAGCATCGGCCCGGCCAGACCCGCCACCTCCATCAGCAGGAACGCGCCCAGCAGCGGGGACCCCAGCAGGGCGCTCACCGCGGCGAAGCTCCCCGACGCCCCGACCAGGGACCGCGCATCCGGTGGCAGGTCCCGCTTGACGCGGCCCGCCGCCCAGACGGCCAGTCCGCCACCCAGCGCGATCAGGGGCGCCTCCGGCCCCAGCACCGCGCCCACGCCCAGCGAGACGAGCGCCGCGAGCATGATCCCGGGCAGATCCGCCGCGGGAGGCGCGCCCGTGGACACCAGCCCCTCCGCCGGCCGGTGCCCGCCCCCGCCCGGCAGCCGGCGGACGACGAGCCCGACCAGGAGCCCGGCGGCCCCGAGCAGCGGAACGGGCCACCACGACGGGGTCGCATCGAACCCCAGCGCCTTCGGCAGCTCCGTGTACGTCAGAGACTGGAGCTCCGAGACCAGCGCCAGGAAGCCGAACGCGATCGCCGAGACCGGCACCCCGAGAACGGCCGCCATCAGCAGCAGCCCCGCGTACTTCCGCGTGCGGACCGCCGCGTACGGGTCCTCCGGCGCGGCGGAGGGGGTGACCGGAGGCGTGGTCGGCATGGTCTCGGCTCCTCGGCGTGACGACGGTCGGGAAAGCGGCATCCCCCCGGCCGTCGGGCACGGGCCCACCCCCGGCCGCCGGACATCGGAAGGGGCGCACACCCCGCGGCTTCACGCCGGAATACCACGCGGCAGCGGACCGGACCGCCCTACGCCGCCGGGAACACACCCTCCGGTGCGGAAGGTCAGCCGCCCGGCCCCGGAAGACCGCCCGCACCGCAGGCGCCGTTCGCTCCCGCCGCGGGCAGCCGCCCCGCGGCCACCGCGTCGACCAGTGCCCGGTGATCCAGCTCGTTGCGGTCCGCGTACGACTCCGCGAACGTGGCGATCGCCCGGTCGAAGACGTCCTTGGAGCCCAGATAGCCGGCGATGGCGATCCGGTCCCCGGACCTGGCATGGGCGCGTGCCAGCGTGGCCCCGCACATCTCGCCGAACACCCGCATCCCCTTCGGCGCCATCGACTCCGGTTCGGCGATGCCCTTCCAGTCGCGCAACTGGCGCACATAGAAGTCCCGGCTCCGGCCGTCGAGGCCGTCGGCCCGCTCCCAGCCCAGGAAGATGTCACCGGCCGCCTGCATCAGGCGCTGCCCCGCGACCACCCGTTCCCCCTGGTTCGCATACCGGCTCGCCCCCGCGAACTCGGCCAGCACCGAGGGACCGGCCTCCTTGGCCTGGAGCAGCAGCGGATCCCCGCCGTCCCGGCCGAGCAGCAGGACGATCCAGCACCGGGTGCCGACACTGCCCACACCGACGACCTTCCGGGCCACGTCCACCAGCGCGAAGTCCTCCAGGAGGCTGCGCCGGTCGGCCGGCAGGCTGCGCGCGTACCCCGCCAGCATGGATCCGAACTGCCGGAACACCGCATCCCGGTCCACCCCCGGCGTCAGATCGGTCAGCGGGACGACCATCGGCGGGTCCGCCGCGATCCGCAGCCGCCCGTCCACCACCTCGGCGAGCTTTCCGAAGGCCTGCAGGCTGTCCCGGGACCGCGCCTTCCCCAACGCCCGGTCGACAGTCCTGCGCCCCCGTCCGCCCAACTGCTCCGCGGCCACCGCGCGCAGCCGCTCGGCGTCCGTCCGCGCGTACCAGACCTCCAGATTGCGCATGCCCGCGAACCGGGCCATCGCCTCCCGGTACGAGCGGACCGCGGCTCGGACGATCCCGGCCCGCTCCGGGGGCGTGAAGCCGTTCGCCCGCCCCGCGATGACGAGGCTCGCCGCCAGCCGCTTGACGTCCCATTCCCAGGGCCCCGGCAGCGTCTCGTCGAAGTCGTTGATGTCGAAGAGCAGATTCCGCTCGGGGGAGGCCAGCAGCCGGAAGTTCAGCAGATGGGCGTCCCCGCACAACTGCGCCCGGATCCCGGAGACCGGGGTGCCGGCCAGGTCGGCGGCCATCAGCGAGGCCGCGCCCCGATAGAAGCGGAACGGGGACTCGGTCATCCGGGCGTAGCGGATCGGGACCAGCTCGGGAACCCGCTCCGCCGACTGCCTTTCGAGGACGGTCAGCGGATCGGGACGGTGCGGCGACGCGGTGAACTCCGCATGGCCCGACCGGGGAGCCTTCCGGCGGGCGGCCTTGCCCAGGGCCGCGCGTTCGGCCGGTGTCGCGTGCGGTGCGGCGCGCAGCGGCGCCTCGGCTTCCCGGTCCATGGACGACCCCTTCCGGTGTTCCTCAGGCCTCTTCGGCGATCCGGCGGTCGTGGTCGCGCCGCAGGCGGACCCGCTGCCAGATCGCGCGCTGGGCCTTGAGCGCGGACGTGCCCACCACGATCAGCACGAGGATGTTGACGACGAGCTGGATGGCCGAGCCCCGCACATCGGACCAGCTGGTGAAAGCCGTGGAGACGGCGATGTCCGCGGCGGCCGGGATCGTCGTCACGGAGATGAACACCCCGAGCAGGGCGCTCGTCCTGGCCTCGGTGAGCGACACGATCCCGACGATTCCGGCCAGGGTGGCGACGGCGACGGAGAAGAAGTTCGGCGTGTTGATGAGGTTGGACACGGGCCGCAGCCCCCGGTCGAACGCCTCCGACTCCAGCCCGAAACCCCGGATGAGGAGGGCGAAGAGGAAGGTGATCACGATGGTGAGGAGGAAGCCGGCGCCCAGGGCGGTCAGCCCGCTGCGCACCATGGACCGGTGGCGCCGGTCGATCCCCAGCGCCACGCTGACGATGGCGCCGTACTCAGGACCGACGACCATCGCTCCGACGATCAGGATCTGCGAGTTGGTGACGATGCCGACCGAACCGATCAGACCGGCGACGACCAGGTAGAGGTAGAAGCTCGGCGGGTACCGGCCCCCGGACCTGATGCGTGCCTCCACCTGTTCCCAGACCGGGGCCCGGCTCAGCGGCCCCAGCTCACGCTGCCCGCCCTCGGTGGCCGCGCCGGAGAAGGCCATGTCGACGGGTTCGATGACGAGGGAGCCCCGCCGGTCGAGGTGGACGGCGCGCAGCCGGTGCAGTACGTCGTTGGCCGCGCCCGTCAGTACGTCGCAGGCGATGGCGTCGCCGTCGGGGCGGCGGGCGGCATCGCGCTGGACGATCAGGTTGAGTACGCAGGGGTCGGCCGAGAGCAGGCCGACGACCTCGTCGGTCAGGTCCGGCGGGCTCACCGCGCGGATGTGGATCATGTCCATCCCGGCACCTCCGCGGCTCCCGGCCCCGTCGCACGGAGCTGTGCCCGGCAAGCGGCCCGGGGCTCACTCCAGTAACGCGGCCCCGGCACGGTTCGGCAAACCGGCGGTCACCCGTCCGGGCCGGGAGACCGATGCCACGGGCCGCTGCCGGCCCGGGCTGCGATCATCGAGGGGTGGACACACCCGACGCCTTTCCCGAACCGCTGCCCGGGGCCGACGAAGCGGTCCGCGGGGAGGCGGCCGCCGACGAGGGGACGCCGGAGCGCCGCCGCCTCGTCCGCTGCCGTCTCTGCGGCCGGCCCCTGACCGGGACCGACTCGCGGCGGGCCGGCCTCGGCCCGTCCTGCGACGCCAAGCTGCACCCCGCGCCGCCGGACATCCGCACCCGCCGCCACGAGGTCGACCAGGACCCGCTGCCCGGCACGTGAACCGGGACGGGGCTACTGCTCCAGCCGCCGGAACAGCCCTTCCTGCACCACCGACACCAGCAGCTGACCCGAACGGTCGTAGATCCGGCCCCGCGCCAGGCCCCGCCCGCCCGTCGCGATCGGCGACTCCTGGTCGTACAGGAACCACTCGTCCGCCCGGAACGGCCGGTGGAACCACATGGCATGGTCCAGGGACGCCATGTCGAAGCCGCGCGGACCCCACAGCGGCTCCACCGGGATGCGGACCGCGTCCAGCAGCGTCATGTCGCTCGCGTACGTCAGCGCACAGGTGTGCACCAGCGGGTCGTCGCCCAGCGGGCCCACCGCCCGCATCCACACCGCGCTGCGCGGATCGGCGTCCTTGATCTCGTCCTTCGTCCAGCGCAGCCGGTCGACGTAACGGATGTCGAAGGGCTGGCGGCGGGCCATCCGCTCCAGCGCCTCCGGCAGCGCGCCCAGATGCTCGCGCACCTCCTCGGCGACCGTCGGGAGCTCCTCCGGGTCCGGGACGATCCGGGCGGGCGGCAGCTGGTGCTCGAAGCCCGCCTCCTCGGGGCGGTGGAAGGACGCCGTCAGGTTGAAGATCGTCCGGCCCTCCTGGACGGCCGTCACCCGGCGGGTGGTGAAGGACCGGCCGTCCCGCACCCGCTCCACCTGGTAGACGATCGGCACCCCGGGACGTCCCGGCCGCAGGAAGTAGGCGTGCAGCGAGTGCACCGGCCGCTCCCCGTCGGTGGTCCGGCCCGCCGCCACCAGCGCCTGGCCCGCGACCTGCCCGCCGAAGACCCGCTGCAGGGACTCGTCGGGGCTGCGGCCGCGGAAGATGTTGACCTCGATCCGCTCCAGGTCGAGCAGGTCGACCAGACGCTCGGCCGGATTCGTCATGCCGCACCTCTCCACTTCCGCGTCGGGGACGCGCTCACAGCTGGCCGACCTCGGTGACCCGGACGACCGCCCGGCCCTCCTCGTCGGACGCCGCGAGGTCCACCTCGGCCTTGATGCCCCAGTCGTGATCGCCCGCCGGGTCGGCGAACGCCTGCCAGACCCGCCACAGCCCGTGCGCCGGGTCCTCCTCGATCTTCAGCAGCTTCGGCCCCCGCGCGTCCGGACCGGTGCCGATCTCCTCGTGCGCGTCCCAGTACGCGTCCAGGGCCCCGCCCCACGCGTCCTCGTCCCACCCGGACTCGCCGTCCAGCTCGCCCAGGGCACCGGCCCGGTCCAGCGCGGCCAGCTCCACCCGGCGGAACATCGCGTTGCGCACCAGCACCCGGAAGGCGCGCGGGTTGGCCGTGACCGGCTTGACCTCGTCCGCCTTCTCCTGCGCCTCCTCGGCGGTCTCCACCTCGGGGTTGGCCAGCTGCTCCCACTCGTCCAGCAGACTGGAGTCCACCTGACGCACCATCTCGCCCAGCCAGGAGATCAGGTCCTGGAGATCCTCCGACTTCACGTCGTCCGGGATCGTGTGCTCCAGCGCCTTGTACGCGCTCGCCAGATACCGCAGCACGATGCCCTCGGTCCGGGCCAGCTCGTAGTGCGAGGTGAACTCCGTGAAGGTCATGGCCCGCTCGTACATGTCCCGGATCACCGACTTCGGCGACACCGGGTGGTCGTTCACCCACGGGTGGCTCGTGCGGTACACGTCGTACGCGTGCCACAGCAGCTCGCTCAGCGGCTTGGGGTACGTGACCTCCTGGAGCCGCTCCATCCGCTCCTCGTACTCGACCCCGTCCGCCTTCATCTGCCCCACGGCCTCGCCGCGCGCCTTGTTCTGCTGGGCGGCCAGGATCTGCCGGGGGTCGTCCAGCGTCGACTCGACGACCGAGACCATGTCCAGCGCGTACGACGGCGATTCGGCGTCCAGCAGGTCGAACGCGGCCAGCGCGAACGTGGACAGCGGCTGGTTCAGCGCGAAGTCCTGCTGGAGGTCGACCGTCAGCCGTACGATCCGGCCCTCGGCGTCCGGGGTGTCCAACTGCTCCACCACCCCGCCGTCCAGCAGTGAACGGTAGATGGCGATGGCCCGCCGGATGTGGCGCAGCTGCGCCCGGCGCGGCTCGTGGTTGTCCTCCAGCAGATGCCGCATCGCCTCGAACGCGTTGCCCGGGCGCGCGATGACCGCGAGGAGCATCGTGTGGGTCACCCGGAAACGCGAGGTCAGCGGCTCCGGATCGGACTGGATCAGCTTGTCGAACGTCGACTCCGACCAGGCGACGAAGCCCTCGGGGGCCTTCTTGCGGACCACCTTGCGCTTCTTCTTCGGGTCGTCGCCCGCCTTCTTCAGTGCCTTCTCGTTCTCGATGACGTGCTCGGGGGCCTGCGCCACGACGAACCCGGCCGTATCGAACCCGGCCCGCCCGGCCCGGCCCGCGATCTGGTGGAACTCCCGCGCCCGCAGGGTCCGCACCCGGTTCCCGTCGTACTTGGTGAGCGCCGTGAACAGCACCGTACGGATGGGGACGTTGACGCCGACACCGAGCGTGTCCGTCCCGCAGATCACCTTCAGCAGACCCGCCTGGGCCAGCTTCTCCACCAGGCGCCGGTACTTGGGCAACATGCCTGCGTGGTGCACCCCGATGCCGTGGCGTACGTAACGGGAGAGGTTCTGGCCGAACTTGGTGGTGAAGCGGAAGCTGCCGATCAGATCGGCGATCTTCTCCTTCTCCTCCTTCGTGCACATGTTGATGCTCATCAGCGACTGCGCCCGCTCGACGGCCGCCGCCTGCGTGAAGTGCACGATGTAGACCGGCGACTGCCGGGTGTCCAGCAGCTCGGTGAGCGTCTCGGTGATCGGCGTGAAGCGGTACTCGTAGCTCAGCGGCACCGGGCGGGTCGCCGAGCGCACCACGGAGGTGGGGCGGCCGGTACGGCGGGTCAGGTCCTTCTCGAACATCGAGACGTCGCCGAGCGTCGCCGACATCAGCACGAACTGCGCCTGCGGCAGCTCCAGCAGCGGAATCTGCCAGGCCCAGCCCCGGTCCGGCTCGGCGTAGAAGTGGAACTCGTCCATCACGACCTGGCCGATGTCGGCGTACTTCCCGTCGCGCAGCGCGATGGAGGCCAGCACCTCGGCCGTACAGCAGATCACCGGGGCGTCCGCGTTGACCGAGGCGTCGCCGGTGAGCATGCCGACGTTCTCGGTGCCGAAGAGCTTGCACAGGTCGAAGAACTTCTCCGACACGAGCGCCTTGATCGGCGCCGTGTAGAAGGTGACCTTGTCCTGCGCCAGAGCCGTGAAGTGCGCGCCCGCCGCCACCAGGCTCTTGCCCGAGCCGGTCGGGGTGGACAGGATCACGTTCGCCCCGGAGACCACCTCGATCAGCGCCTCCTCCTGAGCCGGGTACATCGTGATGCCCTGGCTCTCGGTCCATGAGGAGAAGGCCTCGAAGAGGGCGTCCGGGTCGGCGGTCTGGGGAAGCTGGTCGATGAGGGTCACGCCCCCATCTTGCCTGTCTTCGGCCCGGATGAGGGAACCGGCGGACGGCACGAAGATCACGGACGGTACGCTGCGGTCTCAACCTGCCCGCGCCCTACCGGTGATGGGCGCACGAACCACTGGGGGCGGGAAAAGACCATGATGGGACCGGCACACTCTCTGTCAGGGGCAGCGGCCTGGCTGGGGGTGGGCGCGGCGGCGGCCGCCGCGGGCCACACGATGCCCTGGCCCGTCCTCGTCGTCGGGGCGCTGATCTGCGCGGGAGCCGCGCTCGCCCCCGACCTCGACCACAAGTCCGCGACCATCTCGCGCGCCTTCGGCCCGATCTCCAAAGCCCTCTGCGAGATCGTCGACAAGCTCTCCTACGCCGTCTACAAGGCCACCAAGAGCGCCGGGGACCCGCGCAGGACCGGCGGGCACCGCACCCTCACCCACACCTGGCTGTGGGCCGTCCTCATCGGCGGCGGCTGCTCCGTGGCCGCGGTCACCGGCGGCCGCTGGGCCGTCCTCGCGATCCTCTTCGTCCACCTGGTGCTCGCCGTCGAGGGACTGCTGTGGCGGGCCGCCCGCGTCTCCAGCGACGTCCTGGTGTGGCTGCTCGGCGCGACCAGCGCCTGGATCCTGGCCGGCGTTTTGGACAAGCCCGGCCACGGGGCCGACTGGCTGTTCGACGCCCCCGGCCAGGAGTACCTCTGGCTCGGACTGCCGATCGTGCTGGGCGCCCTCGTCCACGACATCGGCGACGCCCTGACCGTCTCGGGCTGCCCGATCCTGTGGCCCATCCCGATCGGCCGCAAGCGCTGGTACCCGATCGGCCCGCCGAAGGCCATGCGCTTCCGGGCCGGCAGCTGGGTGGAGATGAAGGTGCTGATGCCCGCCTTCATGGTCCTCGGGGGAGTGGGCGGGGCCGCCGCCCTCAACTACATATGACGCGTCGCCGGCCGCGCCTGCTGCCTCTGAGGCGGGCGGCGCGTCCGGTGCCTTTCCGGTGGGCGGCGCGCTCCGCCCCGTAGCACCATGGGCGCATGCTGCTCGCCGAGCTCGCCCAGGTGTCCCTGGAGGTCGCCGCCACCTCCGCCCGGTCCAGGAAGGTGGCGCTCCTCGCCGGCCTCTTCCGGGACGCGGGACCCGAGGACGTCCCCGTCGTCATCCCGTTCCTCGCCGGACGGCTGCCCCAGGGCCGGATCGGGGTGGGGTGGCGGTCGCTCGGCGACCCGGTGGAGCCCGCGGCGGAGCCCACCCTCACCGTCACCGGCGTCGACGCCCGGCTGACCGCCCTCGCCGCCGTCTCGGGCCCCGGCTCCCAGGCCCGGCGCAAGGAGCACCTGCGCGCCCTGTTCGCCGCCGCCACCGAGGACGAACAGCGCTTCCTGCGGGCCCTGCTCACCGGGGAGGTACGCCAGGGGGCCCTGGACGCCGTCGCCGCCGACGCCCTGGCCCGTGCCGCCGAGGCCCCGCCCGCCGACGTCCGGCGGGCCGTGATGCTCGCGGGATCGCTCCGGGAGGTCGCCGGGGTCCTCCTCGCGGACGGCCCCTCGGCGCTCGCCGCCTTCCGGCTCACCGTCGGGCGGCCCGTCCAGCCGATGCTGGCGCACACCGCCGCCTCGGTCGGCGAGGCCCTCGACAAGCTGGGCGCCTGCGCGGTCGAGGAGAAGCTCGACGGCATCCGGGTGCAGGTCCACCGCGACGGCGACCGCATCCGCGCCTACACCCGGACCCTCGACGACATCACCGACCGGCTGCCCGAGCTGACCGCCGCCGTCGCCGCCCTCCCGGCCGGCCGCTTCATCCTGGACGGCGAGGTGATCGCCCTGGGGGAGGACGGCAGGCCCCGGCCCTTCCAGGAGACCGCCTCCCGGGTGGGCTCACGGCGGGACGTGGCGGAGGCGGCCGCACACGTGCCCGTCGTCCCGGTCTTCTTCGACGCGCTCCTCGTCGACGACGAGGACCTGCTCGACCTGCCCTTCACCGACCGCCACGCGGCCCTGGCCCGGCTCCTCCCCGAGCACCTCCGGGTCCGACGCACCCTCGTCCCCGACGCGGAGGACCCGAAAGCCCGCGCGGCGGCCGACGCGTTCCTCGCCGACACCCTGGAACGCGGCCACGAGGGCGTCGTCGTCAAGGACCTCGCCGCCGCCTACAGCGCGGGCCGCCGGGGCGCGTCCTGGCTGAAGGTGAAGCCCGTGCACACCCTGGACCTGGTGGTGCTGGCCGTCGAGTGGGGCAGCGGCCGGCGCACCGGCAAGCTCTCCAACCTGCACCTGGGCGCACGCCGCCCCGACGGTACGTTCGCGATGCTCGGGAAGACCTTCAAGGGGCTCACGGACGCCCTGCTGGAGTGGCAGACCGAGAAGCTGGGCGAGCTGGCCACCGACGACGACGGCCACGTCGTCACCGTACGCCCCGAACTCGTCGTGGAGATCGCCTACGACGGACTCCAGCGCTCCACCCGCTACCCCGCCGGGGTCACCCTGCGGTTCGCCCGCGTCCTGCGCTACCGCGACGACAAGACCGCCCAGGAGGCGGACACCGTGGAGACGGTGCTGTCCCGGCAGCCGTGAGCGCGCCCCTGTCCTGAAGGGGCGCGCTCGTACAGGGCCCGGCGGCTCAGTGCTTGATGACCGTCGCCGCCGTGTGCTCCTTGATCTGCTCGGGCGTCAGATACACGTCCGTGTACTCGAAGTCCCGCAGCGTCGCCGGCTTGCGGGACTGGAATCCGGTCCGTACGAAGTCGTCACCGGCGACCGCGTTCAGCATCCAGTTCGTCATGACCCGGGTCTTCGCCACGTTCGTCCGCAGCGCCGACCAGTGGTAGCCCCGGGCCACCGCCTGCGCGGGCAGCCCGCGCAGCTCGATGCCCAGCGGCTTGGACACGGCGTCCCGGCCGCCGAGGTCCACGACGAGCCCCAGGTCCTTGTGCACGTAGTCCTTGAGCGGCTCGTGGCGCACCGAGGCGATCAGATTGTCCGCCAGCACCCGGCCCTGGCGCATCGCGTGCTGCGCGGTGGGCGGGCAGACCGCCCCGTCGCCCTTCGCCAGGTCGGGCACCGCCGCCGCGTCGCCGAGCGAGAACACCCCGTCCGCGCCCGGCAGTTGCATCTGCGGGGTCACGGCGAGCCGGCCGCGTACCGTCTCCGCGCCGAGCGTGGCGACCAGCGGACTCGCGGCCACCCCGGCGGTCCAGATCAGCGTCCGGCAGGGCAGCACCCGGCCGTCGGTGAACGTGACCTCCTCCGGGCCCGCTTCGGCGATCGAGACCCCGAGCGACACCTCGATGTTCCGCTTGCGGAGCACCTCCAGCGCGGCCAGGCCGAGCTTGTCGCCGAGTTCCGGCATCAGCTTGGGCGCGATGTCGATCAGATGCCACTTGATCAGGCGCGGGTCCAGCCGTGGATAGTGCTTCACCGCGTTGGTGGTCAGACGCTGGAGGCAGGCGGCCGTCTCCGTGCCCGCGTAACCGCCACCGACCACCACGAACTGGAGCCGGGAGGCCCGCTCGGCCTCGTCGTGGCTGGCGTCCGCCAGGTCCAGCTGGGCGATGACGTGGTCGCGGACGTACGCGGCCTCGGCCAGCGTCTTCATCCCCCGGGCGTTGTCCAGCAGCCCGGGGATGTCGAAGGTGCGGGTGACGCTGCCCGCCGCCAGCACGAGGTAGTCGTACGGCTCGTTCACGATCTCGTCCGTGATCTTCCGGATCACACAGACCTTCGCCTGCGTGTCCACGCCGATAGCCCCGCCCGGCACGATCCTGGTCCGGTGGCGGCGGCTGCGGCGCAGCGACACCGCCACGGACTGCGGCGTGAGCACCCCGGAGGCCACCTGGGGGAGCAGCGGCAGATAGAGCTGGTAGGAGAACGGCGTGACGAGCGTGATCTGGGCCTCGCCCGGAGCGAGCCTGCGCTCCAGACGGCGTACGCACTCGACGCCTGCGAAGCCGGCGCCGACGACGAGAATCCTGGGTGGTGCCACGGTCTGCGTCCCTTCTCGGGCTTGCGTGGTTCTGCGCTCGCCTGCCCCGTTTACCGGGTGATTCACCCCTCATCCTCACCGCAGGCTCCGGCATCCGCCTCCTGACAGGGGTGAAACGGGCCCGATCAGAGGGGCGGGGCGGCCGCCAGCTCCCGCAGCCAGTAGGCGCCCTCCGCGTCCCCGGACACGCCCGGACCACCCGGCGGTACGGGGAACATCCGCCCCCAGGAGGCGGCCCGGCCGAGCGCCGCCAGCCGCCACGCCAGGCTCACCGCACGGCGCAGCCCCGCCGTCGTGAGGCCCCCGCCGGTCCACGGCTCCAGATAGGCGTCCCGCAGCCGGGGCAGCACCTCGGGACCACAGCGCTCACGGGCCGCCCGCGCGGGCACCAGCAGACTGCAGAACGGATGCCCGACCAGGGCGTCGCCCCAGTCGAAGAAGGCGTACCGCCCGGCCGCGGGCGCGAACAGCTGCTTCTCGTGCAGATCGGCGTGGTCCAGCGAATCCGCCACCCCCGACGACGCCAGCTCCTCGCACCAGTCGGCCACCCGGGGCCGCAGGGCCTCCAGCGCCACCCGGTCCTCCCGGGTCAGCGCACCGTTCCCCACGACCAGCCGGTCGAACAGCGCGGGCAGATCGCGCGGCCGGGCCGCCGGAACCCCCAGGGCCTCCATCGCCTCCGCGTACGGGGTCAGCTCCCGCTGCATCGCGGCGTACTGGCGCAGCGGCTCCTCCCAGTACCCGGGGTCGGGGCCGCCGGGGCGCCCGTCCAGCACCTCCGACAGCACCGGACCGCCGTCCGGGGTCAGCGTCCAGCCCCGTGCCGCCTCGACGGCGAGCGGGGGCAGCACCTGTGCGGGGACCCAGCGCGCCAGGGCCTCGGTGAGCCCCGCCTCGAAGGCCGCGGCGGGCGGAACGGCCTTGAACCAGACGGGCGCGGGCCCGGTGACGGTCAGCCGCACCAGCACCGACCAGGGACGCAGCCGCACCGCCCGGGGGCCCGCCTCCACCAGCCCGTGAGCGGCGAGACCCTCGGTCACCCAGGCGAGGGCCTCCGCCCGCCGGACCGGGTCCTCCCAGGGCGTCACGGCGTCCGGGAAGCGCCCCCGGTCCACGGTCATGGGCGCGGCGGGTCCGGCCAGGGCAGTCGTGGGGGCGGCGTCCGGGGTCGCTTCGGGTCCGAGCTTCTCGTCTCTGCGCACCTGATCATGGGACCACCGGCCCCTGCGCGGGCGCACCGCAATTTCCGGGAACACCCGTTCCTGTCCTGCCCGGATCGGCGGACCCTCTCCCTTCGCCCCCTGGAACAGCGGGAGTTCGGCTGCCCGCCCCGTGCGAGGATGTTGCGGTGACCACCTCGCCCTCCTCGCCCGTGGCCGACGACTCTCCCGTGGGCGACGCCCCGCCCCGCGACCAGGGGCTGAGCTCCCGGGCCGCGGCGGTCCTCGTCTTCGGGTCCTCGGCCGCGGTCCTCGTGGTCGAGATCGTCGCCCTGCGGCTGCTGGCCCCGTACCTCGGCCTCACCCTGGAGACCAGCACGATGGTGATCGGCATCGCGCTGACCGCCATCGCCCTGGGCTCCTGGCTGGGCGGGCGCATCGCGGACCAGGTCGATCCGCTCCGGCTCATCGCCCCCGCGCTCGGAGTGTCGGGCGTGGTCGTCGCGCTCACCCCGCTCCTGCTCCGTACCACCGCCGAGTGGTCTCCCGCGCTGCTCCTGCTGGTCGCGTCGGCGACCCTCCTGGTGCCGGGCGCGCTGCTCTCCGCGGTGACCCCGTTCGTGACCAAGCTGCGGCTCACCAGCCTCGCCGAGACCGGGACGGTCGTCGGGCGGTTGTCGGGCGTCGGCACCTTCGGAGCCATCGTCGGCACCGTCCTCACCGGGTTCGTCCTGGTCACGCGGCTGCCCGTCAGCTCCATCCTGATCGGCCTCGGCACGCTGCTGGTGCTCGGGGGCGCCCTCGTCGGGTGGCAGGCCCGGCGGTGGCGGCGCGCCACGGCCGTGGCCCTCGCCACCGTCGTCGCGGGCACCCTCGCCACCGGTTTCGCCCCCGGCGGCTGCGACGCGGAGACCCGCTACCACTGCGCCCGGGTCGTCGCGGACCCCGAGCGGGACAGCGGCCGCACGCTCGTCCTGGACGGCCTGCGCCACTCCTACGTCGACGTGGAGGACCCGGCGTACCTGAAGTTCGCGTACGTACGCGCCTTCGCCTCCGTGGTCGACACCGTCTTCCCCGAGGGCGCACCGCTGACCGCCCACCACATCGGGGGCGGCGGCCTCACCTTCCCCCGCTACCTCGCGGCCGCCCGCCCCGGAACCCGCAGCCTCGTCTCCGAGATCGACCCCGGGGTCGTCCGCATCGACCGCGACCGGCTCGGCCTCGGCCCCGCGGCCACGACCGGCATCGACGTACGCGTGGAGGACGGGCGTCTCGGCCTGCGGCGGCTCGCCGCCGGCAGCCACGACCTGGTCGTCGGCGACGCCTTCGGAGGCGTCAGCGCGCCCTGGCACCTCACGACGTCCCAGGCGCTGAAGGACGTACGCCGGGCGCTCGACGCGGACGGTCTGTACGTCACCAACCTCATCGACCACGGCCGGCTCGCCTTCGCCCGCGCCGAGGTCGCCACCCTCGCCGCGACCTTCCCGCATGTCGCACTGCTCGGGAAGCCCGCGGACATCGGCCTGGACCCCACGGCTTCGAGCATCGGCGGCAACATGGTGGTCGTCGCCTCCGCCCGGCCGCTCGACGCCCCCGCCGTCCAGGAAGCCATGGACGCCCGGGACGTCGGCTGGAGGATCGCCACCGGCGACACCCTCACCGCCTGGACGGGAAACGCCCGGGTGCTCACCGACGACCACGCGCCCGTCGACCAGCTCCTCCAGCCCCACCCCGTCCCAGCGGCCCGGTGATATCCGGACGCCTCGGTGACGCCCGAACAGCCGGGTGACATCCAGAACGGCCCGGCGACGCCGAACGGCCCGGTGATCCCCGGCCGTTCGCGCGGGGTCACCGGGCCGTTCGGGCGGGACGCCTCACCCGTGCCAGGACCGCCACAGCGACGCGTACGCGCCGCCCGCCGCCACCAGCTCGTCATGGCTGCCCAGTTCGCTGATCCGGCCGTCCTCCACGACCGCGATCACATCCGCGTCGTGCGCGGTGTGCAGCCGGTGCGCGATCGCCACCACCGTACGGCCCTCCAGCACCCGGGCCAGGGAACGCTCCAGATGGCGGGCGGCCCGCGGGTCGAGCAGCGAGGTCGCCTCGTCCAGCACCAGCGTGTGCGGATCGGCGAGCACCAGCCGGGCCAGCGCGATCTGCTGCGCCTGCGCCGGGGTCAGCGCGAACCCGCCCGAACCGACCTCGGTGTCCAGCTCCTTCTCCAGCGCCTTCGCCCAGCCGTCCGCGTCGACCGCGGCCAGCGACGCCCACAGCTCCGTGTCCTTGGCCCCCTCGCGGGCGAGGCGCAGATTGTCCCGGAGCGAACCGACGAAGACATGGTGCTCCTGGTTGACCAGGGCCACATGCTCACGGACCCGCTCCGCCGTCATCCGCGACAACTCGGCCCCGCCGAGCGTCACCTCACCGGTGCGCGGTGCGTAGATCCCCGCGAGGAGCCGGCCCAGCGTCGACTTGCCCGCGCCGGACGGTCCGACCAGGGCGAGCCGGGTGCCCGGAGCCACGTCGAGCGACACCTTGTGGAGGACGTCGACGCCCTCCCGGTACCCGAAGCGGACCTCGTCCGCCCGTACGTCCCGGCCGTCGGGGCCGACCTCGGCGTCGCCCGCGTCCGGCTCGATGTCCCGGACGCCGACCAGCCGTGCCAGCGACACCTGGGCGACCTGGAGCTCGTCGTACCAGCGCAGGATGAGACCGATCGGGTCGACCATCATCTGGGCCAGCAGCGCCCCCGTCGTCAGCTGCCCGACCGTCAGCCAGCCCTCCAGCACGAACCAGCCGCCGAGCAGCAGGACCGCGCCGAGGATCGTCACGTACGTGGCGTTGATGACGGGGAACAGCACCGAGCGCAGGAACAGCGTGTACCGCTCCCACGCGGTCCACTCCTCGATGCGCCGGTCCGACAGCGCCACCCGGCGGCCGCCGAGGCGGTGCGCCTCCACGGTCCGCCCGGCGTCCACGGTCTCCGCGAGCATCGCGGCGACGGCGGCGTAACCGGCGGCCTCCGAGCGGTACGCGGAGGGGGCGCGGCGGAAGTACCAGCGGCAGCCCACGATCAGCACCGGCAGCGCGATCAGCACGGCCAGCGCCAGCGGGGGAGCGGTCACCGTCAGCGCGCCGAGCAGCAGCCCCGCCCACACGACGCCGATCGCCAGCTGCGGCACGGCCTCGCGCATCGCGTTCGCCAGCCGGTCGATGTCCGTGGTGATCCGGGACAGCAGATCGCCCGTTCCGGCCCGCTCCAGCACACCGGGCGGCAGCCCGACGGACCGGACGAGGAAGTCCTCGCGCAGATCCGCGAGCATCTCCTCGCCCAGCATCGCGCCGCGCAGCCGCATGGAGCGGGTGAACACGACCTGGATGAGCAGCGCCACCGCGAAGATCGCGGCCGTGCGCTCCAGATGCAGGTCGGTGGCCCCGGCCGAGAGGTCCTCGACCAGACCGCCCAGCAGATACGGTCCGGTGATCGAGGCGACCACCGCCACCGCGTTGACCGCGATCAGGACGGTGAACGCCCTGCGGTGCCGGCGCAGCAGACTCCGTACGTAACTCCGCACGGTCGTCGGTGTGCCCACGGGCAGCGTCGTCGCCGACTCCGGTGCCGCGGGGTCGTACGCCGGGGGTGCGACGCCGATCATGCCCTCTCCTCGATTTCCTCGATGCTCTTCATGGCGGGGACGTCGTCGATCTTCGGGGCGGGGACGTCGCCGACGCCGTTCGCCGCGGCCGCCTCGTCGTCGGTCTCGCGGGTGACGACCGCCCGGTAGCGCGGTTCGGTGCGCAGCAGGTCGCGGTGGTTCCCCACGGCGACGACCGTGCCCTCGTGGACGAGGACCACCCGGTCGGCGGCGTCGAGCAGCAGCGGCGACGAGGCGAACGCCACCGTCGTACGCCCCTGGCGCAGCTTCGCGATCCCGGCGGCGACCCGTGCCTCGGTGTGCGAGTCGACCGCGGAGGTCGGCTCGTCCAGCACCAGCGCCTCCGGGTCGGTGACCAGGGACCGCGCCAGCGCGAGGCGCTGGCGCTGACCGCCGGACAGGGACCGGCCGCGCTCGGTGATCCGGGTCCGCATCGGGTCCCCGTAGTTGTCGGCGGACGCCTGGGCCAGGGCGCTCAGCACATCGCCGCACTGGGCCGCCTCCAGGGCCGCGTCCGCGGTGACCAGGCCCGAGGACGGGACGTCCAGCAGCTCCCGGAGCGTGCCGGACAGCAGCACCGGGTCCTTGTCCTGGACCAGGACCGCCGCTCGTGCGGTGTCCAGCGGGACCTCGTCCAGGGCGACCCCGCCGAGCAGCACCGACGGGGCCGCCGCGGCAGCCTTCTCGTCCTCCTCGCCGGTCTCCGCGTGCCCGCCGAGCCGGTCGGCCAGTCGGCCCGCCTCGTCCGGGTCGCCGCAGACGACGGCGGTGAACTGGCCCCGCGGGGCCATCAGCCCGGTCGCCGGGTCGTACAGATCACCGGTGGGCGTCACACCCTCCACCGTGGCCTCCTGGGCGCTGCGGTGCAGCGACAGCACCCGCACCGCACGCTGGGCGGACGGCCGCGAGAAGGAGTACGCCATCGCGATCTCCTCGAAGTGACGCAAGGGGAACAGCATCAGAGTGGCCGCGCTGTAGACCGTGACGAGCTGGCCGACGTCGATGCGGCCGTCCCGGGCGAGCGTCGCCCCGTACCAGACCAGGGAGATCAGCAGGATCCCCGGCAGCAGCACCTGCACCGCCGAGATCAGCGCCCACATCCTGGCGCTGCGCACGGCCGCGCGGCGGACCTCCTGCGAGGCGCGGCGGTAGCGGCCGAGGAACAGCTCCTCACCGCCGATACCGCGCAGCACCCGCAGCCCGGCGACGGTGTCCGAGGCCAGTTCGGTGGCCTTGCCCGCCTTTTCGCGCTGCTCGTCGGCGCGGCGGGTGGCGCGCGGCAGCAACGGCAGCACGGCCAGGGCCAGCACCGGCATGGCGAGCGCCACCATCAGTCCGAGGGACGGCAGGTAGATCGCCAGGCCGACGCAGATCACCACGAGGGCGGTGGCCGCGGCGGCGAACCGGGAGAGCGCCTCGACGAACCAGCCGATCTTCTCCACGTCACCGGTCGACACGGCCACGACCTCACCGGCCGCGACCCGGCGGGTCAGCGCGGAGCCCAGCTCGGCGGTCTTGCGGGCGAGCAGCTGCTGGACCCGCGCGGCGGCGGTGATCCAGTTGGTGACGGCGGTCCGGTGGAGCATGGTGTCGCCGACGGCGATCAGCACGCCGAGGGCCACGATGAGGCCGCCCGCCAGGGCGAGCCGCCCACCGGAGCGGTCGATGACGGCCTGGACGGCGAGCCCGACGGTGACCGGCAGACCGGCGATGCCCAGCTGGTGCAGCAGCCCCCAGGAGAGGGACTTCAGCTGTCCGCCGAGCTGATTGCGGCCGAGCCAGAACAGGAAGCGAGGGCCCGAACGGACATCGGGGTCGCCGGGATCCGAATACGGAAGGTCGCGAATCTGCATGACGTCCCAGGGCTCGTGAAACGGAGGTCCGGACGGACCTCGAAGACGGGGTGACGTGCAAGAGTCCCTGTTCGTCCCGTTCCGGGGCAACCGGTTTTTCCGGTCGCCCCCGCCCTGCGGGGTCCCGGGCCGAGCAGGCCCGGGACCCCGCAGACGTCACTCCGCGGGCTTCTCCGAGTCCATGCCGGACCGGGCCTTCTTCCACTCGCCCCGGGTGAAGTCGGGGATCGGCAGGGGCGCGCCCTTGGCCTTGATGGACAGATGGCTCAGCGGCACGGGGGCCGTCCAGACCGCCGCGTCGTACACGTCGAAGTCGGGCACCAGGCCGAGCCGCATGCACTGCATCAGGCGGAACACCATGATGTAGTCCATCCCGCCGTGGCCGCCCGGCGGATTGGCGTGCTCCTTCCACAGCCAGTGGTCCCACTCGGCGTACTTCTTGAAGTCGTCCCACTGGTGGTTGGTGTTCGTGGGCTCCAGATAGATCCGCTCCGGGTAGTCCTCGAACACGCCCTTGGTCCCGCCGAGGCTGTTGATCCGCGAGTACGGGTGCGGCGACGACACGTCGTGCTCCAGCCGGATCACCCGGCCCTTGGCGGTCTGCACGAGGCTGATCGTCCGGTCGGCCCCGATGTACGACTCCTTCCAGCTCGGGTCGCCGGACGGCATGTGCTCCTCGCGGTACGCGGCGAGCCCCAGGGGGGTGGTGCCGACACTGCTGATGCTGACGACCCGGTCGCCCCGGTTGACGTCCATGTAGTTGGCGACCGGACCGAACCCGTGGTTGGGGTAGAGGTCGCCGCGGAGCCGGGTGTGCCACAGCCGCCGCCACGGACCCTCGTAGTAGTCGGGGTCGAACATCAGCTCACGCAGATCGTGGTTGTAGGCCCCGGCGCCGTGCTGCAGTTCGCCGAAGAGACCCGCGTGCGCCATCCGCAGCACCCGCATCTCGTTCTTGCCGTAACAACAGTTCTCCAGCTGCATGCAGTGCCGTCGGGTGCGCTCGGAGAGATCCACGAGCTGCCACAGCTCTTCCAGGCGCATCGCGATCGGGCACTCCACCCCGACGTGCTTGCCGTTCAGCATCGCCGTCTTCGCCATCGGGAAGTGCAGCTCCCACGGCGTCACCACGTAGACGAAGTCGATGTCTCCGCGCTTGCAGAGGTTCTCGTAGTCGTGCTCGTCCTTGGCGTAGATCGCGGGGGCGGGCTGACCGGCGGCCGTCACCTTCTTGGCGGCCTTCTCCGCCTTGTCCCGGACCGTGTCGCACACCGCCTTGACCTGGACGCCCGGGAGGGCGAGGAAGAGGTCGATCATGCTGTCGCCGCGGTTGCCGAGGCCGATGATGCCGACCCGGACCGTGGAGCGCCGCTCGAAGGGCACGCCCGCCATGGTGCGGCCCTGCCGGGGAGGGGCGGCGGCCACGGCTTCCGCGGCGGCGACGGCTTCGGGGGCGCTCGCCCCGGCCGCCGACGCGGTGCCTCCGCCCAGTGCGCCGAGGCCGAGTCCGGCCCCAGCCACGCCCGCCGTGGTCCACAGCACCGAACGGCGGCTGGGATCCTGCCGGTTCACCTCGTCGGCCGCGCCGCTGTGCGGGGGTATGTCCCGCGGTTCCGGTGCGGGCCGGGCGTCGTCGTTCATCGAGCCTCCAGGTGGGGTTTGGGGGTTCAGACGGTGCGCGAGCGCGCCCGGCCCCGCCGTACGGATACGGGCGGCGGGACCGGGGCTCGGTAAGGACCCTGGAGGGTGAGGCTGATGGTGCGCAAGGGAAGTATTTGGACTCTTGTCCTCAAACATTGGACTTTTCTCACGGCACGCCGAAGCCCCGACTGGTGCAACCAATCGGGGCCTTCAAACGCTCATCTGTGCAGGCCGGCGGGGGTGTTGACGCCCGTCGGCACCGACTCACGGGAGAGTCGGCCGGGTGGCGTGTTCCAGTTCGATCAGCGCCGAGCGGTACGGGTGGCCGGTGGCGCGTTCCATACCGATCTCGCACATCCGGTTCGCCGACAGATAGGCGTCGTAGGGGCGGCGGTCGACCTCGGCGGCCTCCTTGGCCGTCGCCGAGTCGGTCAACTCCTTGTGGAGCATGCCCCGGTCACCGGCGAACGCGCAGCACCCCGCGTCGTCCGGGACCACGACCTCCTTCGCACAGGCATCGGCCAGCGCCCGCAACTGCCCGACGTCACCCAGATGTTCCATCGAACAGGTCGGATGCAGGACCGCCGAGCCGACCGTCCGGAACACCGTCAGATGCGGCAGCAGCTCCTCGGCCGCCCACACCAGTGAGTCCACGACGGTCAGTTCGCGGTGGAGCGCCCGGTTGTCCTCGGTGAGGTAGGGCACCACCTCCTCGGCGATGCCAAGCGTGCACGAGGAGGCGTCCACGACCAGCGGCAGCGTCCCGCCCGCCGTCCAGCCCCAGGCGGCCTCCACGATCCGGTTCGCCATGATCCTGTTGCCCGCGTCGTACCCCTTGGAGTGCCAGATCGTCGCGCAGCAGGTCCCCGTGACGTCCTCGGGGATCCACACCGGCTTTCCGGCCCGCCCGGACACGGCGACCACCGCCTCGGCCAGCGAGAGTCCGGGCCCCGCCCCGCCGTCGTCCGATCCGGCGAAGATGCGGTTGACGCAGGCCGGGTAGTACACCGCGCTCGCCCCGACGCGTGCCGTGTCCGGCAGCCGCCGGGCCGCCGCACCGGGGATCTGCGGCAGCCACTCCGGTACGAGATCGGGGCGCACGGCCTTGCGGGCGAGCCGCGTCACGGCCTCCAGCGGAGCGTCACCCACCCGGTCCCCGACGGCGTCGGCCGCCGCCACGGCCAGCCGCGCCGAGGCCTCCACCGCCCGGAAGTTCTTCGCGGTGAGGGCCGCGATCCGCTCCTCGCGCGGGGTGTGCCGGCGGTGGCGGAAGCCCTTCATCATCGCCCCGGTGTCGATACCGACCGGGCAGGCCAGTTTGCAGGTGGAATCCCCTGCACAGGTGTCCACGGCGTCGTAGCCGTACGCGTCCAGCAGGCCGGCCTCGACCGGTGAGCCATCGGTCTGGCGCATCATCTCCCGGCGCAGCACGATCCGCTGGCGCGGAGTGGTCGTCAGATCCTCGCTGGGGCAGGTCGGTTCGCAGAATCCGCACTCGATGCACGGGTCGGCGACCGCCTCCACCTTCGGAATGGTCTTCAGACCTCGCAGATGGGCCCGCGGATCCCGGTCCAGCACGATGCGCGGGGCGAGCACCCCGGCAGGGTCGATGACCTGCTTGGTCCGCCACATCAGCTCGGTGGCGCGCGGCCCCCACTCCCGCTCCAGGAACGGTGCGATATTGCGTCCGGTGGCGTGCTCCGCCTTGAGTGATCCGTCGAACCGGTCCACCACCAGCGCGCAGAACTCCTGCATGAACGCGTCGTACCGGGCCACGTCGGCCGGCTTCGCCGCGTCGAACGCGAGCAGGAAGTGCAGATTGCCGTGCGCCGCGTGCCCCGCCACGGCGGCGTCGAAGCCATGGCGCGACTGGAGCTCCAGCAGCGCGGCGCAGGCGTCCGCCAGCCGGGCGGGCGGCACCGCGAAGTCCTCCGTGATCAGGGTGGTGCCCGAGGGCCGGGAGCCGCCGACAGCGGTGACGAACGCCTTGCGGGCCTTCCAGTACCCGGCGATCGTCCCGGCGTCCCGGGTGAACGCGTTGGTCACGGACGCCGCCGGACGGACGAGCTCCAGACCGGCCACGACGGCGTCCGCCGCCCGGTCGAACGCCGCCTGGCCCGCCTCGTCGGCCGCCCGGAACTCCACCAGCAGAGCGGTCGTCTCCCGGGGCAGCGCCGCCCAGTCCGCCGGAACGCCCGGCACACTGACGGAGGCGCGCAGGGTGTTGCCGTCCATCAGCTCCACGGCGATCGCCCCCGCCTCGGTGAACCGGGGCACGGCCGCAGCGGCGGCGGTGAGGGAGGGGAAGAACAGCAGGGCGCTGGAAACCCGCCGGTCGAGCGGGAGGGTGTCGAAGACGACCTCGGAGATGAAGCCGAACGTCCCCTCGGATCCGACCATCAGCCCCCGCAGGATCTGCACCGGCGTCGCCCCGTCGAGGAAGGCGTCCAGGCGATAACCATTGGTGTTCTTGATCGTGTACTTGGCGCGGATCCGAGCGGTAAGCTCCGCGTCCGCCTCGATCTCCGCCTTCAGCTCCAGCAGCCCCGCGCACAGCTCCGGTTCGGCGTGGGCCAGCTCTTCGTCGGCGGCGGGCTCCGCGGTGTCGACGACGGTGCCGCTCGGCAGGACGAAGGTGAGCGAGGCGAGCGTCCGGTAGGAGTTGCGGGTGGTGCCCGCCGTCATGCCCGATGCGTTGTTGGCGACGACCCCGCCGAGGGTGCACGCGATGGCGCTGGCCGGGTCCGGGCCGAGCAGCCTGCCGTACCGGGCGAGGGTGGCGTTGGCCCGCATGACGGTGGTGCCCGGCAGGATCCGGGCCCGCGCCCCGTCGTCCAGCACCTCCACGCCGGTCCAGTGACGGCGTACGTCGACGAGGATGTCCTCGCCCTGCGCCTGGCCGTTGAGGCTGGTGCCCGCGGCCCGGAACACCACGGAACGCCCCTTGCCGTGGGCGTACGACAGGATCGCGGACACGTCGTCGAGGTCCTCGGGGACCAGCACGACCCGGGGGAGGAAGCGGTAGGGGCTGGCGTCGGAGGCGTACCGCACGAGGTCGGAGATCTTCCAGAGCACCTTGTCCGCGCCGAGCAGGGCGGTCAGCTCACTCCGCAGCGGCTCCGGGGTGCCGCCCGCGCTGCGGTCGGTCACCCGGTCGGGGGCGGGTTCCCGCGCCGTTCCGGGGCGCAGGGCTTCCGGGTCGGGCTCCAGCAGCGGCATGTCGGCCTTCCCCTCGGCTCGGCGCTCAGCGGTGGCACGCGGCAACTGCGCTCAGCAGTGGCGCTCCGGCATTCCGTCGACCAGAGCGGACAGCAGCTCACCGAACACCTCGCGCTGATCGGCGGTCAATGGAGCCAGGATCTCCTCTGCGGCGGCCCGGCGCGCGCTGCGCAGGGACCGCAGCGTGGCGCGCCCCTCGTCGGTGATCTCGATGCGGACCACCCGGCGGCTGTCGGGATCCGGGGCGCGGCGCACCCGGCCGCTCGCCTCCAGGGCGTCGACCAACGTGGTCACGGCGCGCGGGACGACGTCGAGACGGCGGGCGAGATCCGCCATCCGGGGGGCCGCGTCGTAACTCGCGACCGTCCGCAACAGCCGGAACTGGGCCGGAGTGATGTCGATCGGATCCAGCTGGCGGCGCTGGATGCGGTGCAGCCGCCGGGTGAGCCGCAGCAACTGCTCGGCGAGCAGGCCGTCGCGGGAGTCACGAGAATCGCGGGAATCAGGGGAATCAGGGGAGTCGGAGGGGTCGGGGGAATCCGGGGCGTCCATACGGGAACAATATCAGGACCTTGTTCATTGTGAGTATAGGTAACAATGAGCTAGACTCTCACTGTGCGAGGCCGGGACCGCCCGGCCTCGCCTCACGCCCGACGAAGGAGCCCATGAAACCCGACGAACCCACGTGGACGCCCCCGCCCGATGCCGGCACCGACGCCGACCGGCCGCCCGCCGAGGTGCGCCGCATCCTCCGCCTCTTCCGCCCCTACCGCGGCCGCCTGGCCGTCGTCGGCCTGCTGGTCGGCGCATCCTCCCTGGTCGGGGTCGCCTCCCCGTTCCTGCTGCGCGAGATCCTCGACACCGCCATCCCGCAGGGGCGCACGGGCCTGCTGACCCTGCTCGCGCTCGGCATGATCCTCACCGCCGTGGTGACCAGCGTCTTCGGCGTGCTCCAGACCCTCATCTCGACCACCGTCGGCCAGCGCGTCATGCACGACCTGCGCACCGCCGTCTACACCCAGCTCCAGCGGATGCCGCTCGCCTTCTTCACCCGGACCCGCACGGGCGAGGTCCAGTCCCGCATCGCCAACGACATCGGCGGCATGCAGGCGACGGTCACCTCCACCGCGACCTCGCTGGTCTCCAATCTCACGGCCGTCATCGCGACCGTCGTCGCCATGCTCGCCCTCGACTGGCGGCTCACCGTCGTCTCGCTCCTCCTCCTGCCGGTCTTCGTCGGGATCAGCCGCCGCGTCGGCCGGGAACGCAAGAAGATCACCACCCAGCGCCAGAAACAGATGGCCGCGATGGCCGCCACCGTCACCGAGTCCCTCTCGGTCAGCGGCATCCTCCTCGGCCGCACGATGGGCCGATCCGACTCCCTCACCCAGGGCTTCGCCGAAGAGTCCGAGCGCCTGGTCGACCTCGAAGTGCGCTCCAACATGGCCGGCCGCTGGCGGATGTCCACGATCGGCATCGTCATGGCCGCCATGCCCGCCGTCATCTACTGGGCGGCCGGACTCACCTTCGCGTCCGGAGCCGCCGCCGTCTCCATCGGCACGCTCGTCGCCTTCGTCACGCTCCAGCAGGGGCTGTTCCGTCCGGCGGTCAGCCTGCTCTCCACCGGCGTCCAGATGCAGACCTCCCTCGCCCTCTTCCAGCGCATCTTCGAATACCTCGACCTCACGGTGGACATCACCGAACCGGAGAATCCGGTCCGCCTGGAGAAGATCCGCGGTGAGATCGCCTTCGAGGACGTCGACTTCAGCTACGACGAGAAGAACGGCCCGACGCTGACCGGCATCGACGTGACCGTCCCCGCAGGCCACAGCCTCGCGGTCGTCGGATCCACCGGCTCCGGCAAGTCCACGCTCAGCTACCTGGTGCCCCGGTTGTACGACGTCACCGGCGGCCGGGTCACGCTCGACGGCGTCGACGTCCGCGACCTGGACTTCGACACCCTCGCCCGGGCCGTCGGCGTCGTCTCCCAGGAGACGTACCTCTTCCACGCCTCCGTCGCCGACAACCTGCGCTTCGCCAAGCCGGAGGCCACCGACGAGGAGATCGAGGCCGCGGCCCGCGCCGCGCAGATCCACGACCACATCGCCTCCCTGCCCGACGGCTACGACACGATGGTCGGCGAGCGCGGCTACCGCTTCTCGGGCGGCGAGAAGCAGCGGCTTGCCATCGCCCGCACCATCCTGCGCGACCCTCCGGTGCTGATCCTCGACGAGGCGACCAGCGCGCTCGACACCCGTACGGAACAGGCCGTGCAGGAAGCGATCGACGCCCTGTCCGCCGGACGGACCACGCTCACCATCGCGCACCGGCTCTCCACCGTCCGCGACGCGGACCAGATCGTCGTCCTGGAGGACGGGCGGGTCGCCGAGCGCGGCACACACGAGGAACTGCTCGACCGCGACGGCCGCTACGCCGCCCTGATCCGCCGCGACTCCCACCCGGTCCCGGTCCCCGCCCCCTGACGTCACGGCCATGGCCCGCATACGGCATGATCGCCGCGCATGAGAGCTCTCCTCGGGGTGGAACTCCCCGGCTACCGCACCGTCGACACCGACACCTGGCTGAACGACCACGGCGATGTGCTGTCCTTGCACTTCTTCGACCTGCCGCCGGACCTGCCGGCCGCGCTGGACGACGGCCCGACCCTGCGGCACGGCCTGACCCACTTCACCGCACGAGCGGGCGGCGGACTCATCGAGGCATCGGTGAAGCGCCTGAGCGAGCTGCCCGCCCTGCGGCAGATACTCAAACTGCCCCTGCCGAACCAGCCCAGCGGTCAGGCGTTCGTCGGCAGCTTCACGGTGCCGCGCGCCGGGTGCAGCACCGTGGTGAAGATCCAGGCGGCGGAGCGCGGCATGACAGGCATGCGGGAAGCCGTGGTGATGGCCAAGCTCGGCCCCGACCAGTACTTCCGGCCGCACCCCTACGCCCCCGAGGTCCAGGGCGGGCTGCCCTTCCACGCGGCGGATCACGCCCAGTGGGACACGGAATTCCCGGACCACCCGCTCACCCGGGTCCGCCGGACGCTCGACACCCTCGCGGCGGCGGTGACGGTGGACCCCGGGTTCGCCGCGCTGCCGCCCTTCACCGGACCGGCCGCGGCGAACGGCTGAACCGACCGGCTCCGTACAAACGGCGCACAGGGCACACACGGCGGCGCCGCCGCTCCCGTGGGACGGGGAGCGACGGCGCCGGGCGGAGCAATGGTCAGACGAGCCAACCCACGAAGTGGACGACGCCGGCCAGCAGGTTGGTCAGGAAGTTCATCTGGTCTTTCTCCTTGTACGTGGTGCATCTGTGGGACTGCGCAGTAGCGGTCTGCAGCCCGTTGACTGCGCTCTGCAATCATCACGCCCCGGACGAGTGAAGAGCAATGAATCCCCTGACGATCACGCGTTCCAGCGAACACCCGATCCCTTGTTCGCGTGTTCCGGCTACGGGTGTTCTGGTCACGCCGTACGGCGTTCGTGTCGCCGGAGCCGACGCCGTGGTCGGGTCTACCGGCCGTGGCGCGCGCCCCGGGTTAACGTGCGCGCATGGTGAACGAGTCCCCGGACGCCCGCCCCCGTCGCAGACTCCGCCCGACCCGCCGCGGAAAGATCGTCCTGGCCGTCGGCGCACTGCTCGTCGTATCGGCCGCCGTCCTGATCCCCCTGTCCCTCAGCGGATCGGACGAGCCGCCGAAGAAGCAGGAGAGCCCGCAGAGCACACTGATGATCCCCGAAGGCCACCGCGTCTCGCAGGTGTACGAAGCAGTGGACAAGGCGCTCGACCTGAAGCCCGGCAGCACGCTGAAGGCCGCGTCGACGGTGGACCTGAAGCTGCCCGCCCAGGCCGAGGGCAACCCCGAGGGGTACCTCTTCCCGGCCACGTATCCGATCGACGACGCGACCGAGCCCGTGGGCCTGCTGCGCTACATGGCCGACACCGCCCGCAAGCACTTCGCCGCGGACCATGTCACGGCAGGGGCCCAGCGCAACAACGTCTCCGTCTACGACACGGTCACCATCGCCAGCATCGTCCAGGCCGAGGCCGACACCCCGGCCGACATGGGAAAGGTGGCGCGGGTCGTCTACAACCGGTTGCTCAAGGACATGCCGCTGCAGATGGACTCCACGATCAACTACGCCCTGAAGCGTTCCACCCTGGACACGACGACCGCCGACACCCAGCTGGACAGCCCGTACAACAGCTACCGGATCAAGGGCCTGCCGCCGACGCCCATCGGCAATCCGGGGGAGGAGGCGCTGCGCGCGGCCGTCAGGCCCACGCCCGGCCCCTGGCTCTACTTCGTCACGGTCGGCCCCGGCGACACCCGGTTCACCGACAGCTACGACGAGCAGCAGAGGAACGTCGAGGAGTTCAACCGCAGCCGCGGCTCCGCGACGACGGGCTGACCGACCCGGCCGATGGGACGGGTGAGGCCGACATCACCGAGACGGGCGGGGGAATCACGCTCCCGGCACGGGCACGGAGACGACCGCCCCCGCTTCCCCGCCGGCCCGCGCGCCGCCCGTCTCCTTGAGCAGCCGCATGACCGACCGGACCGCCGCGCGGCCCGCACGGTTCGCGCCGATGGTGCTGGCGGAGGGGCCGTACCCGACGAGGTGGACGCGCCCGTCCCGTACGGCACGGGTGTTCTCGGCCCGGATGCCCCCACCCGGTTCGCGCAGCTTCAGCGGGGCCAGATGGTCCACGGCGGGCCGGAACCCGGTCGCCCAGAGGATCACGTCGGTCTCGACGACACGGCCGTCGTCCCAGGCGACGCCGGTCGGCGTGATCCGGTCGAACATCGGCAGCCGGTCCAGCACCCCCTGCTCCCGGGCCCGCCGCACGGCATCGTTCAGCGGCAGCCCGGTCACGCTGACCACGCTCTTCGGCGGCAGCCCGTTGCGTACCCGCTCCTCCACCATCGCCACGGCCGCCCGCCCCCACTCCTCGGTGAACGGACCTTCGCGGAAGACCGCTTCGCTGCGGGTCACCCAGAAGGTGTCGGCCGCGTGCTCGGCGATCTCCATCAGATGCTGCGTACCGGAGGCGCCGCCCCCGACCACGAGGACGCGCTGCCCCGCGAACTCCTCGGGCCCCGGGTAGTTCGCCGTGTGCAACTGCCGCCCCCGGAACGTCTCCTGGCCCGGATAGCGCGGCCAGAACGGCCGGTCCCAGGTGCCGGTCGCGTTGATCAGGGCCCGTGCCGCGTACGTCCCCTCGGACGTCTCCACCAGCAGCCGCCCGCCGCTTCCCTCCCGTACGGCGCTCACCTCGACGGGCCGGTGGACCCGCAGGCCGAAGCGGTCCTCGTACGCGGCGAAGTACCCGCCGATCACCTCCGAGGAGGGCCGGTCGGGGTCGGCCCCGGTCAGCTCCATGCCCGGCAGCGCGTGCATCCCGTGGACCTTGCCGTACGTCAGCGAGGGCCAGCGGAACTGCCACGCGCCGCCCGGCCGGGGCGCGTGGTCCAGCACGACGAAGTCGCCGTCCGGCTCCAGCCCGACGCGGCGCAAGTGGTAGGCGGCGGACAGTCCCGCCTGACCCGCGCCGATGACGACCACGTCCAGATCGCGCACCGCAGAAATGTTCACGCTTCTACTAACTCGTCGGGCGCCCGGGATCTTCCCGAGCGCCCGACGAGTGTCACCGCACGGCTCAGCGACCCCCGGCGAGCAGCAGGGGAGCCCCGCCCGGCGCCGCGGCGGTCCGGCTCTCGACACCGTCCACGCCCAGCAGCGGCGACGCGGGCACGGTCGGCAGCAGCCCTCGGCGGGACAGTTCGGGGGTGACGCCCTCGCCGAACCAGTACGCCTCCTCCAGATGCGGATATCCGGAGAGCACGAAGTGCTCCACCCCCAGCGCGTGGTACTCCTCGATCCGGTCCGCGACCTCCGCATGGCTGCCCACCAGCGCGGTCCCGGCCCCGCCGCGTACCAGACCGACGCCCGCCCAGAGGTTCGGCGCGATCTCCAGCTTGTCCCGCGAACCGCCGTGCAGCGCCAGCATCCGCTGCTGCCCGACCGACTCGCTCTTCCCCAGCGCCTGCTGCGCCGCCGCGATCGTCTCCGGATCGAGGTCGCCCAGCAGTCGGTCGGCGGTCGCCCACGCCTCCCGCGACGCATCCCGCGAGATGGTGTGCAGCCGGATGCCGAACCTGACCGTGCGCCCCTGCTCCTCCGCCAGGGAGCGAATCCAGTCGATCTTCTCCTTCACGGCGGCCGGCGGCTCGCCCCAGGTGAGATAGACATCGGCGTGCGCGGCGGCGACCGGCCCGGCCGCCGCCGACGACCCGCCGAAGAAGATCTCCGGCAGCGGGTCCGGCGGCAGCGCGGTCAGCCCGCCCTCCACCTGGTAGTGCTCCCCGTCGAAGTCGTACGGCTGCCCGCTCCAGGCACCCCGCACCACCGACAGGAATTCCGCGGTCCGCGCGTACCTCCGGTCATGGTCCAAGTGGTCTCCGAAACGCCGCTGTTCGGTCGAGTCGCCCCCGGTGACGACGTTGAGCAGCAGTCGGCCCCGGGTGATCCGCTGATAGGTGGCGGCCATCTGCGCGGCCAGCACGGGCGAGATGACCCCCGGCCGGAACGCCACCAGGAACTTCAGCCGCTCGGTGTGCTGGGCGAGCGCCACCGTGGTCAGCCAGGCGTCCTCGCACCAGGTGCCGGTGGGCGTCAGCACGGCCTCGAAGCCCAACTGCTCGGCCGCCTTGGCGATCTGGGCCAGATACTCGATGTCCGGCGCGCGCACTCCGCTCACCGGCGTGATCCGGTCGCGCTTGATGCCGCCGTCGGTGTACGCGTGCCGGTCCACGAGCGTCCGGCCGTCACCGCCGGTGGGCAGGAACCAGTGCAGACGGACGTTCATGAGGAGGCCTTTCCGTAGGAGCGCGGCGCGGTGGAGGAAGGAGGAAGATCGCGGTTGAACCGGGTGTCGACGTAGTCCGCGAAGTCGAACCGCCGTGGAATCAACTTGAGTTCGGCGAAGGTGTCGGCGATCTCCTGCTCGGAGGCGATGGCGGCGTCGTCGATCGCCACCGGGACGCGGGTGCCGTAGGAGCGCTTCACGGCATCCAGCGCCACGTCGTACGGAAGCCCGGTCTCCTTCGCCCAGACCTTCGCCCACTCCTCGGGGTGCTCGAAGACCCACTTCTGGGCCCGCTCCAGCCGGACCAGCAGATCGCCGATGGCCTTGGACTTCTTGGCGTTCTTGAGCGAGGCGGGCGAAGCGACCTGGAATCCGAGGCCGTTGACGACGCCTTCACCGGTCGTGAGCACCCGGGCGTCCGCCGTGCGCAGGACCTGCGAGGTGTACGGGTCCCAGATCGCCCAGGCGTCGACCTTGCCCCGGCTGAACGCGGCGAGCGCGTCGGCGGGCTGGAGGTAGTTCAGCTCGACGTCCCCGATCCCGAGCCCGGCCTTCTTGAGCGAGGCGACCAGCTGGAAGTGGGCCGAACTGCCCTGGGCGACGGCGATGGACTTGCCCTTGAGCTGGGCGGGCTTCTCCAGCGGGGAGTCCTCGGGCACGACGATGACCTCACCGGCGGGCGAGCCGTGCGTGGCGCCGACGACGGCGATGTTCGAGTCGGCCCCCGCGGCGAAGACGGGCGGCGTGTTGCCGACGCCGCCGATGTCGACGGCTCCGGCGCTCACGGCCTCCAGCAGGGGTGGTCCTGAGGTGAAGGTGGACCACTTGATGCGGTAGTCGAGGGCGTCGAGCTCTCCGGACGCCCGCAGGATCGCCTCGTAACCTCCCTTCTGATCACCGACGTTGAGCGTGAGGCCGCCCTTGCCGTCGGTGTTGCCGCCCGAGCCGGCGGACGAGGCGCCGCCGCACGCGGAGAGGAGCAGGGCGAGGGGGAGGAGCAGGGCGGGCAGAGTACGGCGTTTCATGACGGGTCTCCGTGGCGGGGGTGGGGGTGAGGATGTGCGGGCGATACGTCGGGCTCTCCGTGCTCTCCGTA
>NZ_QWFA01000250.1 GCF_003501885.1 Streptomyces globisporus
CACCTGGGTCCTGCTGCTCGGCCGGTCCGGGGGCGGAACCGGCGGCCGGGACACCGGTGGACGGGCCGCTTCCGGCGCGGGAGAGGACGAGCAGCAGGACCCAGGTGATCAGCAGGGAGAGCAGGGACACCGCGACCGACATCCGGGCCTCGGCGCCGGAGACGGAGACGATCCACACCGCGAAGGGCCGGAAGCCCAGCAGCGAGGCGACGGTGTACTCGCCGAGGACCAGCGCGAGGGTGAGGAAGGAGGCCCCGGCGAGCGAGGAGCGCAGGTTGGGGAGGATGACGCGGAGGATCACGTACAGCCGCCCCGCCCCGCAGTTCCGGGCCGCCTCCACCAGCGTGGGCACGTCGACCGCACGCAGTCCGGCGTCCAGCGAGCGGTGCACGAACGGCAGCGCGAGCACGGTGTAGGCGAGGACCAGCACCACCGGGAACGACTCGTTCTGCACGGCGAGGAAGGTCTGGTAGAGCGGGGTGCGGGAGAAGTGGTCGGGCCCCCAGCGCAGCACGGTGGCGATCCCGGTGACCAGCGCGATCGGCGGCACCACCAGCGGCAGCATGCAGACGATCTCGACCACGGCGCGCAGCCGGGGCGGCCCGAGCCGGACCGCGACCAGGGCCGGCACGACGAGCAGCAGGGCGAGCGCGATGGTCGCGGCGGCGAGGGACAGCGAGAGGAACAGGCTCTCGGTGAAGCCGTCGGCCGACAGGATCCCGCTGTACGCGGCGAAGGTGAGGCCCTGCCCCGGCACGTGGACGGTGAAGACGAACGAGGAGATGAGCGGGGTGAGGAAGTACAGCCCGGCGAGAGTGAGGACGGCCCCACGCCAGTAGCGGGGCCGGCGGCGACGGGCCGTACCGGCCGTGGCCGGAACGGCGTCCGGTGCAGCAGAGGGCGTGGAGAGGGGGGTCAGCGCAGCCATCGGGAACTCCGTCGCTGGAGGGGCAGGTAGACGGCCATCACCAGTCCGGCGATCACGATCATGTCGAGGCTCAGCGCCAGGGCCACGTTCTCCTGGCCGACCAGGACGTTGCCCGAGAGGGCGTCGGCGATCTTCAGGGTGACCAGCGGGACGGAGCCGCCGACCAGGGCGGCGGCCGTGGCGTGGGCGGCGAAGGCGCTGCCGAAGAGCAGGACGAAGCCGCCGAGCAGGGAGGGCGCGAGGACCGGCAGGCCGACATGGCACCAGAACTGCCAGGTGGAGGCCCCGGTGCTGAGCGCGGCCTCCCGCCACTGCGGGCGCAGCCCGTCCAGCGCGGGGACGACGACGAGGACCATGAGCGGGACGAGGAAGTAGAGGTAGATGACGGTGAGCCCGGTGAAGGAGTAGAGGTTCCAGCCGAGGGCGTCCAGATGGCCGAGCTCCGTGACGACCCCGGAGATGCCGAGGGTGGCGACGAAGGCGAAGGCGAGAGGGATCCCGCCGAAGTTGGCGAGCACCCCGGAGGCGGTGAGGACCGCGCCGCGCAGGGCGCCGCGCCGGGAGGTGACGACGGCCTGGGCGATCAGCACCCCGAGCACGGTGGCGAGGGCGGCGGTCAGCGCGGAGAGCTGGACGCTGCCGGTGAGCGAGGTGAGGTAGGGCCCCTGGAGCGAGCGCGAGAGGTGCTCGCCGGTGAACTCGGTGGTCCCGGCGATCGGATCGGTGCGGGTGAGCGCCCCGTACAGCAGGGCCCCGGCGGGCAGTCCGAAGCAGAGCCCGGCGAAGACGAGCAGCGGGAGCGCGCCGAGCCAGGCACGGGACGGGCGGCGGCGGACACGGCCACCGCCCTGCGCGGTGGCCGCCCCGGGTCCCGGGGCGGCGGACGGGTGCGGGACGGTCATCAGGAGACGGCCTTGTCCCAGTTCTCGGCGAGGGTGGCGTTGGCGTTGTCCAGCTCCTCGGAGGAGGGGAAAGCTGGGGTGCCCTCGACCTTCGGCAGCTTGGCGACGAAGGTCTTGTCGGCGGTGCCGTCCTCGGTCATGGCGGGCAGCAGCACGGGGCGGGCGTACCCCTTGAGCCAGAGGTTCTGGCCCTCGGCACTGTAGAGGTACTCCATCCAGAGGCGGGCTGCGGCCGGGTGCGGGGCGTCCTTGTTGACGGCCTGCGAGTAGAACTGGGCGTATACGCCGTCGGTCGGCACGGAGACCTTCCAGTCGACGCCCTTGCCCTTGAACTGGTCGGCGTACCCGGCGTTCAGATAGTCCCAGTCGATGCTGATCGGCGTCTCACCCTTCTCGACGGTGGCCGGGGTGGACTCGACGGGGATGAAGTTGCCGCTCTTCTTCAGCTTGCCGAAGAAGTCGATGCCGGGCTGGATGTCGCCGAACGAGCCCTTGTTGGCGAGGGAGGCCGCGTACACCCCGCCGAACGCGGAGCCGGACTTGGTCGGGTTGCCGTTGAGGGCGACCTTCCCCTTGTACTCGGGCTTCAGCAGGTCGGCGAAGGTCTCGGGGCAGGTGGTGATGCGGGCGGCGTCGCAGCCGATGGAGACGTAGCCGCCGTAGTCGTTGTACCAGCGGCCGTCCGCGTCCTTCTGGCTGTCGGGGATCCTGTCCCAGGAGGCGACCTTGTACGGGGCGAACAGGTTCTCGGCGGCGCCGCTGCGGGCGAAGGCGATGCCGAGGTCGAGGACGTCGGGGGCGCGCTTCTGGCCCTTGCGGGACTTGACGGCGGCTATCTCGTCGGAGCTGGAGGCGTCGGGGGTCTCGCTCTTGATCCTGATCTTGTACTTGGCCTGGAACGCCTTGATGATCTCGCCGTAGTTCGCCCAGTCCGGCGGCAGGGCGATCACGTTCAGCTCGCCCTCCTCCTCGGCGGCGGCGACGAGCTTCTCCATCCCGCCGAAGTCGGCGACCGAGGTCGCCTCGGTCGACCTCACCCCGTTCACCCCGGTCGCGGCCTCCTCCTCGGGCGCGGCGCCGCACGCGGTGAGCGCGGTGAGAGCGGCGGTGGAGAGGGCGAGAGCGGCAACGGCACGGCCGGTGGCGCGCGTACGGGGGCGGGGTCGGGCTCTGTGCACGGTGTGTCTCCCGGGGAGCGAAGTGAGGGCCACTTGTTCATACAAGCTGGCATCAGTTCGCCCGGCTCAGGTGTCCGAGGAGTTAACGTCCGATGACCGGTGCCGCAAGAGCCGAGGAAGAGGGAAGCCAGTGATATCGGGGTTGTGGTAGGTAGGGGAGCCGTGCATGGCGACGGCCGGACGGACGTTGGAGTGAGATTCCGGACCGTGGCGCAAACACCTTCCTGTGCACAGCGCGGATACACATCAGTCGACCGACGGGGGGGACGCGTGGGCCGTTCACGCTACGAGGAGATCGCGGAGTCGCTGCGGCAGGCGATCCGGAGCGGCGTCCACCCGCCGGGCTCCCGGCTGCCGTCCGAGAGCGACCTCGCCGCGCGGTGGGAGGCCTCGCGCGGCACGGTCCGCCAGGCGGTGGCGCTGCTGGCCTCCGAGGGCCTGATCGGCTCCCGGCAGGGGGCACGCAGAGTGGTCCTGCGCCAGGAGCGCCGGCAGAGTTTCGAGCAGCTCAACAGCTTCGCGCAGTGGGCGCGGGCGATGGGCTGCGAGGTCTCCAGCCGCATCCTCGCCCGCACCACGCGCCCCGCGACCGACGAGGAGGCGGCCCGCCTGGACGCCGAGCCGGGCAGCGAGATCCTGTACGTACTGCGACTGCGGCACCTGGACGGCGAGCCGGTGATGGTGGAGCGGACCGTGTACGCGGACTGGGTGGCCCCGGCGGTCCGGGCTCTGCCCGAGGACTGCGTCTCGATCATGGACAGCATCGCGGAGCGTGCGGACATCGTGGCGCATCACGGCGAGCACCTGATCGACGCGGTGGCGGCGGGCAGCGAGGACGCCCGGCTGCTGCGGGTCCGCCGGGCGAGCCCGCTGCTGCGTCAGCGCCACCTGACGTACACGGCGGCGGGCCGGGCCATCGAGTGGACGGACGACCGCTACCGGGCGGGCAGCGTGGTCTTCAACGTGATGAACTCCGCGGCGGCGGCGCCGCTGGCGCGGCGGGCGGGGCCGGGCGTGGCGGGCTGAGCCCCGCCCGTACCGCTTCAGCCGCCGGAGGTGTCCAGCTCGGCGTCGGCGCTGACACCGGCGCAGTCGTACGGGTCCTTGAGCCAGCCGTCCGGGAGGACGACCCGGTTGTTGCCGGAGGTCCGCCCGCGGGGCCCGTCGGCGCCGTCCGGCCAGGGCTGGTCGAGGTCCAGCTCGTGCAGCTGGCCGCCCAGCTCCTCCAGCGAGGAGGTGACGGCAAGCTTCTTGCGCATCTCGGAGCCGACCGCGAAGCCCTTGAGATACCAGGCCACGTGCTTGCGGAAGTCGATGACGCCGCGTGCCTCGTCGCCGATCCACTCCCCCAGCAGGGTCGCGTGGCGCACCATGACGTCCGCGACCTCGCGCAGGGTGGGCGCGTGCCGGGTCGTGCGGCCCTCCATGGCGTTGACCAGATCGGCGAAGAGCCAGGGCCGCCCGAGGCACCCGCGCCCGACGACGACCCCGTCGCACCCGGTCTCGCGCATCATCCGCAGGGCGTCGTCGGCGCACCAGATGTCGCCGTTGCCGAGGACGGGGATCTCCGGGACGTGCTCCTTGAGCCGGGCGATGGCGTCCCAGTCGGCGGTGCCGCCGTAGTGCTGGGCGGTGGTGCGCCCGTGCAGAGCGACGGCGGTGACACCCTCCTCGACGGCGATGCGCCCCGCGTCCAGGAAAGTGAGGTGGTCGTCGTCGATGCCCTTGCGCATCTTGATGGTGACGGGGAGGTCCCCGGCGCCCGAGACGGCTTCCCGGAGGATGGCCCGCAGCAGGGGCCGCTTGTACGGAAGCGCGGAGCCGCCGCCCTTGCGGGTGACCTTGGGGACCGGGCAGCCGAAGTTCAGGTCGATGTGGTCGGCCAGGTTCTCCTCCACGATCATCCGGACGGCCTTGCCCACGGTGACCGGGTCCACTCCGTACAGCTGGATCGAGCGCGGCGTCTCGGTCGCGTCGAAGTGGATGAGCTGCATGGTCTTCTCGTTGCGCTCGACCAGCGCCCGCGTGGTGATCATCTCGCTGACGAACAGTCCCTTGCCCCCGGAGAACTCCCGGCACAGCGTCCGGAACGGGGCGTTGGTGATACCGGCCATCGGGGCCAGCACGACCGGCGGCTGCACGGTGTGCGGGCCGATACGGAGCTGCGGGAGTGCGGGGGCGAACGTGGTCATTGCTCCATTGTCGCGTACGCCGGACGGGTGGCTGGCCGGGCGGCGTCCGCGATGCCGCCGGCGGACCCCGCGCTGCGGAAGCGGGCGAACGGCTGGTGGCGTTCTGGTGCACCGGGGGCGCGGTCCTCGGGGCCGCCGCCGGGAGCTGAGTGCTGAGGAGCAGGAGGGGCACCGCCCGAGGCGCCGACCGGGGCATGGGACACTCGCGCATGCCTGTAACCAACCCGTGGCTGGCCGGCCCGTCGCCGAAGAAGCGGCTCGATCGCGAGCGCCTGGGAGAACGCATACTCAACCTGCTGTCGACGCAGAACATGTGCGTGCTCGCGACGGCGGGACCGGAGGGCCCCCTCGCGACGCCGGTGCGCTACTACCACCTCGACTTCGCGGTGATGTTCAGCACCGCTCCCGGTTCCCCGAAGATGCGGAACCTCGCCGCCGACCCCCGGGTGTCGGTGGGGATCTTCGCCCCGCTGGTCGGACAGGCAAGCAGCCGAGGGGCTCAGCTCTTCGGAAGGGCCCGCGTCCTGTCCGAGGACGACCCCGGCTTCGCGCACTACTGGCCGGCCTTCCGCTGGCAGTCCGACCACGTAGAGCGGTCCCGTTCGCTGGACGAACCCCAGTCGGGCCCGCTGGTCGTGATCGAGGCCGAGCGGATCGTCTACACGGAACACTGGCTGCGGCGCGAGGGCTTCTCGCCGCGCCAGTTCTGGACCAGGTCGACCCCGTAGCCGGTTCCGGGAGGCCGGAGCCCGATCAGGTGGCACGCCCCCGGGGCGACGGGCCGGAGCGCCTCCGGTAGCGCGCCGCCTACCATCGTGGGGTGATCGCAGAAGAGGGCGCCCGGCTGGGCTCGGAGGCCGCGCGCAGGGTGGTGCGGCTGGGGTGTGCGGACGTTCAGCCCGGGCTGTCCGAGGACGAGTTCGCCCGGATCGAGGAAGAGTACGGGTTCGCGTTCAGCGACGACCACCGGGCGTTCCTGGCGGCCGGGCTGCCCGTGGACCGGTCGACCTCGGCGGGACGCCGGCAGCCGTGGCCGAACTGGCGCGACGGCGACCCCGACGAACTGCGCGAACGCCTGGCGCGGCCGGTCGAGGGCGTGCTGTTCGACGTGGAGCACAACTCCTTCTGGTCACCGCACTGGGGTGCGAAGCCGGACACACAGTCCCAGGCAATCGCGGTGGCGCGCCGTGAACTGGCCGCCGTACCGCAGATGGTCCCGGTCTATTCGCATCGTTGCCTGCCGGCCGGACGCGGCACGTACGGGCACCCCGTCCTGTCGATCCACCAGACCGACATCATCTCTTACGGCACCGACCTGGCCGACTACATCACCCAGGAGTTCAACGGACCGCCGCACTGGGAGGACGCGTCCCTCCTGCGGTCGACCGTGGCCTTCTGGCGCGACCTCGTGGACTGACCTCGGGCGTGCGGCCGGGCCGAAGACCGGCGCGTCAGAAGACGGACAGACCGGTGAGCGTGGTGAACCGGTCGAGCGCCGCCACGCCCGCCACCGAGTTGCCGCGCCGGTCGAGCCCCGGGCTCCACACGCACAGGGTGCACTCCCCGGGCACGATGGCGATGATCCCGCCGCCGACGCCGCTCTTGCCCGGCAGCCCCACCCGGTAGGCGAACTCCCCGGCCGCGTCGTACGTCCCGCAGGTGAGCATGACCGCGTTGACCTGCTTCGCCTGGCTGCGGGTCAGCAGCACGGACCCGTCGGCCCGGACCCCGTGCCGGGCGAGAAACCCCGCGGAGAGGGCCAGGTCCGCACAGGACGCCTCGATCGAGCACTGGCGGAAGTAGGCGGCGAGCAGTTCGGGCACCGGGAGCGTGACGTTGCCGTAGGAGGCCATGAAGTGGGCCAGCGCGGCGTTGCGGTCGCCGTGGGCCGCCTCGGAGGCGGCGACGTCCGGGACGAAGTCGATGGCCGCGTTGCCGCTCTCCGTACGCAGCAGTTCCCGCACCTGCCCGGCGGCGTCCCCGGTCAGCGCCTGCAGCCGGTCGGTCACCACCAGGGCACCCGCGTTGATGAACGGGTTGCGGGGGATGCCGTTCTCGTACTCCAACTGCACCAGGGAGTTGAAGGGGTTGCCCGAAGGTTCGCGGCCCACGCCCCGCCATATCCGCTCGCCGTCCAGGGAGAGCGCCAGGGCGAGGGCGAAGACCTTGGAGATGGACTGCGTCGAGAACGGCTGCTGCCAGTCCCCGACCCCGTACACGGTCCCGTCCGGTTCCGCGACGGCCATACCGAAGCGCCGGGGGTCGACGCCCGCGAGCATCGGTATGTAGTCGGCGGGGGTGCCATGGTCGTCGCGG
>NZ_QWFA01000251.1 GCF_003501885.1 Streptomyces globisporus
GGGCTGGGGCATGGGCAGCTACTGCTACTACAACGTCGACCCGGCGATCATCCAGGAGCACGGCTTCAAGGCACCGGTGAAGCCCGGCGTGAAGTTCCACAGCCTGATCGTCGTCTCACTGGGCGGCAACGGACAGTACGAACACGTGATCAACGACGTCGGCTCCCCGACGTCGGGCACGGAGACGGTCCCGTCCCAGGTGGTGAACTTCCCTTAGTCCTCCCCGGCTGAGGGAATCGTACGGAAGCGGGGTCCGGCTGCTGGTGAGCGCCGGGCCCCGCTTCGCCGCGCCCGCTCCCCCTCCCGTCCCGGGGAGGGCGGGCCGTCCGTCGGCGAGACCTCCGGCACCGGTTCGGGTACGGGAGCGGCCCCCGCCCGGGGGTCCGGGCGGTACGGGAGCGGCCCCCGCCCGGGGGTCCGGGCGGGGGCCGTCAACGGTGCGTGCGGGCGGGAGGCTCAGCCCTCGCCGGTCAGGCTGATGGTGACCGTGCGCTCGGCCGGAGTCTTCCCGGCCAGGGCGGTCTTCATCGCCTGGGCCACGTCGTCCGGGCCGACCTGGTGCTTCTTTCCGTCGGCCTTGACGGCCATGATGCCGTCGAAGACACCGTCCAGAAGCGTGTCGATCGCCTTCTTGTCGTAGACGTCGACCAGTCGGCCGTCGACCGGCTTCATGGACAGGATCTGCGGCAGCGACCGGGCCGGGCCGAACTGGATCTGCTTGGGACCGGCCTTGATGGTGATCAGACCGGACATCGCGGGCTCGGCGAACTCCTTCATCGCCCGGTTCAGTTCGGCCTGGGTGATGGTGGGTTCGCTGGTGGTGACGGGGAGCTCGACCACGTTGGCCTTCCCGGTCTGGACCTGGGCGCGGTAGGCGTCCCGGACCGAGATCAGGGACTGGCCGGCGTCCAGCGTCTTGCCCGGCTTGCCCGGCACCGCCACGGCCTTGTTCGGCTCGAAGCGGATCGTGCCGTCGTTGGCCGAGCCGGAAGCGCCCGCCAGGTCGGTCAGCGCCACGCCGAGCTTCTCCTCGTCGACCGGGATCACCGGGTCGGCGGGGCGCTCGCCGCCGAACAGCGAACCGATCACCGAGACGGGGTTGTAGTCGCTGCCCGCCGCGCCGCGCACGGTCTCCTGGCTGTCCAGGGTGAGACCGGCCTTCTCGGGGTCGAGTTTCTCCTCCTTGCCGTCCACGGACAGCGTCATGGGCGCCTTGGCCCGCTCGCCGAGGGCGGCTTCGAGCTTGGTGACCGCCTCCTCCTTCGTGCCGCCGCCGATGTCGACGCCGAGCACCGTGGTGCCCTTGGGGACCTCGGCGTGGTTCAGCAGGAGACCCGCCCCGTACGCGATGCCGAGCAGCACGACCGCGGCCACCCCGAGCAGGACCAGCTTGGAGCGGCCCTTCTTCGCGGGGGCGGAGGCGGGAGCCGCGGCGGCCTTCGGCGCGGGGCGCGGAGCGGCGGGACCCGGCGCGGGAACACCCGGTCCGCCCGGTCCGCCGGGACCGCCCTGGCCCGTCACCGGGGCGCCGGGCGTACCCGGCCTGCCCGGGAACGTGGCGCGGGGCTCGCTGGGCACCACGGGGATGCCGCTCGTCAGCGTGTCACCCGACACATGGCCGCCGGGGCCGGGTTCGGGCGCCGGGGCCTGCGGCGTGAGGATCGCGGTGTCGTCGGACATCCGGGGCGGTACGCCGCCGGGGGTGCCCGGGACCATCGGGCCGGGGCCGCCGAGGCCCGGGACGCCGTCGAGGTTCGGGGTCAGCGACGAGGTGCCGGTGACCGGTCCCGTGGTGGGGCCGGACGGGCCGGGTGTACGCACTCCGGGGCCGGGGGTGGCACGCGGGCCGCCGCCGGGGGGCTCGGTGCCGTAGCTGTCGAGCGCGCTGCGGGCGGGGCCGGAGCCGGGCGCACCCGGTCCGCCGCCGGACTGCGGGGCGTCCGAGAAGTACGGCAGGTCGGGGCGCGAGCGACCCGCGCCACCGTCGGGCGCACCACCGGGACCGCCGAGGTCACCCGAACCCGGGCCGCCGGGACCACCCGGACCACCGGAGGCCGGGCCACCGGGACCGCCCGCGCTCGGACCGCCGGGGCCACCCGCGCCAGGGCCACCGGGACCGCCCTGGTTGCCTGCGCCACCGGGACCACCGGTGCCCTGGCCGGCTGCCGCCGGTCCGGCGGTCGGGGCCTTGCGCGGGGCGAACCAGTCGCTGCCGCTCTTCTCCCGGGCCGGCTTCTCCCCGGGCGTCGGGTCGGCGGCCGGGCCGCCGTCCCGGGACCGGTCGGCGGGCGCGCCGCCGTTCGAGCCGGAGCTCGGGCCGCCGGAGCGGTCCGGGGATCCGGCACCGGCGCTCGCACCGGGGCCCGGTGCGGCCGGCGGCGTGCCGGGGCGCGGGGTCGCGCCGGTGCGCTCCGTGTCCGAGCCGCCGTCGCCGGAGATGTCGCTCGCAGCCATCGGCGTACGCATCACGACCGGCGGGATGGGACGCGAGCCGGGGATGTTGATCCGGATGCGCGTCGTCAGCGTCGTCTCGGTCTTCGGTTCCTCGGGCCGGGGCGGATCCACGGATTCCGGGTTCTCGTCAGAGCCGCCCTGCGACGGGTGGAGCGACGGATACTGGCGGGATCCGTACGGCGGCGTACCCGAGGGGTACGCGGCTCCGCCGCGGCCCTGGGGCCCGGAGGACGAACTGTCAGTTTCACGACTCAAAGCAGGTTCTCCCGATTGGCTCCGCCGCCCGTACTTCCCCCATGCCGCAGGCCAGGGGACGGCTCGGCGCGCGCACCACCATACTGGCCGCCGCCGTCGGACACTCCGCGACCGGGTGAAACCTCCACCCGTGCCTCACACCTGTGAGGGTCGTTCCGGACCCGGACTTGGCACTTCACGTACCGGACCGGCCGCTGTGGATGGCTGATTGCGGCACTTTCGAGGTGGTGGCGCAGATCACAGCGACGGCCGTCCCGCCGAGCATGAAGAGCACCAGGCCGAGTTCGTCACCGAACACGTAGTCGCCCTCCGGCCGGCCGCTCAGCAGAAGGAAGACGGTGATGAACCAGCCGGCCGCCGGGGCGAGTGCGCCGATCTGGGTGCGGGTCAGGATCCGGCCGCCGTAGAAGAGGCCCGCGGAGCCCACCAGGGCGATGATCAACCCGCCCGGGAACCAGGCCGCTTGGACGAGGGTTCCGGCGAGGGCGACCAGCGCGCCGAGGACCGCGAGGCCCAAGTAGGCGGCGATCCGGGCCGGGTTCGGCCGGGCGGCGAATCCGATGGGCTCGGGCTCCCTGGGGGGCGCGTTCCGCCGCGGCGCGTGGGAGGAGTCCGCGCGGCCGCGGGCCTTCTTGGGGTTACCGCTCATGCCGCGCCTTCCTCGGTGTCCGGGGCGCCGACGCCCGGAAGACCCGCGAACAGGTCGCTCTCGCGCTCCGGTCCGGCCACGCCGCGAACACCGCGCACCAGTTGGTAGCACTCGGTCGTCAGCAGGGGCTGGCCGAGGTCGTTGGAGAGGGCGAAGAAGGGGCCGTCCACCGCGATCTGGGTGGCGTGGGCGCGCATCGCCGCCGACTTCGCCCCGGCGTACATCGATCCGTCGATCTCCGCGCTGATCTGCTCCGCGTCGGTCACGCCCGGGACGTCGGCCACGGCGGCGATGCCGGGGAAGGCGTCGGGCGCGGTGGTGCGCAGCCGGTCGAAGGCGGCCTCCAGCACCTCGCGCTCCACCCGGTTCCAGTAGATCTTGGCGATGGTGTGCGGGATGCCGGAGCCGTGCGCCGGGTCGGCGGCCAGGTCGGCGGCGCGCATCGCGACGCGGTGGGCCTGGATGTGGTCGGGGTGGCCGTAGCCGCCGTCCGGGTCGTAGGTGATCAGGACCTGGGGGCGGACCTCGCGGATCACCTCGACGAGGTGGGCGGCGGCCTCGTCCACCGGGGTGGACCAGAAGGAGCCGGGGCGGCCGTTCTGTTCGGCGCCCATCATTCCGGAGTCCCGGTAGCGGCCCGCGCCGCCGAGGAAACGGTGGTCGGTGATGCCGAGCTCCTGCATCGCCGCGGCCAGCTCGCCGACCCGGTGGGGGCCCAGCGCGTCGTCCCGGTCGGCGGTGAGGCGGGCGAGCGCGGGCGGGATGACCTCGCCCTCCTCACCGAGCGTGCACGTCACCAGGGTGACGTGGGCGCCCTCGGCCGCATACCTGGCCATGGTGGCGCCGTTGTTGATCGACTCGTCGTCGGGGTGCGCGTGCACGAGCAGCAGACGGCGGGCGGGGAGGTCCTTCATGGGGACCACCCTACGAGCCCGGAGGCCCCCCGTGCCCCCGCGCCCCTGCGCCCGCCGACCGCCGGTCCTCGGCCGCCCGGGTCAGAACTTGATGCTGCTGATCATTCCCGCCACGTTGGTCGTCAGATCGGAGATGGTCGGTGCGACGGACGAGCTCGCGATGTAGAACCCGAGCAGCATGCAGACCACCGCGTGCCCTCCCTTCAGTCCGGATTTCCGGATCAGCAGGAAGACGATGATCGCCAGCAGCACTACCGCCGAAATCGAGAGCGCCACGGCGGTTCACCTCCATCGGTACGTTCGGACGGTCGGAATGGGGGTACACGGCGTCAGCAGGTTTCTACCCACCGAGCGCTACGGATCATAACTATCCGTGCCAACGCATTGATCGGGGCACAGCAGCACGAGGGGCGCACGAACCGTGCCACGCGGCCGAGTTCGCGGCTAGGTTCGGAGCCATGACCTCGCAGAAGCTGTCCTTTCCCCGCCAGCACGCCCGGACCCAGCGCTTCACTCTCGGCGCACCTCGCGCCTTCACCGTCTCACCGGATGAGACGCGCGTGATCTTCCTCCGGTCCACCTCCGGAACGGACCGCACCACCCGGCTCTGGGTGCTCGACCCGGCGACCGGCGAGGAGCGGATCGCCGCCGATCCGGACGTGCTGCTGGGCGGTTCGGCGGAGAAGCTGTCGGCGCAGGAGCGGGCCCGGCGGGAGCGGACCCGGGAGGGTTCGTCGGGGATCGTCTCCTACGCGGTGGACGCGGCGGCGGAGTTGGCCGCGTTCGCGCTGTCCGGAAAGGTGTACGTGGCCGAGCTGCGGGCCGGGACCGCTCGGGCGCTGCCGGTGCCTGGCCCGGTGATCGACCCCCGTCCGTCCCCCGACGGCCGGCACGTCGCGTACGTGGCCAAGGGCGCGCTGCGGGTGGTGGACGCGACGGGCGAGGGCGACCGGGCGCTGGCCGAGCCTGAGGACCCCCAGGTCACCTATGGTCTGGCCGAGTTCATCGCGGCCGAGGAGATGCACCGCTACCGGGGTTTCTGGTGGTCGCCCGAGTCGGACCGGCTGCTGGTGGCGCGGGCCGACGAGAGCCCCGTACAGCGGTGGTACATCGCCGATCCGGCGCACCCCGAGCGCAAGCCGGCCGAGGTCGCCTACCCGGCGGCGGGGACGCCCAACGCGGAGGTGCGGCTCTTCGTCATGGACCTGGAGGGGGACCGTACCGAAGTGGTCTGGGACCGGGAGGCGTTCCCGTACCTGGCCCAGGTGCACTGGTCGTCCGCGGGTGCTCCGCTGCTGCTGGTGCAGGCCCGTGACCAGCGCATTCAGCGGTATCTGGCGGTGGACCCGGAGACCGGTGCGACCCGGATCGTCCATGTCGACGAGGACCCGGTCTATCTGGATCTCTTCCCCGGGGTGCCCGCGTGGGCGCCGGACGGGCGGCTGGTGCGGATCGCCGACGAGGGCGGCGCGCGGGTGCTGGCGGTCGGGGACCGGCCGCTGACCGGGTCGCAGCTGCACGTCCAGGCGGTGCTGGACATCGGGGAGTCGGACATCCTGATCTCGGCGGTGGCCGGTGAGGACGCGGTCGAGCCGGAGATCGGGCAGATCCATGTGTACCGGGTCAACGAGTTGGGAATCGAGCGGATTTCCGAAGGGGTGGGTGTGCACTCCGCGGTCCGCTCGGGCTCTCTGTCGGTGGTGGTCTCGGCCGTTCCCGAGGAGCCCGGGACCGCCGCGTGGGTGGTACGGGACGGCAAGCGGCTGGTCCACATCGCGAGCTTCGCCCAGGAGCCGGTGCTCACCGCCCGCGTGACCCTCACCGAGGGGGGCGCACGGCGGATTCCGTGCGCCGTGCTGCTTCCGTCGGACTACCAGGAGTCGGACGGTCCCCTTCCGGTCCTGATGGATCCCTACGGCGGCCCGCACGGCCGCCGGGTGGTCGCCGCCCACAACCCGCATCTGACGTCGCAGTGGTTCGCGGACCAGGGCTTCGCGGTGGTCGTGGCGGACGGGCGGGGCGCGCCGGGCCGCTCGCCGGCCTGGGAGAAGGCGGTACGGGACAACCTCGTGCTGACCATGGAGGACCAGGTCGAGGCGTTGCACGGGCTGGCGGACCGGTTCCCGCTCGATCTGTCCCGGGTGGCGATCCGGGGCTGGTCCTTCGGCGGCTATCTGGCGGGGCTCGCGGTGCTGCGGCGGCCCGACGTCTTCCACGCGGCGGTCGTCGGGGCACCGGTGACGGACCAGCGGCTGTACGACACCCACTACACCGAGCGCTATCTCGGGGATCCGGCGGACCAGCCGGAGGTGTACGCGTACAACTCGCTGCTCACCGACGACGGTCTCTCCGAGGCCGCCGACGAGGTCCGCCCGATGCTGATCGTGCACGGTCTGGCCGACGACAACGTGGTGGTCGCGCACGCCCTGCGGCTGTCCTCCGCGCTGCTGGCGGCCGGGCGGCCGCACGAGGTGCTGCCGCTGAGCGGGGTGACGCACATGACGCCGCAGGAGCAGGTCGCGGAGAACCTGCTCCTGCTCCAGGTGGACTTCCTCAAGCGGTCGCTGGGGCTGACCGGCGCCTGAGCCGCCCGCCGCTCCCTGTCCGCCCCCGGTTCACCAGCGGGGCGGCGGGGACGAGGGTGGGGGCCCGAAGCCACCGCCCTGGGGCGGCCCGAAGCCGGGGGCCTGCGGCGGCTGGTAGCCCTGCGGTCCGGGCTGACCGGGCGCCGGGGCGCCCCAGCCGCCGCCCCAGGAGTTCGGACCGCCCCAGGGGCCCGCGGCGCCGCCGGGGGTCCGTTCGACGCCCTTGCGGGCGAGCAGGAGGATCACGACGAGCCCGATGAGGAGCGAGCAGACCTGGCTCAGCAGGGTCAGCTGCCCCTCGATGTCGAGGTCGGTGAACCTCTCGTACAGCTCGAAGTGGATGGTGCGCGCCAGGCCCAGCGCGCCGGAGGCGAGGACGAACCCGCCCGCGATCAGGCCGAGCGGTCGCGCGAGGGCCGCTCCGGAGACCGCCCCGAGGGCCGCCACCAGGGACATCAGGATGATCGCCACGGTGATCCAGCCCGGCGGCCCCTCGATGAGCGGGGTGTTCAGGGGCGCCCCTCCGATGAACCACTCGGGATAGAACCCGGACGGGAAGACGAAGGGCTGCCGGATCTCCCAGGCGGTGAAGATCACCGCCTGGAGACCGAGGAGCAGGAAGACGGCCACCCCGGG
>NZ_QWFA01000252.1 GCF_003501885.1 Streptomyces globisporus
GCGCCGTGCCGTCCTCGCCGCGCACCCGGACGTGCACGCGGCCGTCGGGGAACGGGTCGGCGAGCAGCTGCGCCGCCCGGACCGCCAACGCCGACTTCCCCGCCCCGCCCGGACCCGAGACGACGACCACACGCTCCTCACCACTGCCCAACACGTCCAGCAGGTCCCGGAGTTCCTCCCGACGGCCGGTGAACGCCCCCGTGCCGGCGGGCAGCGCCACGGGGGCCGGCGTCTCCCGGCGTGCGGCGGGCCGCCGCGCCTCACGCCCCCGGCCGAGCATCGACCGGTACAACCCGGCCATCGCCGGACTCGGCTCCAGGCCCAACTCCCGTGCCATCAGCTGCCGGTAATCGTCGTAGACCGCCAGCGCCTCGGCCTGTCGGCCGGACTGGTGCAGGGAGTTCATCCAGGCGGCCCGCAGCCGCTCTCGCAGCGGATGGCGCTCCACCAGGTCCCGCAGCCCGTCCACCGCGACTCCGCCCCGGCCCAGCTCGATCTCGGCCTCGGCCCAGTCCTCGTACACCGTGAGACAACGGGCCTCCAGACGGTCCGCCTCATCGGCCACCCCGGCCGAGTCCCGCAGATCGTTCAGCGGCGGCCCCTCCCACAGGTCGAGCGCCTCGCGCAACTGCCGGGCCGCGCCGGGCAGATCGCCCCGCTCGGCCGCCGCCCGCCCGGCCCGGGCCAGCGACCCGAAGCGCAGGGTGTCCAGCTCGCCCTCGGCGATGCGCAGCAGATAGCCCCCGCAGCCGTGCACCAGCCGGTCCGTGCCGCCGTCCCCGGCCGGGCCCAGCAGGGCACGGGCGGCGCTGATGTACACCTGGAGGTTCTTGCGCGCGGTGCGGGGCGGATCGTCCGGCCACACCGCGTCGGTCAACACGTCCACCGGTACGGGGGTGTTGGGCCGGGCCAGCAGGGTGGCGAGGACCAGTCGCTGCTTGCGCGGACCGAGCGGCAGCTCACGGCCGTCCCGCCGGGCGGTCAGGGGGCCGAGCAGGCAGAAGTGCACGGCACCGGCGGTACCGGGGGCGCCGGTACGAACGGGAGGTCGGGTCATCAGCGGGCCTCCGGGAGGGGGACGGGCGGCGGACTGGACCGTACGCACGACCGATCCTGCTGCCGCCCGGACCCCCGTACATCGGGGCCCCACCCGCATTTTCCGCCCGGGCACCCGACCGAAACCGCCCGGCACCCCCATGTTGCCCGCCGCGGCCCCCATGCGCCCGGCCCCATGCCCGCATGCCCGCGACGCGGGTACGCGTACGTCCTGCTCGTCGTCCCTCAGGCAGGCTCGGCCGCGCACTCGGCGGCGAACTCGCACAGCGCCGCCCGGTCCGCGCGGCCGGTCTTGTTCAGCAGGCTGGCCATGTGCTTCTCCACCGTGCGGGGCGAGATCGACAGCCGGCGGGCGATCTGCTGGTTCCCGGGGCGTTCGGGCAGCAGCACGAACACCTCGTACTCGCGCGGCGTCACCCCGCTGGTCCGCAGCGGCGACGGGATCCGGTCCCAGCCGCCCCGGTGCTGGCCCACGCTCGCCCCGGCCTGCCGCAGCGCCGCCCGGCACGCGGCGGAGACCGGCTGCACCCCGGCCCCGTAGAAGAACTCCTCGGCGGTCCGCAGCCACGCCACCGGCTCGCCCCACCCGTCCGCCCTGGCCGCGTCCGCGACCAGCCGCAGCCCCAGGTGGTGGGCGACCGGGAAGGGGGCGGAGCGCTGCGTGAAGGACGCCATCAGCCGGGCCGCCCCGGCCGGGTCCCCCTTCCGGCCCAGCAGCACCGCGTCGGCCAGGTCCAGGAACTGCCGGTTCCAGGCGAGGCAGCCCCCGGGAGCCGCCCGTGCCTCCTCCAGCTCCGTCCGGTCCGCCTGCCCCGCGAGGACCCGCAGCAGCGGGCGCAGCCCGTACCGCCCGCTCAGGTAGTAGTAGCTCGGGTGGTCCAACTCCCAGGCCAGCGACTCGTCCAGGCCCGCCGCCGCCCGCTCGGGGTCCTCCTCCAGCAGCGCCCCGAACGCCCGGCAGAGCCCCGATCCGAGCGGCACCAGCAGCGACTGCTCGCCCCCGGCCCGCCGGAACGCGGCCAGCGCCCGGTCCATGTCCCGCCGCCGCCCCCGGTGCGCGGCCATCGTCGCCCCGGCCAGCAGCAGATAGCGGTGGGCCGACAGATCGCCGACCCGGGCACTGGCCTCGGCCGAGCGGTCGATGATCTCCTGCGCCTCCTCCCACCGGGCGCACAGCACCGCGTTCATCGCGAGCAGTCCGTCGACCGTACGGGTCAGCAGCAGCGCGCCCAGATCGGTGGCCGCCGCCCGGGCGGAGAGGAGCCGGGAGGCGTCCCCGGTCCGCATGAAGGCGTTCGCGCCGAGGCGCACCAGCGCCTCCACCCGCCAGACGGGCAGGGCGTGTTCGGTGGAGATCGACAGCATCCGCTCCAGCGCGGCGTCCGCCGCGTCGAACCCCTCCTCGCGCCGCAGCAGCGCCAGCAACTGCCAGGCCTGGCAGGCCACCACGGGCAGCCCCTCGGCCTCGGCGGTCTCGGCGGCCTTCTGGACCGCCTGCTCGGTCTCCACCGGATCCCGGTACGGCCGCCCGGTCCCCGGGAGCCCGGGGAGCAAGGCCAGATAGCCGTCGACCACCACGAGCGCGGCCCGGCGGCCCGGGGGCGGGGTCGGGCCCAGGAGCACGCGGGCCGACTCGACCTGGAGCGCGGCATCGGCGGTGCGCTCCGCCATCACCGCCGCCCAGGCGAGGTCGATGTGGATCTGTCCGCGCCGGGCCGCGGCTTCGGAACGCGCCGGAACGGGCGGCAGCGCGTCCGCCAGCTTCAGTGCGCCGTCCAGATCGCCGCCCTCGGCCCGGGCGACCGCCAACGACTCGGCGACGGCAGCCCGGTCGGCCTCGGCGGCCAGGGGGTGCGCCCGCTCCAGCAGCACCACGGCCGAGCCGTGCGCTCCCGAAGCGAGCATCCGTCTTCCGGCCTCCGCGAACTGGCGGGCCGCCCCCGCTCGGTCGCCCGCCGCCAGTTGCAGCGAGGCCACGAGCTGCCGCCCGTCCTCGTCCAGCGGCTCCCCGGAGTGCTCGATGGCCGCGGCGGCACGGCGGGCCAGCGAGGCGCGCTCGGCCGGGACGAGGGAGGAGATCAGGGCCTCGGCGGTGAGCGAGTGCCGGAAGGTGTAGCGGTCGGGGGCCGCGCCGTCCGGGGCGATGACCCCGGCTTCCACGGCGGACCGCAGATGTGTGAACAGGGCCCGGTCCTCGAATCCGGTGACGGTCTGGAGCACGGTCACCGAGAACTGGCTTCCCAGCGTGGCCGACGCCAGTAAGAGATCCCGCACCGGCTCGTCAAGACGCTCCAGCCTCCGGGCCCAACTGCGCACGATGTCAGAGGGGATGGACCCGCCCGGTTGCTCCACCGCCTCCCAGGCGCCGTCCGTCCGCCGGAGCCGACCGGTGTCGATGAGGTCCGCCAGCAGCACCTCCAGCAGATACGGGTTGCCCGCGGCGCGCCCGGCCAGCCGCCGGTGCACCGCCTCCGGTATCTCCTGCGGCCCCGCCTCCAGACACGCAGCTGTGAGTGCCCGCACCTGGTCGTCGTGGAGCGGATCCAACTCCCGGACGGTCGCGACGTGCCGGCGCTCCGCGGAGCGTACGAGGTCCAGCGCGGCGCCCGGCTCGGGGCGCAGGGTGCCGAGGAGCAGGATGGGCAGATCGGCGAGGTTGTCGATGACGTACTCGACGACCGCGACGGTCTCCGTGTCGCAGTCGTGCAGATCCTCCAGCAGGATCGTGCAGCCCGCCTCCCTGCCCAGGACGGACAGCAGCCGCAGCAGCGCCTCGGCCAGCTCCACGACCGTCTCCGGGTAACCGGGCGACCCGGCCCTGCGCCACTCCGGGACCAGCCGGGCCAGCGCCGGATGGTAGGGCGCGAGCTCCGGATCGGTCGGGGTGCCGGCCGCCCGGAACCGGGACGCCAGCGCCTCGGCGAGCGGGCGGAACGGCACGACGAGTCCGGTCGAGGTGGCCCGGCCGCGCAGCACCGGCATGCCGAGCCCGTAGGCCCGGTAGGCGCACTCGCCCACCAGCCGGGACTTTCCGATACCGGCCTCCCCGAGGAGGAACAGCGCGCGCCCCGAACGCCGTTGCACGGCGTCCAGGGCGCTGCTCAGCAGTCCGATCTCCTCGTCCCGCCCGACGATGACCGGCGAAGTGGCTCGCATGGCCGCAGATTACTGGAGCGACAACTCCCACGGCAGCGGGCCAATTCGGCTCAATTGTCTTGGATTTGGCCGGATCTGGTCACCACGGGGCGGTCATGGTGGTCCAGGGCAGGTCGTGGCTGAAGCCGCTCTCGCCCTCCGAAGCGCTGAGGAGTCTGCTGCGCGCACCGAGTCCTCCGGTGGACCCCAGGGAGATCTGCCCGGCCGGGTGCTCCGGGGTGCCCTCGTGAGCGATGTCGCCGGACGCCTGCAGGGCCGATTCGCCGAACTGCTTCATCTCTGCCTCATCCTCTGCTGATCGGTGCTGGGTGATGGTTGCTGTACGGGTGTGCCAGTGGGTCAGGGGGTGCGGGAGGGGGCCAGGAGCAGGGCGGAGCCGATCCGGTCGGGGAACCCCGCCCGCAGCAGCCCGTGCCCGATGCCCGAGAGCCCGGTGAGCAGCCCGGGGTGCGGTACGCCACCGGGCGTCCCGCACTGCGGTCCCGCCCGGTCCGCCGAGGCCAGCAGCGTCCCGGCCCGGCGCACCCACGCGGCCCGTACGTCGGGCAGGAGGGCGGGCAGGGCGCTGTGGGCGAGGAGTTCGAGCAGTCCGGACTCCCCGTGGCACAGGCTGTCGTCGGCGAGCGGACCGATGTCCGCCAGCTCGCCGGAGCGCGCCGCGAGCCAGCCGGACAGCTCCGGGTCCTCCCGTGCGGCGGGGCTGTCCGCGATCGCCAGCGCGACCCCGGCCGCCCCCTCGCACCAGGCGGGCCCGTGGTTCGTCGCGGCGTCCGTCAGTTCGGTCGCCCGGCGCAGGGCCGCAAGACCGGCGCTCCGGTGGCGGGCGTCGCCCCCCGCCCCGGCGAGGCGCAGCATCGCCCAGCCGATCCCGGCCGCCCCGTCGGCGAAGCCTCCGGTGTCGGGGGCCGGGGCGGCGGCGAGTCGGTCGGCGCAGCGCACGGCGCCCCACCAGGCCTGCGGGCGGCCGGTGGCGTGGTACACCGCGAGCAGCGAGACCAGCCCGCCCGCCGCACCGCCGCGCACCCCGTACCCGTCCTCGGCCGCGTTGGCCGCACAGCTCAGCCGGACGGCCGGACCGGCCAGGTCCAGCACCTCCGGGTCGCCCAGCAGCGTGCCCACCTCGGTCAGCGCGTACGCGATGCCGCCGAGGCCCGCGTAGGCGCCGGAGCCCAGGGCCCCGAGCTCGTCGGCCCGCCCGTGCAGGGCGTCCAGCAGCCCCGGGACGGGAGCGAGCGCTTCGCGGGCCGCCTCCGCGTACCGGGATACGCCGGTGAGCGCGGCCAGTTGGGCCAGGAAGAGTGCGGGTCCGGTGTAGCCGCCGGCGAGGTCCGCCGCCATCGGCGTGAGCCGCCAGTAGCGCTCGCCGAGGAGTTCCAGCCCGATCCAGTTGGTGCGGCCCTCGTGCCGGTAGGCGAGGGAGACGAGCCGGTCTCCCACCGACCGGGCTGCGGACAGCAGTTGCTCGGGCTCCGGCGCGATCGCCGCGCTCGGCGCCCGGCCGCCCGGTCCTGGCCGGTGCGGCGGCCGGGGCGATGTGCTCACCATGGCGGTCCGGATGATCCGTTCCTGGTCCTGGCGGTCGACGGTGTCCATCGCGCGCACCTTCGCCTCGACGCGCGCCAGCCCGGTGGAGGCGGCGTCGGACGCGGAGGGGTCGGGCGCCGGCTCCGGGACCGTACGGCCGGTGCCGCTCCACAGCTCAGTGGAGCCCGGCCGGGTGGCGAACACCGGCACGTCGCCGCACCACAGCTCCGCGATCTCCTCGTCCTCCACGCCGGACAGCGCGGGCACGCCCAGGAGCGGGGTGCGCAGCAGGGACAGCACCCGGTGCCGTTCGGCGGCGTCCCGCATCAGATCGGGGTGGGTCGACTCGTCCAGCAGCGTCGTGTAGGTCCAGGTGGGGCGGGGGACGACCCGCACCTCGTCCCTGGCGAACCGCCACATCGGCCCTTCTGCGGAGAGGAGGTCGTCGCGGTGATCGTGGATCGCGGTGTACCCGGCGCGGAACCCGTCACAGAGGGCTTCGGTGTACGTGGAAGGGTCGGCGGCCTCGGTGCCGAGCCGGGGACGGTTGGCGGACTCGGTGAACCGGCCCGCCCGCCGCACCAGCCTCATGCGGTCGGTCCCGGCCTCCGCCCAGTCGGCGGTCTCGATGGGGGACGAGGCGGCCCGGCCGCCGCCGATGGCGGACATGTCGAGCGCGGTCGTGTCCCCGACGAGCAACTGGGGGAGCAGGCCCACCCGGTGGACGGAGTCGTGCAGGGCCCGGGCGGCCGGATCGGCGGACCGGGCGGGCCCCAGCGGCGGGTGGAACAGGGTCTCCACATCGACGAGCACCGGGTGCGGGCCGCAGGCGATCAGGTTCTCGTGGTGCAGATCCGTACCGTCCAGCGCGTGCAGCAGGGCCAGCAGCGCACCCTGGCGCCGGTAGAACTGCCGGGTCTCCGCCTCCGACGCGCAGGGCCGCTCCTCGACGAACTCGGCCCAGCCGTAGTCCCCCCGGTCCAGGACGCGCAGCACCCGCAGGTCGGGGGCGCCCGGTAGCGAACCGAACCACTCGGCGAGGGAGTTGAAGTTCCGGTGCGCCGCGAGGGGGCGCGGCTTGTACACGAGGCGGGTGCCGTCGGCGAACCGCAGGAGCATCACGGACCGGCCACCGCGATGGCTGTCGCCCGCACCGGCCTCGACCCCGGTGAGCGTCCCCGGCTCCGTGGAGGTGCCGAACGCTCCGCCCCGGTCTCCGAACACCCCCGCCGGGGCCAGCAGATCCCGGTCGGCGGCGAGGCGCGCCATCAGCTCCGCGAAGGCGTCGGCGGTGTTGAGGCAGGCCGTCGCGAGGAGGCGGGCAAGGACGGGATAGCCGGTGACGAGCCGGTCGAGCCCAGCACGGCGGCCGGTCGACGCCACGAAGTCCCGGAAGCGCTCCTCGGGCCCCGCACCGCTCAACCGGCCCAGCCGCCTGGCCTCGTGCAGCTCGGTGACGAGCGTGCGCGCCGCGATCCGGGCCAGCCGCCGGGCCAACTGCCGCCGGAAGTCCGCCAGGACGGAGGAGAGGCCGTCTGCCGCGAGCGCGCCGTCTGCCGAACCGCCTGGCGTCGGGCCGTCCACCCCTGCCTCCGCCAGCGCCTCCCGGAGCCTTCCCGCCGCCGCCTCGACGAACGGCGCGACGATCGGCCCGAAGCCGCTGAGCCCCGGGTACGCGCGGTCGGCGACCACCACGTCGCGCGGGGCGGCGGCGACGGCCTCCTGGGAAGGCTCCGGGA
>NZ_QWFA01000253.1 GCF_003501885.1 Streptomyces globisporus
CCCGGAAGCCCCCGCACCGGTGCCCCCGGCCACCGACCCCCTCGTCGTCCGTCCGCGTCAGCCCGAGCAGCCCGCGGCCCGTCCGGCGCCGACGGCGTCCACCCCCGGCGGCCTGCCCGTCCGCACGCCCGGCCGCACCATGGGCGAGGCGGAGCGCGAGCGCGGCCGTCACCGGGGCACGCCCGCTTCCACCTCCGCGGCGAATCCGCGGGGCGACACACCGCGGGCCACCCCGCCCCGCTCCGCGGGCCAGCAGTTCGGCGCCTTCCAGCGCGGCCGGCGGCCCCAGGGCAACCCGACGCCGACGGAGCAGCCGGACGCCGGGACCGTACCGCCGCCGTCCGCCACGCCGTAGCCAGGAACGCCATCCCCAGGGTGTCCGGGGTCACCGGACGCGCTCGCTCGAACATCCGAGATTGGAGGTACGGGCCGTCGGCCGGATCCCGGCGCCACGGTCCCGTCACTCATCATGCAGACAACGGACAACAGCCTCACCTGGCTCCTGCAGAGGCTGCTGGAGCAGACCCCCGGCACGCGGCACGCCCTGGCCCTGTCCCGCGACGGGCTCAAGCTCTGCTGGAGCGAGCACCTCACCCTCGACCAGGCCGACCAGCTGGCGGCCATCTGCTCGGGCATGCAGGCGCTGGCACAGGGCGCCTCCATCGAGTTCGGCGACGGTTCCGGCGGCGTACGGCACTCGATGACCGAGTTCCACGGCGGCCTGCTCTTCATCGTCGAGGCCGGTGAGGGCGCGCACCTGGCCGTCGTCGCCACGGAGGAGGCCGACCCCAGCATCGTGGGCAACCAGATGACGCAGATGGTCGAGCAGATCGGCGAACACCTGCGCGCCGCACCACGCGGCACCCTCCCGGGGAGTACCTCGTGACCCCCCGGCGCCCCGTCGACACCGGGGCCCCCGACCGGCTCTACACGGTCACCGGCGGACGCAGCCGCGCCGCGGACTCCTTCGACCTGGTGACCCTGGTCGTCAGCGAGTCCCGGCCGGCACCCGGCATGCAGTCCGAGCACGCGCGGATCCTGGAACTGTGCAGCCACCCGACCGCCGTCGTCGAGATCGCCGCCGAACTCTCCCTCCCCGTCACCGTCGTCCGCATCCTGCTCGACGACCTCCACGTCATGGGCCGGATCACCGCCCGCCACCCCCGCGTGGCGGCCTCACCGACCGAACTCCCCGACTCCGAACTGCTGAAGGAGGTGCTCCATGGTCTCCGGAAGCTGTGAGCTCCCCGCCCGGCGCACCCCGCTGGGCGACGCGGCCGAGACCGGCCTGAAGATAGTCGTCGTCGGAGGGTTCGGCGTCGGCAAGACCACGCTCGTCCGCTCGGTGAGCGAGATCCGGCCGCTGAACACCGAAGAGGTCATGACCCAGGCCGGTGTCGGCGTCGACGAGACGAGCGGCGTCGACGCCAAGACCACCACCACGGTCGCCTTCGACTTCGGCCGCATCAGCCTCAACGAGCGCATCGTGCTGTACCTGTTCGGCGCCCCGGGGCAGGAACGCTTCTGGTTTCTGTGGGACCGGCTCTTCTCCGGCACGCTCGGCGCGGTCGTCCTCGTGGACACCCGCCGGATGGACGACTCCTGGTACGCGATCGACCGGCTGGAACACCACGGCACCCCGTTCGTGGTGGCGGTCAACCGGTTCGACGACGACGTCGCCCACCCCCTCGAAGAGATCCGTCAGGCCCTGGCCCTGCCCGAGCACATCCCGATGATCGACTGCGACGCCCGGGTCCGGACCTCCAGCAAGAACGTCCTGATCACGCTCGTCGACCATCTGCGCACGATGGCCATCGCCCGGGAGACGACACCATGAGCACCTCCGGCCCGTCCTTCGAGCCTTCCTTCGACTCTTCCCGCGCCACGGGCACCACCGCCTCCTCCGGCTGCCCGGTCGCCCCTGGTGCCGTACGGCTGTCCGGCGCCTCCTACCAGCAGACGCCCACGGAGCTCTACCGCTCGCTGCGGCGGGAGCACGGCGCGGTGGCGCCGGTCCTGCTCGACGGTGACGTACCGGCCTGGCTGGTCCTCGGCTACGCCGAACTCTCCTACGTCACCACGCACGACGAGCTGTTCGCACGGGACTCGCGCCGCTGGAACCAGTGGGCGACCATTCCGCCGGACTGGCCCCTGCTGCCGTTCGTCGGCTACCAGCCGTCGGTGCTCTTCACGGAGGGCGACGAGCACCGCCGCAGGGCCGGTGTCATCACCGAAGCGCTGGAGGGCGTCGACCAGTTCGAGCTGGCCCGCGACTGCCGGCGCATCGCCGAGCGGCTCATCGCGGACTTCGCCGGGAGCGGCCGGACGGAGCTGATGAGCAGCTACGTCCACGCCCTGCCGATGCGGGCCGTGGTCCAGATGTGCGGGATGCCGGTGTCGGGCTCGGACACCCAGCAGTTGGTGGACGACCTGCGGATCTCGCTCGACGCCGGTGAGGGGGACGACCCGGTGGCGGCCTACGGGCGGGTCGGCGACCGGCTGCGCCAACTGGTCAAGGACAAGCGGGCGGTACCCGGACCCGACGTCACCTCCCGCATGGTGACGCACGGGGCGGGGCTCTCGGACGAGGAGATCGTCCAGGACCTGATCTCGGTGATCGCCGCGGCCCAGCAGCCCACCGCCAACTGGATCTGCAACACGCTGCGGCTGCTGCTGACGGACGAACGCTTCGCGGTGAACGTCTCCGGCGGCAGGCTCAGCGTCGGCGAGGCGCTCAACGAGGTGCTGTGGCTGGACACCCCGACGCAGAACTTCATCGGCCGCTGGGCCGTACGGGACACCCAGCTCGGCGGCCGGCACATCCGGGCGGGCGACTGCCTGGTCCTGGGGATCGCCGCGGCCAACACCGACCCGGAGATCTGGCCGGAGGCATACGTCGGGGCCGAGAACTCCGCGCACCTGTCGTTCAGCGGCGGCGAGCACCGCTGCCCCTACCCCGCACCGCTGCTGGCCGACGTGATGGCCCGTACGGCGGTGGAGACGCTGCTGGAACAGCTGCCGGACCTGATGCTGGCGGTCGAACCGGCGGAGCTGACGTGGCGGCCCTCGATCTGGATGCGCGGACTGTCGGCGCTGCCGGTCCAGTTCAGTCCGATGGCGCAGTAGCGAGGGCCGGGGCGGGCGGCCGGGCCGAGAAGCGTTCCACGGCCCGGCCGCCCCAGGACGACCGCGTTCCGTCAGCCCGACACCGGTGTGAAAAGCACCGGCAGGCTCTTCGGCCCCCGGGTGAACACACCGTTCTCGACCGGGTCGAAGCCGTCGGCCAGCCGCAGATCGGGCATGGCGTCCAGCAACTGACCCACCCCGACCTCGACTTCGGACCTGGCCAGCAGAGCACCCACGCAGAAGTGCCGGCCGAGCGCGAAGGCGAGATGGTCGGCCGCCGCCGAGAACGCGTTCGTGGCGCTCAGGTCCTCGCGGAAGATGTCGAAGACATCGGGGTCGCGGTAGCGGTCCTCGTCACGGTTGGCGGAGCCGATCAGACAGGTCACCGTGGAGCCCGCCGGTACGGTGCCGCCGCTCAGCTCCACGTCCGTCGCGGACTGGCGCATGATCATGTGCACCGGCGGGGTGTAGCGCAGCGTCTCGGCGAAGGCACGGGCTATCAGGCTCCGGTCGGCGCGGACCGCCGCCAACTGCTCCGGGTGCGTGAGCAGGTTGGCGAAGATACCGGCGATGGCCTTGTCGGTGGTCTCGCCGCCCGCCGCGAGCAGCAGACTGCAGAACGCCTTGACGTCCTCGTCGCTCATCCGGACACCGTCGACCTCCGCGGTGCACAGCGTCGACAGCAGATCGTCGCCCGGGGCCTCCCGCCGTTCGCGGATGATCGGGAGCATGTACTCGGCAAACTCGACGCGGGTACGTTCACCGGCCCGCGCCACGTCCTGGTCGCCGGAGAGATTACCGAGAAAGGCGATGACGGCCGTATACCAACCGTGAAAACGCTCATAGTCGGACTTGTCCAGACCGAGCATGTCCGCAATGACGTTCACGGGAAATCGGGTGGCGTAGTCGGCGACCAGATCGACGGAACCGGAGCCACGGAACCGGTCGATCAATTCGCGCGAATTGCGCTCGATGACCGGTAAGAACTTGTCCCGCAGGTCGGCACCCCGGAAGGCGGGCGCGACGAGGGCCCGGCGTACGGCGTGCTCGCGCCCGCTGAGCTGGAGAATCGTCCGCCCGTGCACGGGCTCGATCTGCCAGTCGTAGTTCTCGGTGGTGAACTCACCGGCCTTGTCCTTGAAGACGCGCTCCACGTCCTCGTAGCGCGAGACGATGTAACTCTTGGTGGCCTCGTGCCACAGGAGCGGCTCGTCCTGTCGCATCCGGCGATACGCCGCATACGGGTCTCTCTCGAACTCTGGCGACAGAATGTCCGGCGCTCGGACGGTCATGACCACTCCCTTGCAAGCAGAACGGGGAACTGCGAGGTGCATGACTTATTCAGCTTGTACCGGCGGATATATGCAAGAGCCACGGGTCGCGAACTCCCCCGTCAGCGCCTGTCGTCCGGCCGCTACGATCTCCGGCTGTCACGCATGACCGTGAGCGGTCCGGGCCCGCGTGGGGGACCTTCCTGGAGTTGGCGGACCCCGCCGACGGCCCCCTGCACCCGCGGCCGGCCCGGGCGCTGCGGGCCGCCGTCACCGGCGGGCGGCTCGCCGTGGGCAGCACCCTGCCCCCGAGCCGGGTCCTCGCCGCGGATCTGCGGTGCTCCCGCCGGGTGGTGACCGAGGCCTACGCCCAACTCGTCGCCGAGGGCTACTTCGAGGCCCGCAGCGGATCGGCCACCCGGGTGCGGGCGCACGCCGGTGTCACCGCGCCCCCCGACGCCGACGCGGGCGTAGGCCCCGGCGCACCAGTTCCCCACCGGTGTCGTCCGCGAACGGATCGGTGTCCCGGGCCAATGCGACGCCGGAAAACCGGACCGCTTCGCCACGCCCGCGCTCGGGCACTCGGGTGCTCGGGCACTCAGGCCCCCTCGCCCTCGTTCCCGCTCTCGTTCCCGTCGTCGTTCGACGTCACCCGCCCCGTCAGCGCCGCCAGCGAGCTGCGTACGTGCGCCATGTGCGCCTGGACCTCCTCACGGCCCTCCTCGTGCTCCCGCAGGATCCGCTCCGTCTCCCGGACCACCCGCTCCTCCCGGACCCGGGCCTCGGCCAGCAGCTCCGCCGCCCGCGCCTCCGCGTCCTCCTGGCCGTGCCGGGCCGCTTCCTGCGTGGCGGCGAGGTGCCGGCCCGCCTCCGTGAGCAGCGCCTCGGCCCGCTCAGTCAGCTCCGCGTGCCGGGCCTCCAACGCGGCTTCCTCGGCGGCCAGTTCGGCCTCGGCCGCCTTGAGGCGCTCCGCGTGCTCCTGCTCCTGGTGGGCCAGCACGCTCGCCGTACGATCACGGGTCGCCGCCATCGCCGACGCTGCGGCCGCCCGCACCTCCTCGGCGTCCTGCCGGGCCGCCGCCAGCAGCCCTTCCGCCTCCCGGACCGCCGCGGCCACCCGTTCCTCCGCCGCCCGGTCCGCCGCCGCGCGTACCGCCTCGGCCGCCTCGCGCGCCGCGTCCCCGGCGGCACGGCCCGCCGCCTCCGCCTCGTCCCGCAGCGCCTGGCCCGCCGCCACAGCCTCGGCCTCCAGCGCCCGGGCCTCGCTCTCGGCCAGGGCCAGGATCCGCTGCGCCCGCTCCCCCAGCTCGGCGTAGTCCGGCACGGGCAGCGTCGCGACGGTCTCCGCCAGCCGGGCCGCCTCGGCGTGCAGTTCCTCGGCCCGGCCGGTCAGCCGCGCGATCTCGGCGAGCGCCCCGTCCCGCTCGGCCGTCAGGGCGGCCACCATGCGGTCCACCTGCTCCGGGCGGTAGCCCTTCCCCCGGACACCGACCACGTCGAACGCGGACACCGGTCCAGCACTCATCCCTGAAACCTCTCTCCGACCCAACGACCCACCGCGATACGTCAAGGATGCGGCAATTGGTGCCGGAAGTCGGAATCGATCAGCGGCATTCAGGCCGGAAGCGACCGGCATCACAGATCGGGCGAACCGTCACACAGCGAAGCGCCCGAACCCGGGAAGGGTTCGGGCGCCTCGGCCGGACCGTGAAGCCGGACCGCCGGACCGGGCCGGCAGACCGGGTCAGATCAGATCAAGCCGTCCCACATCTGCTCCAGCAGCACCGACCACCAGCTCTCCGGCGACGCCAGCGCCGCCGGGTCCAGCGCCACCAGCTGTGCCTGGAAGTCGACGGTCCAACGGCCCGCCTGCTCCGGGTTCAGCCCGTACCGCAGCCGCCACATCCGGCCCAGGAGCGCCATCGACCGCACGAACTCGGGCAGCCCCGTGTTCACGAACTGCGGCGGCACCGACTGCCCGCCGGGGCCCGCCTCCACCGGCACGGCCACGATGTTCGCCGTCCCGTACTGCACACAGATCGCCCGGCCGAAGTCCGTCCCCATCACCAGGTACGACCCCGCGTCCGGCGCCGGCTGCACCTGGCGCTGCGCGGCCAGCTCGGCCAGCGTCGGCACCACCGGCTGCCCCGGCTGCGCCCAGAAGAACGGCCCGAAATCGGCGGGCAGCCCCGCCCACACCAGGGTGCGCGCGACGACCTCCGGCACCCCCTGGCGGGACACCGCCCGCTGGTCGAACCGGAGGATGCCCTGCGGACCGAACGCCTGCGCCAGCTCCTCGGCCACCGCCTCCGGCGGCAGCGCGGGCGCGGGCGGCATCTGCGGCAGCGGCGCCCGCACCGGCGCGGGCCGCGCCGGGCCGTCCGCGACCTGGTGCAGCTCGCCCTGGTGCGTCAGCAGATGCTGCATGCCCTGCTGACGGCTGGCGTGATCCGTACCGTACGGAGCGACGCTGGTGATCCGCACCTGCGGCCAGGTCTCCCGGATCATCCGCGCGCAGTACCCGCCCGGCAGCTCACAGGACTCCAGCTCCGTGTGGAGCTCGATGACCTGCTGCGGCGGCACGTTCATCGCCCGCAGCTCGTGCAGCATCTGCCACTCGGGGTGCGGAGTGCCCGGCGCCGAGCGGCGGATCAGCTGCTGCTCGCTGCCGTCCGGAGCCCGGAACCGCAGCACGGCCTGGTAGCCGGGGCCCACGGTCGGCTGACCGGTGGGCTGCTGCGGATAGCCGTACGCCGGAGGGGGCGGGGTGTGCCCACCGGGCGGCGGACCGGGCTGACCGGGAGGACCCGGCGGCTGCGGTAGGGGACCGGGGCCACCCAGGGAACCGCCCGGGGCTCCGGGCGGACCGGGCGGACCGGGCGGGCCGACCTGGCCCGGAGCCGCGAACATCGTCTCGGCGTGGTGCACCCCGCCACCCGGGGGCGGCGTGGCACCCGGCGGCGGACCGGGAGGCCCGGGGGGCTGCGGAGCACCCGGGGCACCGGGCGGGCCGGGGGGCC